>JAGCFN010000119.1 GCA_017650085.1 Bacteroidaceae bacterium | reverse complement strand
TTCGATCAAGAGTACATCTGCGCCAAGAGTGGGCATACGAGAGGTTCCACAGTTGACCTGACGCTCTTCGATATGAGGACGGAAAAGGAGTTGGATATGGGTGGAACGTTCGATTGGTTTGGTCCTGAGAGTCATCCCGACTTCTGTGGCGATCCTGAAACGCAGGAGTATACTGGCGACAATGGCAAGAGTCCTGTAGGTCGCAGCATTACTGCCGAGCAGTTCTGCAATCGCATGATTCTTCGCGAAGCCATGATGCGCCACGGATTCAAGCCGTTCCCAACAGAGTGGTGGCACTTCTGCTTGGTCGACGAACCCTTCCCTGACACCTATTTCAACTTCCCAGTTCGGAAACTTTAACGCTTCGTAGGAATCTTTGCCACAAGTCCGCCAACAGTTCCCAGACAGACACCTATGGTGTTGGCGGCAAAGTCGAGCCATTCACCACTTCGGCAAGTGGTCAGATGAGTTTGTGCCAGTTCCATCAGTCCGCCAAAAGCGATGGGGGCCAGGAAAGCGAATAGTATCAGTTTCCAAGTGTCCCATAGTTGGTGCGAGCGTCTGTATTCCAGCCAGATGATAAGTGTCAGCACTCCGTACATGACCATATGTGTCCATTTGTCGGCAAGAGGGACATGGACTCCCACCTTCACATCGGGAATGGGCAACAGGGAAAGCAGGACAATGCAGGTTGCCACAAAGAGTGCGAAGGGGTAGCGGCACAAGTATTTATGTAGCATATAAGTACTCTTTTTCTGAATTTTGCTGCAAAGATACGGCTTTTTTATGTATATTTGCAACGAATTTTGTGAAAAACTGCGCCACATGAATTCGGGTAATACAGCAAGAGGAAGCTTTGGAAGCCAGCTTGGAGTCATCTTGGCTTCGGCAGGTTCGGCTGTCGGATTGGGCAATATTTGGCGTTTCCCCACCGAGGTGGGAAAGGGTGGGGGAGCAGCCTTCATCCTCATCTATCTGGGTTTCATCTTCCTGTTTGCCATGCCAGTCATGATCAGCGAGTTCGTTATCGGACGTTCTGCTCGCAGCAACGCCATCGGAGCTTTCCAGAAGCTTGCGCCGAAAAAGCTGTGGATAGTGGCTGGCATGATGGGTGTACTCGGAGGATTTCTCGTGCTTTCCTTCTATTCTGTGGTAGCAGGTTGGACCCTTCATTACACGGTTCAGTCGGCTTTGGGAAAGCTTCAGAGTCAAGGTGAAACTGACTTCGGAGCAGTTTTCAACGCTTTTGCGTCCGACCCTTGGCAACCTATCCTCTATCTTGCTGTCTTCCTTTTGTTGACGCATCTTGTTGTTTCTCGAGGCATCCAGCATGGCATCGAACGCTATTCGAAACTGATGATGCCCATGCTTCTCGCCATCATCGTGCTTTTGGTGGCTTTCTCGCTGACAATGACGGGAGCTGCCGAAGGTCTTCGCTTCCTATTGCGACCCGATTTGAGCAAAGTCACGCCCGAAGTTGTGCTTGGAGCTATGGGCCAAGCCTTCTTTTCGCTTAGTGTCGGCTTGGGTTGCCTAGTGACCTACGCATCCTATTTCAACAACGAGACAAGACTGGTGAGTTCGGCCATGAACGTCTGCATCATTGATACGATGGTAGCTGTTTTGAGCGGATTCATCATTTTTCCGACAGTGTTTAGTGTCGGTATAGCCCCAGATGCAGGGCCCGGCCTAGTCTTCATCACCCTGCCGAATGTCTTCCTGCTCAGTTTCAGCGAGATGCCTGTCTTGGGTTATGCCTTCTCACTTCTCTTCTATGTCTTGCTTCTGTTGGCAGCCTTGACGAGTAGTATCAGTATGCACGAGATCTGCACTGCCTTCATCTCCGAGCACTTCAACAAGAGTCGTCGCCGAGCCGCTGCCATCGTCACCCTAGTTTGCCTTGTGCTGGGCAGTTTCTGTTCGCTTTCCTTCGGACCTTGGCAAGAAGTGACATTCTTTGGTCGCGGCTTCTTCGACCTCTTCGACTATACTGTCACCAAGTTCCTGATGCCGCTTGGTGGACTCCTGATAACTTTGTTTGTTGGCTGGTATCTCGACCGCAAACTGGTTGAGCAACAGTTGACCAACGACGGCAGCATCCCGGTTCGAACGATGCGACCGCTGCTCTTCCTCATTCGTTGGGTTGCCCCCATCGGCATCCTTGTCATATTCCTGAACGAACTATTCCCGCTTTTCTTATAGACTGAGACACATTAACAGATGGAAACAAGACATAACTTTGGCAGCAAGTTAGGAGCCGTGTTGGCCTCTGCAGGTTCGGCCGTCGGCTTGGGTAATGTGTGGCGCTTCCCAACCGAAGTCGGCAACAATGGTGGCGCAGCCTTCATCTTCATCTATCTGCTTTGCATAGCCTTCATCGGTATCCCTGTCATGATGAGTGAGTTCCTCATTGGCCGTCATACTCATGCCAATACCATTTCCGCTTTTGCAAAGCTCGCTCCGGGTAAGTGGTGGCGCATCGAGGGTGTTGCTGGCGTCTTTGTGGCGTTCTTGATTCTGTCCTACTATATTGTCATCAGCGGTTGGACCCTTTTCTATCTCATCGAGAGTGTGGGTGGACAACTGCAAGCAGACCGCGATTATAGCGATGTCTTCACGAATTTTGTCAGCGACCCTTGGATGCCGATACTGGCTGGAGCCGCTTTCATGGCACTGACCCACTTCATCATAGCCAAGGGCGTTCAGTCTGGCATCGAGCGCTATTCGAAACTCATGATGCCCCTCTTGCTCCTCATCATTGGCATTCTCGTGGTTTGCTCATTCAGCATGCCTGGTTCTTCGCAAGGTCTGCGTTTCCTGCTTAAGCCTGATTTCTCGAAACTTACGGCCAGTGTCATTCTCAGTGCTATGGGTCAAGCTTTCTTCTCGCTTAGCCTGGCTATGGGTTGCCTCTGTACCTATGCCTCTTATTTCCGAGCCGACACCAAGTTGCCAAAGACTGCTGTGGGCGTGAGTGTCATCGATACGATAGTCGCCATCTTGGCCGGCTTCATCATTTTCCCTGCCGTCTTCAGCGTCGAGGAGGTCAGCGTGGATGCTGGTCCAGGCCTTGTTTTCATCACACTTCCCAGTGTGTTCAACATCGCATTCAGTCATGTCCCTTGGCTTGGCTACATCTTCTCGAGCTTCTTCTATCTGTTGCTCTTGTTGGCGGCCCTTACCAGTGCCATGTCTTTGCATGAGAGTGTCACGGCTTACGTGCTGGAGGCTTTCCGCATTTCACGTAAGAAGGCTGCCATTGCCGTTTCCGTAGCTTGCATGACACTCGGCATAGCCTGCTCGCTTTCGTTTGGTGTATGGAGTGACTTGACACTTTTCGGCTTGAACATATTCGAGTTGTTCGACTTCACAGCCTCCAAGATCATCCTTCCCATCGGCGGCATCATCATCTGTCTCTTTACGGGTTGGTACTTGGATAGAAAACTTGTGGAGAATGAGCTGACGAATGGTGGAACCATTCGCTTCAGGCTGTTCCGCCTCTATTATTTCATCATTCGCTACGTCGCTCCCCTCGCTATTGCCGCAGTCTTCCTGCAAGAACTCCTGTCATGAAGCGTTTGCCCATATTCACACCCTCGCAGAGAAGAGGATTGCTAGTCATCGAATGTGTGCTGGTGGTAGGCCTGATTGGTTTTTCTGTGTGGTCTTGGCGACGTCCCAGCTCTGCGACGAAGGGAGCAGAGAAGAGCGAAGAGAGGTCAGGTCATTCGGTAAGTCAATACATTTATGCAGTTGAAGAGGAGCCTTTCGAGTCTTTCCCCTTCGACCCCAACACGGCTGACTCTACGACTTTGCTGCGTTTGGGACTCTCTCCTTGGCAGGTCCGCAGCATCTATCGCTATCGAGCCAAGCATGGGCGCTACCATAAGCCGGAGGATTTCATGCGAGTGCCAGGCATGACTAACGAACAATGGGAGCGCTTGAAACCTTATGTGAGGATTGCAAAAGCGTTTCAATACGTCGAACCTGAGGCGCGAAAACCCTTCGCAGAGGAAGTTCCGAGAGAACAGACAGTTGCCGAAGCGAAGCAAATCAGGCAGGATTCTTTCCCCAGGCAGGAGAAGATACAATTCGGCCAGACCATTGACATCAACACAGCTGACACTTCGCTCCTAAAGATGATCCCAGGCATTGCTTCCAGAAGAGCAGCCCGAATTGTTGCCTACAGAAAGACGCTTGGAGGCTTTACTTCTGTCGAGCAGGCAATGGAAGCCATCGAAATGCCAGATTCTGTGATGAAATACATGACTGTCTCGCCTGTCGAAATCAAGAAGATAAACGTCAACAAACTTTCCGTCCAGCAGTTGATGAAGCACCCTTACCTCAACTTCTATCAGGCAAAGGCCATCTTCGAGCATCGACGCAACAAAGGGGATTTGCACTCCTTTGACGAGCTTTCGCGCCTCGAAGGCTTCCGTCCGACAGACATTGACCGCCTTCGTCCCTACGTTGAGTTTTAATACTTTGCGAACTTTACAACGCTGCCGTCAGGACGACGCATGATGAATAGGCCGTTCTGACGGGATAAGCCAAAAGGGAGCATACGTCCCTGCAAATCATAATATGTATTGATTCCCCCTTCTTCTAAAGAGGCTTGAGGGGTTTTGATCGCATCGGGATTTTCCTGCGCATCAATGCGTTGTAGACGGAAGTGGTCCACCTTGAACCAGCCGTGACTGTCGTTTGTGGAGCGCGTCCCATCGGCCTTGAAATTACTTGTACGGATGCCGAGTTTCAGAGCCTCTCCGTCTTTGAGCGTCACCATCACAGACATCGGATGCAAAGTCATTTTGCCTGCTCCAGAAGCGCCGTATCCTGCAAAGGTGTTGGTCTCTCCATTGGTGAGCATCGACTCCAGATAATCGCTCTCCTTGCCATAGTATTGCACGTTCTTGTTGGCAAAGAGTCGGCAGTTCGCCAGCTTGTCTTTCTGCACGCCCAACAAACAAGTCACGAGGTAAGTGCCTGCTCCAAGCTTCGATGCAGGAACGGTTTGCGAGAGTTCATACGAGTTGGGCAGAGGCTTGCCGCTTGCCCAGAAGACGTTGATGCCCCACAGATGCTTGGCGTCCTGATTGATGCCCCACGAATTGCCGTTTGTGATGTTTGTTGCTCTCCAGCCTTTGGGTACGCCTCGAATGAGACCACCTTGCGGATTGAGTGTGCCAGCTGTGCCGCCATACTCGAAATCGGGATTGGTAAGTAGGTCCGTCAGGTCTTCCGTCCCTGCGCTGAATGGAATGCTTGCGAGGGCACTTACGCAAAGTCCCGGATCCATGAAGCTGACGCGAACGTTGACCGTCTTATCCTCCGTGCTTGTGTAGTGAACGGCAGCAGGAATGTAGCCTTGAGCCACTGTCTCGTCCCAAGACTCTGTTCGCTCCGTTTGCTTGACGGAGATGATTGTCGCATTACTTCCTTCGACGGAAATACCTACACGAATGTCGTAGGAGGTGTTGAGGCGGAATGTTGGCAGACAACGCACCTGAATGACGTTGAGGCCTTTCTGGACGGGCAATGTATACTCTGCATAAGGCGCATTGTTGGCATTCGTGTAAGCCTGCATGTCGAGTGGCCAGACAGTTGCTGTAGTGCCTCGAATGCCCAGCCCCTCAAGTGTCTTCACCGTGGAGGAAGCATTGCTGTAGCTGCCGCCAGCGATGATGGAGACGTTGGGCTGCAGAATGCTACTCTGCTGTTCTGCCACGTTATCGGCTGTGGCTACAGCTGGCATCAAGTGTTGGCTCCAGTTGTTTGGCTTGTAGCTCATCATACCGTTCCACTTTCCGCTGGCAATTCCGTTGTTGTACTTGTTGGTGAGCGTAACGATTTCGTCGAAGGCTTTCTGCGCATCTGCTGAGTACGAGAGTGCCTTTTCGCCTTGTCCTGCCCAAGCGTAGACGAAGCTCTGACGGGCTCGCAACAGTTTGATATTCTGGTCTGTACAAGCGCAAACAGGGTATTCAACGAGTTCGTAATAGGCGTTGCGAAGCGAGGAAGGAATGCGAGAGCGCAGGGCAACAGTTCTTTGATAGAGGTCTTGATATTCGGCGATGCGAGCATCAACCTGTGCATTCGAGTGGTCGAAGTGGCAGAGTTGCACATGCTCGGGCTTTGCTGCGATGCCGAGACGATAGTAAGCCATCTTTATCTCGTTGATTTCGTCAGCATAATCCTCGCCAAAAGTTCGAGCTGCCCAGTCGCGAGAATAGAGATGAGCGCGTTCTGGTGTCCAACTGTTGATGTCCCAAGCGAGGTCCATGCAGAACTCCAGTTCCTCTTCGGCTGGCTTGATGTCGCCTACGTTTATAATCCATTGGTTCTGAATGCCTTGTGCATAAGCCTTGCAAAGCTCGTAGCTGCAAAGAGATGGCGAGATGGAGCTGAGCCAGAGATACGAATCGGGCGAGCCCCAATAGGAGAGGTGATAGTAGAGGGCATTGCCGCCAGAACGGGCTTGCTCAGCTTGGTTAGGCATCTGACGTATGTAACCGTGATTGTCGTCCACCCACATCAAGGTGACATCTTCGGGCACTTGCAGACCTGCATTGTAGGCATCGAGCACTTCTTTATAAGGAATGAAGATTTGCGGGATAGTTGTCGGGTCGCCTATACTGTCGGCGAGGAGTTGCCGTTGGTAAGCGATGATGTCGGTCAGGGCTGCTACCCTTTCGGCTGTCGAGCTGTAACCGTTGATGCCAGTGTCGTGTACGCCTCGCATGCCAAGTGTATAGATGGCGTTCTTGCCTCGGCTTTCGCCAACTCGCTCAGCCCAGTAGCGCTTTATCATCTCCTTGTTTGTCTTCCAGTTCCAGTCATCGTTGTAGTGTCCGCCATAGCGGTTCCATTCCCATTCGTTGTCGCGCAACATCTGCTCGCAATGGCTGGAACCCATATAGATGTCGTATTTCGTGATGAGTGGGATGTTGGTCTTCAAGTCCCAGAAAGCACGGCTACAGTTATGCATGGCGGGCCAAAGCGTATTGGCTCTCAAGCGGAGAAGCAGCTCCATGATGGCGGCATAGGTCTTGGGACCGATGTTTTTCAGCGAAGCGTCTTCCATCTTGTTTTTTGCCCAAGGTTGCAGTCCGAAGTCTTCGTCGTTGAGGAAGATGCCGCGGAACTTGACAGAAGGCGAGCCGAAGACGCGTCTGCCAGGCGTTACGTAGAGTTGCATCTTGACGGTTGGTGTCACATCTGCCCACCAAATCCAAGGCGAGACGCCCATCATACGGCTCAGTTCAAACATGCCATAAGCTGTGGCTCGAGGTTGCGAACCGAAGATGACGAGTGCCTTTGCCACGCCTTCCATCGGATTGTCAATCACTTGCATGCCGAATGCTTCCCATTTGCCTTCGACATCGCTCACGTCAATCTTTCCCTCGGAAATGAGCTGGTCGATGTGACTCGACTGCCCGATAGTGCCTACGATGATGGGACACTTCAACGTTGTGGGCTCAGTCTTGTACTTCATGAAAGTCTTCTTCGTGACTGCTTTCAGGTCGGAAAGGAGACAATCGACCACCGTCGTCACCACTTCGCCATCGTTGGCGTCGTAGAGGACGATGGCCTTATCGGTCGATACGGAACCGGCAATCGTGAAGCAACCATCAACGGGAGAGGTTACGACCTGTAGTTCATCGGCTTTTGTGACGAGTGAAAAGAGTTGCAGACAAAGTGCAACCAGAAGGAGCCATCTTGTTTTCATGTGAAATGCTTTTTCTTGAACTTTGTGATGCAAAGATAGGAATTTCTTCGCAAAAATAGTACAATCTTTGCCGAAAAATTCGTTTTGTTTGCACTTTTCTGCAAGAAAAAGGCATTTTCCGCTATGATTTGAGCAGAAAAGAAATGTGTCTGGTTCCTATTCAGGGGATAAGCATCGAGCTGTCACCATAGCTGAGGAAACGGAAATCGTGGCTGAGAGCATAGTCGTAGACATCGTGCCAACCCTCTCCGATGAAGGCGCTCACCAAAAGAAGAAGCGTGCTTTGGGGCTGGTGGAAGTTGGTTATCATCCGACGCACAATATGGTACTTATAGCCCGGAGCTATGATGATTTGGGTGCTGGAATGCAGGATTTCCTCGTCCCGCTCGTCCATATAATGAAGCAGAGCCTCGAGGGCTTCCGTTGTGGAGAGCGAATTGTCGTATTCATACGGCATCCATTGAGGAACGTGAAGGGGAGAAAGCCTCTCCCCAACCCTCTCCGAAGGAGAGGGAGTATCGTCGCAGTTCACCCCTCCTTTGGAGGGGATGGAGGAGGCTGCCAGAACTCCCATATAATAAAGGCTTTCGAGGGTGCGAACGCTGGTTGTCCCGACTGCAATCGCTTCCCCATTATGAGCCAAAAGTCGCTCGATGGTGTGGCGATGGACGGCAATGTGTTCTGTATGCATATCGTGCCCGCCAATGTCCTCGCTCTTGACAGGACGGAAGGTCCCGGCCCCTACATGAAGCGTCACCTCTTCGCGCTCAATGCCCTTTGCATCGATGTCTGCCAGGACGCGCTTCGTGAAGTGGAGTCCTGCCGTTGGGGCAGCAACCGAGCCCTTTATCTTGGAATAGACGGTCTGATAGGTCGTCTTGTCGCTCTCTTGCGTCTTTCGGTTGAGATAGGGGGGGATGGGAAGTTCGCCGACGGCATCAATCACTTCGGCCCAAGTCAGACTGGCGTCCCAAGTGAAGCGGATTTCCTGACTGGTGCCATGAACGCCCATTCGTTCTGCCGTGAGTTTGAATTTTGAATTTTGGATTTCGAATTCCCTTGTCAGAGGCCCTTCCTTCCATTTCTTCAGGTTTCCCACGAGGCAATACCACGAGCAAGCGCCCTTCTGAGCGAAGTTCTCCTGATATTCCACAGGGTTTGCCGGCTCCAGGAGGAACACTTCGATGAGGGCCCCAAGACATTGGCTATTTGACGATTTACCATTTACGATTTCCTCTGCACAAGGGTCTCCCCCTAAAGGGGGTTGGGGGGTCTTCTTCCTGAAATGCAGGCGTGCCTGAATGACGCGCGTATTGTTGAAGACCATCAGACTGCCCTCGGGCAAGAGCGCAGGCAGCGAGCGGAACTGAGTCTCGCTGATGTTGCCGCCTTCGTAGACCAGCAGTTTGCTACTGTCCCGCTCTGGCAAAGGGAATTTAGCTATGCGATGGTCGGGCAAAGGATAGTCGTAGTCGCGTATTTGTATGTGCTTTGTATCCATAAACGGGCACAAAGGTACAAAAAAAAGGAGAATGAAAGATGAAGAATAAAGATTTTTTTATATATTTGCAGACGAAAGACCAAATATAAACCAATACTAGATATTATGAAACTGACAGGAAGAAGAGAAAGTACAAACGTCGACGACCGTCGTGGAATGACTGCTGCCAAAGCTGGTGGCGTAGGCATTGTCGGCATCATTATCGCCCTACTGATGACTTTCCTCTCGAAGGGCAGTCTGAACATTGCCGACCTCATCAGCTTGGCTCCAAGCATGATGGGCGAGGTGACCGAACAGGCAGAAGGCGGTCGTGAATTCACAGAGGAAGAACAGGCTCTTGCCACGTTCTCGAAGCAGATACTTGCTGGAACGGAAGATGTCTGGACGGAAGAGTTCAAGAAGATTGGCCGCAAATACGAGGCCCCGAAGATGGTGCTCTACACGGGAGCCGTCCAGACCGGTTGCGGCAACGGCTCGGCCAGCATGGGCCCCTTCTATTGCTCGGCAGACCAGTGCCTCTACATCGACCTCTCCTTCTTCACTTCGATGAAGCAGCAGCTGGGAGCTGACGGCGATTTCGCCTATGCCTACGTC
>JAGCFN010000118.1 GCA_017650085.1 Bacteroidaceae bacterium | reverse complement strand
TAGCAACGGCAGCAGCAGAAACAACAGCATCATCATTCGTTCGGGCATTCTTATTTGTTTTTTCGTCGGCAAAGGTACGAATAAAATCCGACATTTCCGCTCGTCGGGTCTCCTCTTTTAACATCTTTTGAAACTGAAGTCCGCTTGTCCCTTTGCTCGACTTGACAGGTGAAGTTCGTTGCAGCGTCGCGACTATGCAATTGCATCATCGCGACCGTGCAATTGAATTGTCGCGACTGTGCAATCAACTTAACTGCATTTTCTGGGCAAAGCGCTTGGTGAAATGGGGGAGGGTTGGCAGCCGTGGTGATGTGGCAGGCACTCTCGCTCGGAAACAATAAAATAGGAAAAAGAGGTATACTTTTGCCTCACTTGTTTCGTAATTAAGAAAAAAATCGTATATTTGCAGTTGAAACAACTAAAACAATACACCATGAAAATGAAAAAGAATCTAGTCCTCTGTCTGCTTGCCTTTGCCTTCGTGAGCTTGCAAGCACAGGTAAACATCAAGGTAGATGTGGCGCAAAAGGGCATCGAAATCAGCCCCACGCTCTATGGCATCTTTTATGAAGACATCAATTATGCTTCCGATGGCGGCCTTTATGCTGAGCTCATCAGGAACCGCTCCTTTGAGTATGATGCCGAGAAGCCTGAGCATTGGAAGGCAGAGAGGAGCGAGATAAGTCTCGTCAGCGACGACCTCCTCAACGAGAAGCAAGGTCATGCTCTCTTGGTCAAAAGCCCCATCCCTGGTGCCGGCATCAGTAATCCCGGATATTGGGGCATCAATGTGGTGTCAGGGACGCAGTACAAGCTGTCGTTCTGGGTAAAGGTTCTTCACGGCAAGCCCGGCTCTGTACTCGCACGCCTTGCCACCAAGAGCGACCACACCCTCGGTGCCACCGCCATCGACGTCAAGTTCCGTAAAGGTTGGCAGAAGGTGGAGGCCAACATTGTAGCCACTGAGAGCGACCCTCAAGCCGTCTTCCACCTTACCTTCCAAAACCCCTGCAGCGTCCTCCTCGATGTTGTCAGCCTCTTCCCGCCAACCTACAAAGGCCGCGAGAACGGCTGCCGTATCGATTTGGCCGAGAAGCTCGAAGCCTTGCATCCTGCTTTCATGCGCTTCCCAGGCGGTTGCTATGTGGAGGGAAACCATAAGCCCGAGAATGCCTATCATTGGGAACGGACCGTCGGCCCGATAGAGCGCAGGCCGGGTCACATGAATGCCAACTGGGGCTATCCCACTACGGACGGCCTCGGCTTCCATGAGTTCCTGCAACTTGCAGAGGACCTTGGAGCGAAGCCGCTCTATGTGGTGAACATCGGCATTTGGCATGGTGGTTGTACACCCCTGAACGAGTTGCAGCCGTGGATTGACGAGTGCCTCGGTGCCCTTGAATATGCCAACGGTCCTGTCACGAGCCATTATGGCAAGATGCGTGCCGAGAATGGTCATCCGGAACCCTTCAACATCGCTTACATCGAGATTGGCAACGAGAATTATAACTACCACATGGAGGACAATTCCGACCAGAGTGACCACTATCCTGAGCGCTTCCGCATGTTCTACGATGCCATCAAGGCTCGCTTCCCCGAGGTGCAGTGCATCGGCAACGTGGAATCGTGGGGGACGGACTACCCCAAGTGGCGCAACAACAATCCCGTTGACATCCTCGACGAGCATTACTATCGCAATCCCGCATGGTTTGTCGGCCAGTACAATCGCTTTGACAATTACGACAGGAAAGGTCCCATCATCTATCCTGGCGAGTATGCCGTCACGCAAGGTTATGGCACGACTGGCAACTTGAATGCTTCCATGGGCGAGGCTGTCTTTATGCTGGGCATGGAGAACAACGCAGACATTGTCCGCATGAGCAGCTATGCGCCCATCTTCGTCAACGAGAACGGCATCCAATGGCGCCCTGACATGATTCGCTTCAACAGCAGCCAGTCGTTCGGCACGCCCAGTTATTGGGTGCAGCAACTCTTCCCGACTCACATTGGCAACCGTGTGGTAAAGAGCGACTTGCAATGGAATATCCCTCAGAAAGAAGAAGCGAGCATGACGTCATTTGGTGTCGGCGTGGCAACTTGGAAGACGCAAGCCACTTATCGCAATCCGCAACTTTTGATTGAGGGTGCTGAAGTGCAGCTCTCTGATATGAAGAACTGGACGTCGGGCAACTCGAAGCCCGAATATCAGGGCAATTGGAGTGCAACAGACGGCACTTTGCGTCAGACAAGCAATGCCGAGGAAAGTATGCGCGTTTGCCCAGAAAGGGCGTCTGGCAAGCGTTATACTTATAAGGTTCAGGCGCGTAAAGATGGTGGTGCAGAAGCCTTCATGATTGTCTTCAACTATGTGGACGAGAAGAACTTCGACTGGTTGAACCTTGGCGGATGGGGCAACACGAGAACCTCTGTCGAGACGACTATGACAGGTAGCCGCAATACCCTCGACGGCGCGCGAAACGACCATTATGATGTTGGCAAGTGGTATGACATCCAACTTGATGTGGATGGCGAGGACATCACAGCCTTCGTTGATGGAAGGCAAGTCTATAAAGGCAAGAAGAGGAGCACGCAGTTGTATGGCGTCTATGCTAACAGCACGCTCGACGAGAAGACTGGCACGCTCTACACCAAGATTGTAAACCTTTGCGACACAGGCACGAAGGGCACCATCGAACTTACGGGTGGCACGGCTGCAAAAGCAGAGATGGTAAGGTTGGCAGGCATGACGGGAGACGACGAGAACACCATGCAGTATCCCAACAACATTGTACCTCGTCCGGCGAAAGTCGTGACCTCGGATTCAGGACGCAAGCTAATCTTCGACGTCGCACCTTTCAGCATCAACATCATCACTTCGAAGTTGAAGTAAGAGAGAGGCAGACAAAGCGTTTGACACCATCCGACCTCTTTCCCATAAACCAATGCGGGGACTCTCCGCATTGGTTGTTTTTTGTGGAAATGCTTCAACTTTTTTGACTTTTACCGGTTCCTGTCGTATAATGGTTAGATGAACAAGAGAACACAACAACTCGAGAGCGAGATTTTGAAACGATGCCAGCGTGGCGACAAAGCGGCGTTTCGTTGGGTGGTGCAAAGTTACCAGCGTTTGGTGTTCTCGTTGGCATTGAAGATGCTCTGCGATGAAGAGGAGGCAAAGGACATCGTGCAGGAAACGTTCATTCGCGTTTGGCAGAACCTCGAAAGCTACGAACCGGGACGGCCGTTCATTACGTGGCTCTACACCATTGCCACACGTCTATGCTTAGACAGGCTCAAGGGCATGAAGCAACTTGTCCCTTTGGCAGAAGACGAGTCGATGTTGCGACAATTTGCCTCCAGTAGTTCGGAAGGGCGGGCCATAGAAAACCGCGAATGGGTGGCCATCGTGAGGATGCTTGCCGCGGAACTCAGTACGAAGCAACGGCTTGTGTTCACGCTCTGCCACCTCGAAGAGCTCTCTTCATCAGAAGTTGAACAGATAACAGGAATGGATGCCAAGCAGGTGAAGAGCAACCTGTATGTGGCTCGACAAACGATACGCAAACGTTTAATAGCATTAGGATATGAATAAGACCGACGAAATACTGGAGCGGCTCAAAGGCCAGCAACCCGTCATCGATGATCCGGAAGAACTGACGGAGCGCATCATGAGCAGTTTGCCGGACAGAGAAGTTCCTCGCCACGACAGGAGAAATCTTGTAGGTCGTACTTTACTGTACATTTCTTCGATAGCCGCAGTCCTGCTTGTTGGTTTCTTCCTTTACCAGAACAGGCCAAAGGAACAGCCCGTCGTGACTCAACAGACAGAAACACACAAAACGCCTCTGCCAGAGCCGCAAAATGCCGAGCAGGAAAACATGCCCAAGGTAGTTAAAAAACATCACGTGGTTAAATCGCAAACGTCAAACGTGACGTTGGCAAACATCAAACGTGACGTTGAGCAACTTCACGTGTCAAGTTCTGAGGAACCATTGCTCGCATCTTTAGAAACAGAACGGGACGACTCCCCATCTCCCTCGGAAAGGGCAGAGGAGCAACTTGAGGAAGAGCCCGTCATCTCGCCCGAAAAGCAGGCGCTCGTCGATATCTTCCTTGCCGAGGAAGTCTTGCAAGTTGCCTACGAGATGCATGAGCAGACTGAACCTCTGCGGGCATACATCGCCACACTCGAGGGCAGAGAACTCGAGACATCACATCAAATCATTTCATTCTAACCGTTAAATACATATATTTATTATGAAGAACTTAATCCTTGCGAGCTTGATGCTCGTCAGTTTAAACGCTTCCGCACAAAAGGTCGTAGCGCAGGACATTGAGTCTTGGATGAGTAGTCTCATCTCTCAAACCATGGACAACAAGGTGGAAGTCAGCAAGAGTCTTGGTCAGGAACGTGACATAACGAAGGAGGGAACGCCCTTGAAGTGGCGCTGCGACATCATGACCTTCACGCTTCCAAAGAAACATCGTTCCATGCTCGACGAAATGATTAAAGCCTTTGAGGCAAACGGAACCTACAATCCGAACTGTTACGGCGTCAACACTTTAACGACGGGAAACCCACAGAATGATGGCAAGCGGAACCTGATGATAGGTGATAACCCGAGTCGCTACGTCACTATTGGCGAGCAATACGGCAACTACATCAACGTCAATATACTTGATGCCAGCGACACCACCAAGACGCATCGCTACGCCTACGCCCTCGAATGGAAGGAAGACCACAAGGGAAATGTCTTCGCCCGATACATCGTGACGTACGCCAAGATACCTTCGAATCCGACTTCCGCCCTTGACATAATCAACGGCTCTGTGAATTTTGAAGAAGTTAACCATGACTCGCAAAAAAGATATGAAGAATTCTTCAAAGGAATCGACCCTAAAGTACTGAACCGTTTGGGAGATGTTCGCATCCAAGACAAGGTATCGATAAGTGGAGATTCTGCTATTGCTGTTGTAAGAGAAGTAAATGGAAAGCCATGGAAAGCCATGGGGGTGGCTATTAACCAAGAGATTGCCAGAGACAATATCCTGCTTATGTTCTCTACTCTGAAGCAATATTATCAGAATCACAAGAACGCAGAACTCACAGCCATCTCCATCTATTCCCTCTGCAAGCGAGCCAACGAGGATGGCATCTTCAGGGATGATTCTTTGGAAGAACTGGAGCAGATGATTTGCGAAGTGGATAAACTGATAAAGGAAGCCAAGACCGAGACAGACCGCAAGTACTTCCAGATGTCGCGCGACCTGCTAATGCAAATGAAAAAGAAGTAAGCAGCCACCAAGTAAAACATTCTCATTAGATAATAGGTATTAAGGTTTTATTTCTTTTCTACTCCCCGACCAGCTGCGAAGCCAGTCGGGGCTTTTCCTTTGGTGGACTTAATATTTTTGCCTTGTGCCGCATCGTAATTCAGAATTAATTCTTATATTTGCAAGGTCATTTGTGCATATTATTATGGTGAAAAGAATTGTTTACGCTCTCTTGTTGGCTTCTTTTGTGTTCGTTTCCTGTCAGGACAAGAAGCAGGAAAAGGAGGCTTCTGTCTACAAGACGATGAAGGTGGAACGCTCCAGCCAGACGGTCAAGACGCAGTATAGCGCCACCATGAAGGGCAAGGAGATTGTGGAGATAAGGCCGCAAGTGAGCGGGCTCATCACGAAGATTTTGACTCGAGAAGGGCAGAAGGTCCACAAGGGACAGGCGCTCTTCATTATTGATCAGGTGCCTTATCAAGCAGCCCTCAACACGGCTGAGGCTTCTTTGAAGTCAGCCAAGGCTGCTGAGGCGACGGCCCAACTCAACTACGACAGCAAGAAGCAGTTGCGCGACCAGCAAGTCATCAGCGACTTCGAACTGCAGACCGCTCAGCAGGCTCTCCTATCTGCTCAGGCACAAGTGGCTCAGGCACAAGCCGGTGTGACGAATGCCCGCAACAGTCTCAGCTATACAATAGTGAAGAGTCCGCTCAGCGGTGTGGCCGGCATGATACCCTATCACGTGGGAGCACTCGTGAGCAGCAACATCGCGGAGCCTTTGATTTCAGTTTGTGACGACAGCGAGATGTGGGTCTATTTCAGCCTGAGCGAGCGCGAAGTGACAGACCTCTCGATGAAGTACGGCAGTCTCGATCGGTTTATGAGCGAGATGCCCGATGTCTCGCTCCTCTTGAGCAACGGCACAGAATACGGCCAGAAGGGTAGGGTAGATGCTGTGAGTGGCATCGTGGATGCCAGCACGGGAGCCGTTTCGCTGCGTGCCGTCTTCCCGAATCCCCAGCATCTTTTGCGAAATGGGGGCACGGGAACGGTCGTCGTCTCTACCGTCAGAGAGGGAGTCATCGTGATCCCACAGACCGCGACCTTCGAGCTGCAGAACAAGGTCTTTGTGTATAGTGTCGTTGATGGCAAGACGCGTCAGACGGAAATCGAGGTTGCGCCGCTCGACGACGGCAAGACCTACATCGTGGAAAGCGGCCTGAAAGAGGGCGACACCATCATCGCAGAAGGCGCCGGACTGCTGAAAGAAGGCTTATCCATTGAACATTGATAATTGAAGATTGAGCGCTTATGACCCCTAAAGTCTTTATAGATCGCCCCATTCTTTCGGGCGTAATCTCAGTCTTCATTGTAGTGCTGGGACTGATTGGCCTTTTGCATCTGCCCATTGAGCAGTTCCCAGAGATTGCTCCGCCTACGGTCAGCGTGCGTGCCAACTATACTGGTGCGAACGCGGAAACCGTGCAGAAGAGCGTCATCATTCCCCTCGAAGAGAGCCTGAACGGCGTGGAGAACATGATGTACATGACCTCCTCGGCCTCCAACACAGGATCCGGCAACATCAGCATCTTCTTCAAGCAAGGCACGGATGCTGATATGGCGATGGTCAACGTGCAGAACCGCGTGGCTTCTACGCAGGGACAACTGCCGGCGGACGTCACGAGGAGCGGCGTGACGGTACGTAAACGTCAGACGAGCAACATCAAGAGCCTTTCGCTTTATAGCCCGACGGATGCCTACGACACGGACTTCCTGACCAACTACATGAAGATAAACATCGAGCCGCGACTCTCCCGAGTGCCCGGTGTGGGCGAAGTGAACGTCTGGGGCGCAAGCTATAGTATGCGCATCTGGCTCGACCCGCTCAAAATGGCTTCGTATGGCCTCATGCCTACCGACATAGATAATGTGCTTGCGGAGCAGAACATCGAGGCCCCGACAGGCACGCTGGGAGCTGATGCGGAGAACACGTTCCAATACGTCTTGAAATACAGGGGGCGCTACGAAGAAGAGCGAAACTACGAGAACATGGTAGTGAAGTCGCTTCCCGACGGCAGCTTGCTGAGGCTCAAAGACGTGGCTCGCGTGGAGCTCGGCATACAGAACTATACCTTCCAGAACAGCACGAACGGCCATGCAGGCGCTAATTGCATGATTGCCCAGACGCCCGGCTCGAACGCAAACGAGATAATAAAGCTTATCGACAAAACGGCCATCGAGATAAAGAAAGAGTTGCCTCCGGGCATGGAACTCGTGGACGTGATGAGCACGAAGGACTTCCTCGATGCCAGCATCCACAATGTCGTGCGCACACTCCTCGAAGCCATCATCCTCGTCGTGCTCGTCGTCTATATCTTCCTGCAAGACCTCAAGAGCACGTTCATCCCGTCGCTCGCCATCGTGGTCAGTCTGATAGGCACCTTCGCCGTGCTTTACTTCATCGGCTTTAGCCTTAACTTGCTGACGCTCTTTGCTTTGGTCTTGGTAATCGGCACGGTGGTGGACGATGCCATAGTCGTGGTGGAGGCCGTCCAGGCGAAGTTCGACGAGGGCTACAAGTCGCCTTATCTCGCCTCTGTCGATGCGATGAAAGGCCTCACCTCTGCCCTCATCACGACCACCATCGTCTTTATGAGCGTCTTCATCCCCGTTTGTTTCGTAGGCGGCACCACGGGCGTCTTCTACACCCAATTTGGTGTGACGATGGCGATTGCCGTCATCATCTCCACCATCAACGCCATGACGCTCTCGCCCGCCCTTTGTGCCCTGATGCTTCGGCCCAGGCGAGAAGGCGACACGAGCTTTTCCGCGCGCTTCCACGAGGCGTTCAACGTCGGCTTCCATCGCGTTGTCGTCAAGTACCAGAGGGGCGTCCTCCGCATCTTCCACAACCGCTGGCTGCCCTGGGTATCCGTTGTGGCGGTCTGCTTCTTGCTGGCCTATATGCTCAAGACAACAAAGACCGGCTTCGTTCCTAACGAGGACATGGGCTCCATCAACGTCAACGTCCAATGTGCTCCAGGCACGAGCATGGCCGTGACAGGCAAGATAACGCGCGAGGTGGAACGTCGCATCAAGGACATCCCGCAGTTCCGTCTCTACAACATGACCATTGGGCGCGGCTCGACGTTCGACCAGTCGTCGTCCGCCGGCTCGTTCAACATCCGCCTGAAGAACTGGGATGAACGCAAGGGCAAAGGCGACGATATCAACTCCGTGATAGATGAAATCTACCGCCGTACTGCAGACATCACGCAGGCTCAGATACGTGTCAGCACCCGTCCCATGATATCGGGTTACGGCGCGACAAGTGGCTTTGAACTTCACGTGCAAGATAGGAAGGGCGGCAAGATTGAGGACCTGATGCGCATCACACGCGTTCTCATCGACTCCCTGAACCAGGAGCCCGCCATCTCCCGCGCGTTTACCACCTTCGACACCAAGTATCCGCAGTATCGCGTGGAAGTGGATGCCGCCCGTTGCAAGCGCGACGGCGTGACGCCGAATGCTGTCCTGAAGGTCCTTTCGGGCTATGTCGGCGGCACCTACAGCAGTAACCTGACGCGCTTCACAAAGCTTTATCGCGTCATCGTACAAGCCTCGCCCGAGTTCCGTCTCGACGAGAAATCGCTCTCCAACATGCGAGTCCGCAGCGAGAGCGGGCAGATGATTCCCATCACGCAGTACATCTCGATGGAGCGCGTCTATGGCAGC
>JAGCFN010000117.1 GCA_017650085.1 Bacteroidaceae bacterium | reverse complement strand
CAACCTGCGGGCATAGCGACGATACAGCTCCTCAAAAGCCGTATCGCTGCCTGCCGCAGCCCTCGCCATCAGCTGCTCATCTGGCTGGTGGCGCAAAGGGTTAAGATGGAAGAGTTTCATTCTATCGGGTCTGTGTTGATGAGTACCCGGGTGTTGTTCTTGAAGAACTCGTCGCGCTTCCGCTTGTATGTTTCCTCATCATCGTTCGGGTCTCTTTTGAAACCGATTTGTTCCTGGAACTCATAATGAGGACCACCTTCATTACTGTAATTGACAGAATAGGACTTATCGCTATTAGGAAAGCTCCAGCCGTGCCCGTCCAGCTTGCTCATGATGCCTGTGAAGATGCGGTTCAGCCTCGCATATTGTTCGGCGTTATGTTTCTTGTAGTATGGCATCAAGTCGTAAAGCAGAATGAGATAGTTGATGGTCTGTGAGGAAGGGGATTTGGCGGTATGAAAGCTTTTCACTTCCGGGTGAAACTGCAAGACAAGATAATCCATCATGTAGCGTTGCTCTACATTGCGACGCTTGACAGCCACATTGTTGTAAGGCCTTGCCGAATAGCGCATGGTCAGCCCTTCATTGTAGAGGCAGGCCTTTAGGTCGTCGGGTATCTTGGTCAGGAACCTGGAGCTGGCAGACAGATAGACGGGCCGCTTGCTGTGCTCGAAGATGTAGCGCATGATGGCAATCAGTTCGTCATCTTGCTTAGAAGTCATGAACGAATTGTATATCTCATCGCTGAATGGAATGCCGATGCTCTCGAACATCTGTTTCACATGACTCTTCACGTTGCCTTCGCTGCAGAGGATCTTGTCTTTGTGTACGCCTAACACGAGCTGAAGGATGAGCTTGCCCAAGATGTAGCCTTTAGTCTGCCCAAGATAGACACCGCCTTTCTCCATGCCCTGCAGTTCGTTGTAGTCATATTGCAAGGCAGAAGCGGGATATTGGCCGCTTTCGTAGTATTGGGTAAGCACTTTGGTGAGTCGCAATGTGTCTTTCTTGTTCATCAGATAACCTGCCCATTGGTCATAATCATCGGCAGGAACGTCCTTTGGCATCACGGCTATGGCAGAATCGGCATACGCACTTCGGTGCCCAAAAGCACTCGTGTATGCAGCATAATAATAGGTATAGGTTCCGGGAATTGCCTGCGACATGCGTCCCAGCAGATTCAGTTTCTTATGGAGTTGCTCTGCCTCTTTCTCTTTTCCATACAATATCAGCCGGTAAATCACCATCTCTTGTTCAATTTCGCTAAGCTTTCGCCAGGCTGCTTCGTCCTTTGGATGTTCTGTAACGACATTATCCCAATACTTATACACACTGTCCAACTGCAGCGAATCCAAGTGGCGAAGCGGTTGTCCGTCTTCAACCTTTACCTTACCCTTTTTGGCTACCGTTACTTTCTGTGCGCTGGCTCCAGCGAGAAGCAAAGCGAAGGCCAGCAAGGTCATAACTGTTCGTTTCATGTTCCTTTTTGTTTGGTTGGTTTCACGTTTGTTTTGACAGCATACACACGAAACGGCATATCGTTCATTTCTTTGGTGGATTAGTCATTTAGTCGTTTAGTCGTTTGGGGAAGTTACCGATGGCCATAGGTTATTAAACCTAAACGACCAAACGACCAGTTTGCCAAACGACCAAACAGGCTGCAAAGGTAGCAGAAAACAATCAAACAGCCAAACATTTCATGCATTTATGGGGATGATTGTGAAGTACTGCAGTCAAGTTCTCAATCATCACGTGTGACGTTGGCGATTTACTAGTGTGACGATTGCATTTTACTAGTGTGATGTTTGTATTTTACTAGTGTGACGTTTCAGGGCGACCCACGCATTGTTGGCGAACTCGACGTTTTTGCGTCCTTTTTTCGACACTTTCAAAAATTTGTCTTTTTTTACAGGCAAAGAACACTAAATGCAAGCCGATGGACGTTATTAAAATAAACGAAACGATGAAACATCTCTTTGCCATCCTCCCGATTCTCGCTATTTTGTCTGCCTGCTCGCAAGGGACTGACGACAACAATTTGATTGTGGACCCCGACTTGCATCCCACCCGCCTGAACACAGGGAAACTGCTCTCTATGGACGGCGAACACGTGCATCTTGCTTTCGACTACGACGCAGAAGGCAGAGTGGTTCGTGCCGAGCGCTTCGACACGACTTGGCACGTCGTGAAGTGGTTGGCCGAGTACAATTATGCAAACGACCGCATCTACATCAAGTATCAGGAGTTCGCGGAAATGGCAAACGGCGAACACGACCCGAACTACAACCGTGACTTCTGCCATTACGACACCCTCTTCCTCGTGGGTGGAAGAGTAGATAGTCTGGCAGGATTCAGGCCACAATCAAGACAGGTGGGCGAGAACTGCCACTTCTTGAAGTTCCGTTACAACGAGCGTGGCGAACTTATTTCCATCAGGAATGACAACGTGAAGCGCTACCCCTACGCAAGGTATAAGGCAGGAGAGCCCTGGTACACGGAGCTTTACACGCTGGAATGGCAGGACGGCAACATCACGGGCCGAACTTGCACCATCCCCCAGCAAAAGAAGACGGAGACATGGAAATACAGCTATTCCGAGCTGACGGGTTCCCTTCCGGGCAGCGACCCGAGAAACGTCCTGTTCGAACTCGTGCCGCTCATCTCCAACGGATTCTTCGGCGCCGATTGTCGCAACCTGATGCAAAGCGTGGAGGCCGATGACTTTACGGAGCAGATAGAATACCTGCAGGACGAGCAGCAAATGGTCAGCCAGATGAAGTCCAACGTCACCTTCGACGACGGCGTGATCCACGACTATGCATACAACATCCATTGGTGTGACAGCAACTGACGAAGCTCACTATGCATATTTATAATGTATAGCCCCTCTTTGTGTCGTTTTATGCAGGAAAATACATAAAATGAGGCCTCTGCTGTAAATTTCTTCATTCTTCATTCTTCATTCTTCATTCTTTTTCGTATCTTTGTGCTCGGATTCACGGTAAAAAGATAACAAATTATGTTTTATTGGACACGTTTAATTTAAAGTAAAGTATGAAAAACGTCCCTTACAAGATCTATTTGAGTGAGGAAGAAATGCCCACCAAGTGGTACAATGTGCGTGCTGACATGAAGGTAAAGCCGGCACCACTGCTGAATCCAGGCACAGGACAGCCCCTCACGGCGGCTGAGATGGAGCCTATTTTCTGTAAAGAACTCGTAGCACAGGAGCTCGACAACGACACCAAGTGGTTCGACATCCCCGACGAAGTGGTCGGCTTCTACCGCATGTTCCGTCCCAGCCCTCTCGTTCACGCGAAGTTCCTGGAACAGGCGCTCGACACGCCTGCCAAGATATTCTATAAGTTCGAAGGCAACAACACGAGCGGCTCTCACAAATTGAACTCGGCCATTGCTCAGGCTTATTATGCCAAGAAGCAAGGTCTGAAAGGCGTTACCACCGAGACGGGTGCAGGCCAGTGGGGCACGGCTCTCAGCATGGCTTGCCAGTACTTCGGCCTCGACCTCAAGGTTTTCATGGTGAAGTGCTCGTACGAGCAGAAGCCTTTCCGCCGCGAAGTCATCCGCACTTATGGTGCCAGCATCATTCCTTCGCCCAGCGACACGACCCAAGTTGGCCGCAAGATATTGGCTGAGTTCCCCGGCACGACCGGTTCCCTCGGTTGCGCTATCTCTGAAGCAGTCGAGGTGGCTGTGACCAACGAAGGCTATCGTTATGAGTTGGGTAGCGTGCTCAATCAGGTGCTTCTGCATCAGTCGGTTATCGGTCTCGAAGTGCAGGCTGCTCTTAAGAAGTACGGCATCAAGCCCGACATCCTCATCGGTTGTACTGGTGGTGGCAGTAACCTCGGTGGCTTTGCCGCTCCCTTCCTTGGCGAGGTGCTGCGTGGCGAAGCAAACTACAAGATTATTGGTGCTGAGCCAGCCTCTTGTCCGAGCTTCACCAGAGGCATCTATGCCTACGACTTCTGCGACACGGGTTGCATCTGCCCCTTGGCAAAGATGTACACCATCGGCAGCCAGTTCATCCCCTCTGCCAACCATGCAGGCGGTCTTCGCTTCCACGGCATGAGTCCCATCCTGTCCGAGCTCTACGACGAAGGTCTCTTCGAGGCTCGCGCTTACGAGCAGACCTCAGTCTTCGAGGCAGCAGAAATCTTTGCTCGTGCTGAAGGAACTTTGCCCGCACCCGAGAGCAGCCACGCCATCCGCGCAGCTATCGACGAAGCCCTCAAGTGCAAGGAGACAGGCGAGGAGAAGGTCATCGTCTTCAACCTCTCAGGTACCGGCTACTTCGACCTCTATGCCTACAAGGCCTTCAACGACGGCACAATGAGCGACTACATCCCCACCGACGAGGAAATCAAAGCCGCCCTCGACAAGCTGCCAAAGGTTTAAACAATCAATTCTCCTAGAAGAAAACAATAACGCCGCAGGTTAAGACACCTATCTTAGCCTGCGGCTTTTTTACACCATTAATGGCTGTTATTGTTCCAGCTGCCAGCCATTGTCGCCGTGATAAATCATCTGACGCGTCATGCCGCCGTCGATACAGATATTCTCGCCTGTAATGAACCCTGCTTTGTCGGAGCAAAGATAGAGCACCATATTGGCGATGTCCAGAGGATTGCCTACCCTACCTGCTGGCTGCTGCTTGGCGTCAGGACCTTCATAGACTGTATAATTGGTGTCAACCCAACCAGGAGAGATGGAGTTGACACGAACTCGTCCTGCCAAGCTGACAGCCAAGGCATGAGTCAAGGCAGCTATGCCACCTTTCGCTGCCGTATAGCTCTCCGTTTGCGGTTGGCTCATACGGTCGCGAGAGGATGAGATGTTGACGATGGATGCTCCATCGGCAAAATAAGAGGCAAAGAGTTTAGCGAGATAGAAGGGAGCTGTCACGCCCACACTCAAGGCATATTGGAACTCCTCGTAGCTACATTCGTCGATGCCCTTCATCAGCGGGAGAGCGTTGTTGACAAGGATGTCCACATGCCCGTGCTTCTCTATCACCTCTTGGGCGAATCGTTCAAGGGTTTGCTTATCAGCAAGGTCGCCCACGAAATGGCTACCCTCTTGCTTGTCAATCACACAAATCGTGGCCCCAGCCTTCTGGAACTCTTCCGCGATACATCGGCCTATACCTTGTGCGCCACCTGTTATGACGACTACTTTATCCTTGTAATTCATTTCAATTTTTTGCCATCGGAGAAAGCGTTACCAATAGTCTTGCCCAACTGGATGTAAGTGTGATGCACAGGGTCGAAGGTGATTAGGTCCATCTTGGCCACATCCGGTTTGCCGTCCTCTGCAAGATACTTTTCGTCGCAGAGGATGTTGACGATTTCTGCCACGAGGTAATAACCCGTCTCTGACTCACTAATCTTCTGCTTCACCCGACATTCGAGCGTCATAGGGAACTCCTTGAACACAGGAGCATTAACATTGGGAGCCTTCTCAACAGTCCAGCCCGCCTTATCCATCTTGTCGGGAGTATTCCTGCCACTCACGATGCCAACGAAGTCAGCGGCCACCATTGTCTCGGCTGTTGCAAAAGTCACGGTGAAGTCAGGGCACACAGCAAGATTGTCGGTCGTCTGGTGAGAGCCGAGCGAAATCATTATCTCATGCATATCCCACTGGCCGCCCCAAGCAGCATTCATGGCGTTTGCCTTACCATTTTTGTCATAAGTGCCAATGATCAGCACAGGTTGTGGAAGAAGCCACGCATTTGATTTAAAACTTTTCATACTTTTTACCTTTATTATATTCATTCTTTGCACTCTGCTCTGCAAAGGTATGAAAAATAATTGAGAACATAAAACAGAATAAGCCAAAACTAATGTTGTTTCCATAAACCACTAAAGTCACACCATCTTCTTAGGCTTAGTCTCTAGGAAACTAGGCACGTTAAGTTGGTCAACATAACACGTTAAGTTTGCGATTTAACAACGTTAAGTTTGCAAATTAGGCTGCCTTCGTAGAAAAACAAAGCAGGCTCCGTGATTGGAGCCTGCTTTTATTGATGCTCGGAGAGGAATTATCCGCCAAAGTTGTCGAAGCGAATCATGTCATCCTCTACGCCGAGAGAGTGCAAGAGGTCGAGCACGGTCTTGGCCATCATTGGAGGTCCGCAGAGGTAGTACTCGCAATCTTCAGGAGCCTCGTGAGCCTTGAGGTAGGTGTCGCCCATTACTGGAGCCACGAAGCCCGGCGTATACTTGATGCCTGCAGCATCTGCCTTCGGGTCTGGACGGTCGAGTGCCAAGTGGAAGTGGAAGTTGGGGAAGTCCTTCTCGAGCTGCAGGAAGTCGTCGAGGAAAGGAATCTCCTCCAGAGCACGAGCACCATAGAAGTAGTGCATGGGACGCTGACGGTCTTCGTCCTTCACGCCGTGACCTTTCAACATGTGCATAATCTGAGCACGCAGAGGAGCCATACCTGCACCACCACCAACCCATATCATCTCGCGACCTGTGCCGTACTGAGGACGGAACTCTCCATAAGGTCCGCTCATAATCACCTTGTCGCCGGGCTTCAGCGAGAAGATGTACGACGAAGCGATACCTGGGTTGACGTCCATCCAACCGCCGCCCTGCTCCTTCGGTTTCATAGGAGGTGTGGCGATACGGACATTCAGGGTGATGATGTCGCCCTCGTCGGGGTAGTTCGCCATCGAGTATGCGCGGATGGTTTCCTGCGGGTTCTTGCACTTGAGTGGGAAGAGTCCGAACTTCTCCCAAGCGGGCAGATAAGTATCGCCAATAAGGCTCTTGTCGAAGTCCTTGTCGTAGTCGATGCAGTCGAATGCAGGAATCTTGATCTGTGCGTAAGAACCGGGCTCGAAGTCCATGTGCTCGCCAGCAGGCAGAGCCACCTTGTACTCCTTGATGAAGGTTGCCACGTTCTTGTTGCCAATCACGGTGCATTCCCATTCCTTTACGCCCATTACGCTGTCGTCAACCTTAACCTCGAGGTCGCCCTTCACTTTGCATTGGCAACCAAGACGCCAGTGGTCCTTGATTTGCTTACGGGTGAAGTGGCCTTTCTCAGAGTCGAGAATCTCGCCACCACCAGCCGTTACCTGGAGCTTGCACTGTCCGCAAGAGCCCTTGCCACCGCAAGCTGAGGGAAGGAAGACGCCTTCCTGACTCAATGTGCTCAGCAGAGAAGCACCCTGAGGAACAGAGAGCGTGTCCTTGCCGTTGATGGTTACATTCACGTTTCCACTTGGCGACAAATAAGCCTTCGCAACGAGAAGGATTGCCACCAGTATCATAATAATAGTAAGGAATACTCCTATACTTGTCAAAACTAAACTTGTATCCATTGTTTATTCCTCCTATTATTAGATATTAAGGCCGCTGAAGCACATGAATGCAAGTGCCATCAAACCAACTGTGATGAATGTAATGCCGAGACCCTGCAGAGGCTTGGGAACGTCGGTATAGGCCATCTTCTCGCGAATGGCAGCAAGGCCTACGATGGCCAGCAGCCAACCGATACCTGAACCGAGAGCGTAAGCAATGGCATCACCAAAGCCTCCGATGAACTGAGCATTGGTGGGCTCCATAGTGACACGCTGCTGCATGAACAGGCTGGCACCCATAATGGCGCAGTTTACTGCAATCAAAGGCAGGAAGATACCCAGAGAAGCATAGAGCGACGGGCTGAAGCGTTCCACAATCATCTCCACCAACTGCACCATACCGGCAATGACGGCAATGAACAGGATGAAGGCGAGGAACGTCAGGTCAACGCCTGCCACAATCGCATCAGGACCGAGAACGTAGGTCTGCAAAGCATAATCGACTGGCACGGTAACAAGCAACACGAAAGTTACTGCAATACCGAGGCCAAGGGCTGTCTTCACATTCTTGGATACTGCCAAGTAAGAGCACATACCCAGGAAGAAGGCGAATATCATGTTGTCCACAAAGATGCTGCGGACAAAGAGACTAATCATGTGATCCATACTACTTTACCTCCTCTTTATTATAAGCACGATGTGCCCAGATTACTAAACCTACGATAATCAAACTCATGGCGGGCATCACCATCATGCCGTTGTTCTGATAACCTGCGTCGTACATGAACTGAGGGATGACATTGTAGCCAAACAGAGTTCCGAAGCCGAAGAGCTCGCGAACGAAACCTACGATGACGAGGATGGCAGCATAGCCGAGGCCATTGCCAATACCATCGAGGAACGAAGGCCAAGGACCGTTCTGCATAGCGAAGGCTTCGAGACGACCCATCAGGATACAGTTGGTGATGATCAAGCCTACATAAACGCTCAACTGCACGCTCACGTCATAGACGTATGCCTTGAGCAGTTGGCTCACAATTGTTACGAGAGCAGCCACGACCACAAGCTGCACGATGATGCGGATGCGGTTAGGAATGGTCTTGCGCAACAAAGATATAATCACATTCGAGAATGCCGTGATAACCGTCACGCTAAGTCCCATCACGATGGCGGGCTTCAGCTGACTGGTTACAGCCAATGCCGAACAAATGCCGAGAACCTGTACGGCAATAGGATTGTTCAGGTTAAGGGGGTTGGTGAATGCGGCTTTATTCTCGTCAGAAAACAATTTACTCATATTCTTTTCCTCCTTCTTTCTTATTGTTTAACATCCTCTTCGCAAATAATACACTCGGTCTCAGCCTCTTCTTCAGGTTCGCCTGCAACTGAACCACCAAGGAATTCCTTGTAAGCAGTCAGGCCGTCCTTCACCATTGCGGCTACGCCGTTGCTGGTAAGGGTAGCACCCGTCACGCCGTCAACCTCGAACTCACTTTGAGCAGCACCAGCCTTTGTGACTGTGAGAGCGACATTGCCGTCCTCACCAAAGATGGGCTTGCCGTTGAACTGGTCTTGGAACCACTTCTCGCTGATACGTGCACCGAGGCCGGCAGTCTCGCTTTCGTGGTAGAAGTAAGTGCCGAGCACTTTGTCCTTCGCCTCGTTCACAGCGATATAACCCCAAAGACCGCCCCAAAGGCCACGACCTACAACAGGAAGCACATATGCCGGTTCGCCCTGAGCAGTTGTGCCAGTGAAGACGTGTAGCTTGCCTTCCT
>JAGCFN010000116.1 GCA_017650085.1 Bacteroidaceae bacterium | reverse complement strand
CTTGTTTCCCGTTTGTTCATTCATGCGTTCGGGCAGCCAGATGACGACGACTTTGCGGCCTCCCTGACTCGATTTGAGTGCCAACTTCCTCTGCAGATTGTCGCTTTCCTGCACATATATCGTGATTTGTTGGTTTTCGGCCCCAATGTCTTCGAGCCAATCCTCGATGTCGAAGTACGGACTTTGGCTGATCCGTTCGCGCCATTCTTGCAGGAAGTCGTCCGAGACAGGCTTGTCGCTGCCCTTTCCTTTATAAACAGGAAAGGTGAAATGCAAGTCTGGATGAGCCCAGATGGAAGACATCTGGCAGTCAGGACAAGTGCCGCAAGCACCTTTATCGTTGGGGTGTTGGCACAGAAGCATCTGCGAGAACGCCAAGGCTAACGGCAGTTTGCCGCTACCTTTAGGTCCGCAAAACATGATCGCATGAGGCAGTTTGTTCTCTCGCAGAAGCTTTGCCAGATGCTTTTCTACTTCTTCCTGTCCTATGATGTCGTCGAACGTCATTTGTTTCGATGCTGTGCTCTTTTTGCTTTCGAATGCTTCGTTGGTAGGTACATTTTACCAAATTTTGTGTAAAGGTACGCAATTCCTTGTGATTCTACAAATCTGTTTCGATAAAATGTCTTATCTTTGCACAGAAAAGGAAACAAGGAATGATATGAGAGACTTCAGTGAACTCAAAATCGCAGTTGCAGGTACGGGTTATGTAGGCTTGTCGATTGCCACTTTGCTCAGTCAGAACCATGAGGTTACGGCAGTAGATGTCGTCCCAGATAAAGTGGAGAAGATCAACAAAAAGCAGTCTCCTATTCAGGACGAATACATCGAAAAGTACTTGGCAGAAAAACCTTTGCGACTTACTGCCACACTAGATGGGGCTTCTGCTTATAGGGATGCGGACTTCGTGGTCATTGCTGCGCCAACCAACTACGATCCCGTCAAGAACTTCTTCGACACGCATCATATCGAAGATGTCATCAATCTGGTCATTAGCGTGAATCCTGATGCCGTAATGGTTATCAAGAGTACCATTCCAGTAGGCTATTGCAGAAGCCTCTATGCGAAGTATGCCTTGAAGTTCCTCTACAAGCCTGAGCTGAAGGGAAAGAAGTTCAACCTGCTCTTTTCGCCAGAGTTCCTTCGCGAGAGCAAGGCTTTGTACGACAATCTTTATCCTTCTCGCATCATTGTCGGCTATCCCAAAATCTTGGAGATAAGCGACAGTAATTTCACGGAAGAAAATGCCGCAATTACTGCTATCGGCAATCCTGAAGCCCAGAAATATGCGGAGATCTTCGCCAAACTCCTGCAAGAGGGAGCCGAGAAGGAGAATATCGACACTCTCTTTATGGGCATGAAGGAGGCTGAGGCAGTCAAGTTGTTCGCTAACACATACTTAGCTCTTCGAGTGAGCTACTTTAATGAACTCGATACTTATGCTGAGGTGAAAGGTCTCGACCCGAAGGCAATCATTCGAGGAGTCGGCCTTGATCCGCGAATTGGAACGCATTACAACAATCCTTCGTTTGGTTACGGAGGTTATTGTCTGCCGAAAGACACGAAGCAGTTACTCGCTAATTATCAGGATGTTCCGCAACAAATGATGACGGCTATCGTGGAGAGCAATCGAACGAGGAAGGACTATATTGCGGATGCGGTGCTTCGAATGGCGGGTTATTACAGCGAGAATGCGCAATGGAATAGTGAGAGCGAGCAACATTGCGTTATAGGCGTTTACCGCTTAACCATGAAATCTGGAAGCGATAACTTCCGTCAGTCAGCCATCCAAGGCATCATGAAACGCATCAAAGCCAAGGGTGCTGAGGTGATTATCTACGAGCCTACGCTGAAAGACGGCGAGAGTTTCTTCGGTTCTCGCGTTGTGAACGACCTCGAGACCTTCAAGAAACAGGCTCAGGCAATTGTTGCAAATCGCTATGAATCTGTGCTTGATGACGTGAAAGAAAAGGTCTATACTCGCGACATCTTTGGCCGCGATTGAGTAGGTCTCACGGTCTTATCAAAAACAACTAGTGTGACGTTGGCCAACGTCACACTAGTAAATCGCCAACTTCACACTAGTAAATTGCAATCGTCACACTAGATGTTTGCCAACGTCACTGCAGTCGTTTCCAAGTGCGACATTTCTTATTGGTATACAATCTCTTGTGCTTCTGTCGTGGGACCATCGACTGTGAGGACTCCATTCACGTCGATATTGAGCTTATCCATCAGTACGACGCGCTCTCCAGGATTGCTGGTCATGCGACCATGATAGACACAATAACGGTTTCCGTCAGGCATCGTGATGACCATATTGTGTCCCGTTCCCATGACTTTGCCGCCTTTGCTCACGTTTTCCTGCAGAACGGGATTGTTCTCAGCCTTTGTGAAGGGGCCGAGAGGATTGTCAGCAGTTGCATAACCTACTGCATAGTATTGTCCGCCATAGTGGTTCGCGCTATACATTATATAATATGTGTCGCCTTCGCGGAACAGATAACTGCCTTCCGTCCAACGACGATTCACCTCTCCATGAGTGGCACTTCGGCTCTCCCATTCACTTTGACGGTCAGCAAGAGCAGTAGGAGGACAAAGCAGTAAAACGGGTTCTCCGATGACGCCACTAAAGTCGGGCTTCAACTCAACACCATAAACCCAGCTTTCCTCAATTTCCTGGAAACTTCCGGCCTTGCGCAAACTATCCGCTATCTCGCTTTCTACGGCATGTTTATAGCAGCAACGACTGAAGTAGAGATAGCATTTGCCATTCTCGTCATCGAAGTAAACGTTGGCATCAATAATGGGATATTCAGGATTGAAAATAGGTCTGTCGAAGAGGTCGACGAATGGTCCTGCAGGAGAATCGCTGACGGCAACACCAATCTTGAAGTTCTCGCCTTCGTTTGTGGGGTTCTCTCTGTAGTTGGAACTAAAGAAGAGATAGTACTTGCCACCTCGTTCGTAAACCTCTGGAGCCCAGAAGCAATCGAGGTTCCACTGCGTAGAGTCACCTCCTTTATACACTTGTCCGCAAGAATCCCACTGAATGAGGTCGTCGCTCACAAAGGCTTCGAAGCCGTCGCCAAGAGAGGTTCCATACATATAGTAACGCCCATCACTTGCGTGAAGCAGGAAGGGATCGCCAAACTTCAACGGAATGGGGTTCGCCACAGTACTTGTCTTAGTCTCAACCTCCTTGCTTGTATTGCAAGCGAGGAAGCAAAGGCACAAGAGTGCCATCAAGAGTTTTGCTTTCATAATTAGTGTTTGTAGTCTTCGCTCTTTGTTATTATTTGTGTGTTATCCGGGTTACTGTCGGCTTCGCGGAACCAGTCGCTATATTCGATATAGTGTCGAGCGTAAGTTTTATTCAAGGCTTGAGCCTGTTCTGGGTCAACCTTCTTGATGAACTTCGCAGGCACTCCGCCCCAAAGCTCGCCGTCACCAATCTGCGTATTACTCAAGACGAGAGCCCCCGCAGCCACGATTGCGCCCTTTCCTACAACTGCGTGGTCGAGCACAGTTGCTCCCATTCCGACCAAAGCTCCGTCCTTCACTTCGCAACCATGAAGGGTAACACAATGCCCGATAGTAACGTCGTCACCTAGGATACAAGGCGCTTTGCCGTTGAGCGTATGGATGCAAGAGTTATCTTGAATGTTCGTGCGATTGCCTATCTTGACGAAATGCACGTCGCCTCGAACGACAGCATTGAACCAGACGGTACAGTCGTCGCCCATTTCAACGTCGCCTACTATCACGGCACCTTCGCTAAAGTAGCAATGTTTGCCAAATCGGGGAGCAGGCATCCCCTTGAGTGTCTTTATTATTGCCATTTTTCAGTTTTACTATCTAACCATTGTTTTTCCTCTTTATTAAGGTGGGGAGAGAGCGTTTCATATACCTTTTTGTGATAATCATTGAGGTAAGCAACCTCATCTGGCGTCATCATTTCCCAAACGACGGGAGTGAGGTCGATTGGACAAAGCGTGAGTGGTTCGAGACGCAGGAACTTGCCGAACTCAGTTTCGCCAGCCTCGACGATGAGCATGGTGTTCTCAATTCGCACTCCATGCTTGCTTTGTCGGTAAATGCCAGGTTCGTTGGTGACTGTCATACCTGCATGAAGTGGGGCCGGTTTCCATGTGTGTCGAATCTGATGAGGTCCTTCGTGAACACACAGATACGAGCCAACTCCGTGACCTGTGCCGTGTCCGAAGTTGATGCCGTGCTGCCACATTGCATATCGAGCGAATGCATCTATCTGAGTTCCGCTGACTCCATCGGGGAAACGACTGAGTGCAAGACGGATATGACCCTTGAGAACGAGTGTGTAATCAAGGCGTTCCTCATCCGTTAGAGGTCCTAAAGCAATCGTTCTGGTTATGTCTGTTGTACCGTCTTGGTATTGTGCTCCGCTATCGAGAAGCAGCAAACCTTTTGGCTCGAGCAGGACATCCGTCTCTGGAGTGGCTTCGTAATGGACAATCGCGCCGTGAGGACCGTATGCCGCAATAGTGTCGAACGAGAGACCCCGATACAGGTTTTGCTCCGCCCTCAAAGCCGTCAACTTCTTGTCTATGCTGATTTCCGTCTCCTTGCCGGCTTCTACGGCTGGCTTCAACCAACGCAGGAACTTTACCATCGCAACACCATCTCGAATCATTGCCCTGCGGAAACCTTCAATTTCAGCATGGTTTTTGATCGATTTCATTGTGGGAATTGGGTTCGAAGCCTTGCTTTCAAAGCTCGGTTTCCCATAAGGAAGAACCTTCACACCTATGCTCTTGAGGTAATTTCGAACGGTTTCATCAAGTTTCTCACTGTCTATGAAGAGCGTCACATCGTTTTGTGTGAGGAGAACATAACTGACGAAAACGGGATTGCAATGTACGTCGGAACCTCGCATATTAAGGAGCCAGGCAATTTCATCCAGTTGAGAGATGAGGATGCCCTCAGCCTTTTGTTCCCTCAAAGCCTGTCGAACGCGTTCAATCTTGCTTTCAGCCGACTCTCCAGCAAACTCGAGAGGCTGAATCTCCACCTTGTTCTTGGGGATGGGAGGACGGTTTGTCCAAAGTGTTTCGGCTGGGTCGAGGTCCGTTCTGAGCTTGATTCCAGACTGACGCAAAGCTTCCCGAATCTCCTCAATCTCAACCGTAGTGAAGACATTGCCGTCTATGCCAACCATTTCTCCTTCAGCGAGTTGATGACAGAGCCATTCTGTGATGGAAGGTGTCTCAGCCAATCCGTCCTTCATTAATTGGAAAGGTGTTCCTTTGAGTTGCTCCTCGGCTGCGATGAAATAACGGCTGTCCGTCCAAAGTGCCGCGTTGGAAAGGGTCACGACGGCAGTTCCTGCACTTCCGTCAAAGCCTGAAATCCATTGCCGTGTCATCCAATGTTCGGGCACATATTCGCCTTGATGCGGGTCCGTGCTTGGGAAGATGAAAGCGTTCAGCCCGTTTTTCCGCAAGTACTCGCGAAGCGCTTCAACTCTTTCAATGATACTGTCAGACATATCACTTGTGTTACGTTTGTCAATTAGGCACGTTACGTTTGCAATCATAACACGTTATGTTTGCAATCGTAACACTATACGTTTGCGATTTAAGCACGTTACGTTTTTCAACGTCGCACTTTGTATTTGTCATTACCGAATGCCATCTTCCTTCCGTTCACGATGTAAATGCCTCGATCAGGTGTGCCGAGAATACGCCGTCCACTAAGGTCGTAGATCTGTTCGGTTGCTTTAGTCTCTTGATTCTTAACGATTTGTATGCCGTCAGGATCTTCGTTGATGTACGATCCGTCGTAGTACCAGACGGGCATATGCCTATTGTCAGGAACCGGATAGTTATCCTCGTTGAGCGTTTGGAACCATGCTTGCCGCTCTTCCGGCCTGCCTGCATTGAGCATGAGGCACAGGTCTCCGCTCGTCAATTCGTACTCGTCGGTACTGATAGCATCAGTCGGTACGCTAATGTCCCAGTCGGTGTAGTAGTATGTGTCGAGGATGATGGCCCGACTATTATTGCGGCAAATGATGTCGCCGCCTTCCGAACTGATGTTCATCTTGCCCATCATGAGGTTGTTCGAGATGAGACAAGTATATGAAGCCCAGCCGACGAGACCTCCGCACAAGTTCACATTCGCTCCGTTTATGCTGCCAGCAAAGATGCAGTCCTGTATCGTGGGAATGCTCGGACCATCGCTGGCGAGTCCAGCCAAGCCGCCATGAGTGCCGTCACCATTTATTGTGGCGTTGATGTTGATGTAACTCTGGCATCGAAGCAAAGTGCCGCCACGAACATCGGATACAAGTCCGGCAAATTTGCGGCTTGTAGTGATTGTGCCACGAACAATAAGATCTTGCACGGTCCCGGACAGATGACAGAAGAGTCCGGCATAGTCTGCCGAACGAACCAACGCGATAGTGATGGTGTGGCCGTCTCCGTCGAAGGTGCCTTCGAAAGTCTTGCTGTCGCCAATCATAGTGGTCGGATAGTGCGTGAAATCAATGTCTTCGGTCAGCACACCACAGATATCTGTGTGGCCTTGCTCTATCATTTTGGCGAACCAATTGAGTGCCTCGGCCGAAGCAATCTGGTAGTATCCGCGTTCGTCGCGAGGCATGTTGTTCATGTCGATGTTTCCGCAATACTGACAAATGCCGTCAACATAGTTGTGATTGTCTTGTCTGTTGAGCGAAGCATCGTTTGTATAGCCTTCGATAGTAGTGTAGGGCGAGCCGTCACAATGCAGATGGGAGAATGAATAGACCGTGCTGTGAGAGGGGGCTGGAATGGGTGTGATGTCTGCGCCAAGCGTCTGTCGCCATGAAGAACTGCCCGGCTGTTTCCCTTCAAGCAGGAAACAAGCTTCGCCATACGACACCTGATTTTCCGTCAACATTGTAATGCCTCCGCATCCATTCGGAGCATTCCAGTCACTCTGGATGAAGTTGTTCGTTGAAGTGACATTGCTTACGTTTCGAGCTATCAAGTCGCTACCGTCCGTGCCAACTGTGAAGCGATTGGTAATGAGGCAGTTCGAGATGTGAGTCGAGCCGTCAGTCCAGCCCGCAACACCACCGCAGCAATTCGTCTGAGTGCCCAACATGTCTCCACTTATAAGGCAATCGCGAACAATTGTGCCCTGATAAGCAATACCCATAATGCCGCCGTGAGTGCCGTCGCCATTAACTGTGCTGACAATATTAACTTTGCTCTGGCAACGCTCTATCGTGGCATTTTCTGTCCTAGCGGCAATACCTCCGGCAAACTTGGCTGAGGTCGTGATAGTGCCCGTCGTGCTGAGGTCGTGAACATGACCTGATAGCCAGTCAAATAGACCCGCATCTTCTTCACTTCGTCGCAAGGCAAGTTTGATGGAATGTCCTGCCCCATCGAACTCTCCCTTGTAGTGATAGTTGGTGCCAATCATGACGCTTGGGTAAGAAGAGAAGTCAATGTCTGCTTTCAGAACAGCACAAAGCGAAGTCTCTCCATTGTTGACGCGATTTGCAAAGCTTGCCAAATCGGCTGCCGAAGCAATCTCCACGACTTCTTGCTCCTCGACACTCGGATTATTGTTGATGAAGTTGTCGAGCCACGAAATTCGGTTCTCGAGGTATTCCTTCAGCCAACCGAGTTCAACTTCATACGAGCCGCCAGCTCTCGGATTGACCTGTACCTTTTGGTTCAAAACGGGCCATCGCATGAAATTGAGTCGTTGGGATTGCATTAACTCCTGAGCCGTCGAGTCGATGTAAGCGAGAAGACTCTCTTTCGTAATGCCTCTTTCGGCTCGCGCATTGTTCCACATCACAGCCATCGAATCGCGAAGAACCTGGTCGGAGAATATGCGTTTGAGCAAGGCTCGGAAGTTCCCGGCACCGCCTCGGGCAAGCGAAATGAAGTCGCCGAGGTCGTTCGTCGGGAAGTTTCGGTAGTCGTTGTCGAATGCATTGTCAAAGTCCCAGACAGGTCCCATGTGGAATCGTTCGTCTCCTCGCTCTTTTGTAAAGTAACAACTCCAGAAAGCATCGGGATTGCCAGCCAGTTCTTCGGTCAGCCAATACTGCAAAAGAGTCTTTTCGTCGAGTTTCGAGCGAAAGCCCAAAACAGGGTCGTCGAAATTGGCAGCCAGTATCTTTGCCTCCATCAGGTTGAATTCGCGACGAATGTAGGCGGCCTGTTCGGGCATGATTTCATCATCGTCCGGACTCTTGATGGTAACGGGATTGCCTGATGCACTGGTGAACCAAGATGTTTCTTGAGCAGCATAACCGTCCAGCTCCAACAGATAACCTCCAGTCAAAGCCTCGCCTTCGATGTCAGTTGGCTCCATCTCAGTAAGGTTAATGCGATTCCTGTCAACTGTCAGTTGGTCGCTTAGTTGGTAACAACCTTTGTATTCGCCGTTTACTATGACATCGACAGGTTTGCTCCAAGGCACATAATCGTAGCCCATTCGACGTGCTATCTCGAAGGCCACAAGGTTTCGCATCAGCGTTTTGTCATCGTGATTGTTGATGAGTGTCCACTTCTTGGCTTTTGCTGGAGAACGCATATCAGAGTCCTTGAACATGCGTTTCTGAGTGTCGAGCTTGATGCGATAGGGCTTTTTGGGGTTCGTCAACGAGCCATTTCCGCGATATCGTGTCGTGCCAGTCTCTTCCTGAATCATCGTGCCGTTAGCATATATGATTGTGAAGGACGAGACGAGTTCGTGTATTTTATCGTATGGGTCGATGTTGTCGACAGTATGAAAGGAGAGGGTTGGCAGGTTGGTCAGTTGATAGAACTGTGTGTCGTCGCCTTCGCCAGTGTGGCCATAGAAAGCAACTTCCGCTATGTTGCATCTTGCATCGTTGGGACCGATGTATCGAACATAACGGAAGCCTCTCGAGACATTCACGTCGGCATAGCTCATCGAACCGACTGTGCCTTCCTGATCAACCAGATAGAGCGGGACGCCATCAAGGAAGTTCGGGTCGTTTGCACCTTCGAAGAGAGCCAGGACCACGCGTTTCGGTCCATAACTTCCTTCGCGAGGCGACCATCCGACACGAGTAATGACATGTTTTTCCCCTAAGTCGAGCCCCACCCAAGTCTTGCTGCGTTCGTAGGAGGCAAAGAAGGTGGAGAAGTTTCCGTCGAAGGCATTGGCGGCAGTATTAACAGTTGTGCTGGCCTGCCCACTCGAATAGTCCACACTCTCGGCAGTTCCAATGATGGTGCCTGTAAGCAACTGGTCTTGAGCATGGAGTGTGAAACTCGGTAGGAACAAGAGCAGCAGCACCACCAATGGCGCATTAATGCTCTTTATGTTCTTTGTGGCATCTTGTTTCAAACCGCAGAAAGGACAGTAATGCGCATCGAAGGGTAGGGGAGAACCGCATTCCGGACAAGACTTTTCATTGACTTTTGCCTTGTGATCATGCACCATTTGCGCACTGACGATACCTGTCGGAACAGCCATGATGGTGTAGCCCATCAGCATGACTATTGCGGAAAGCACACGCCCAAGGAATGTTGCAGGAGCAATGTCGCCATAGCCTACGGTCGTCATTGTCACGACAGCCCAGTAAATGCTGGTCGGTATGTCGGTGAATGGCGTGTTCGGAATGCTGCCTTCCACCATGTACATAAGCGTTCCCATACTGATGACCATGATGACCATGAAGAGGAAGAAGACCCCGATCTTTGGGGCGCTGATGATGATGGAGCGCATCAAAAGGTCGCCCTCTTGCAGGAAACTGAAGAGTTTGAACACGCGGAAAACACGGATGAGGCGGAAAGTACGCACTACCATTAGGTAGCGAACAGGGCCGAATATCCATCCGATGTAGAGCGGCAAAGTACTCAGCAAGTCAATGATTCCGAAGAAGCTTAGGGCATAATCGCGTGGTTTGTCGGAGCAGTAAAGGCGGCAAAGGTACTCGAGCGTAAAGAAGAATGTGAAGACATACTCCAAGACGGTAAAGGCCAACTTTGCCTTTGGTGGCATTCCTTGCAAGCTTTCCAACACGACGATCAGTATGCTTGCAACAATGCAACAAAGCAGCGCGACATCGAAAGCCTTTCCAAGCGGAGTGTCGCTTTGGAATATAATGACGCGCAACTTTTCCCGTAACGCCTCATTATGCATGGCTTTCTGCCAAAGTCTTCGAATGAGATTCATGAACTTCTAGAAGAGTGTGTTCTCGATAATCTTGCCCATTTGCCAAACGCAGCGAACCTTGAGCTTCTCGTCGAGGATGAGCACGTCGGCATCTTTGCCGCGAGCCAAGGCTCCTTTACGTCCGAAGATACCCATGATGTGAGCCGGCGTTTCGCTTGCCATGCGGACAGCATCCTCGAGAGGCACTTCTGCTTGTTGGACAAGAGTGCGTACCAGTCGGTCGGTTGTAGCGATAGAACCTGCAAGGGCGCTGCGGTCGGAGAGTTTCGCAACTCCGTCCTCGACAATGACACGCTCGTCGAATGCCTTTGCATCGGGAGGAGCGGCAGCCACAGCCAATGCGTCCGTGATGACGGCCATGCGTTCAACACCTTTAATCTTATAGGCCATGCGAAGGATTGTGGGCGGAACATGGATGCCGTCAGCTATGCATTCTATGGTCATGTCGTCAATGAGATAGACGCTCTCGACTGTACCTTCGTACTTGTATCCCATCTTGTTGTGGAAACCAGGCATAGCGTTGTAGAAGTGCGTGACGTGGGTGAAGCCTGCTTCGAAGGCGGCTTTCACGTCATCATATTCTGCGTTGGTGTGTGCGATACTTGGCAGGATTCCCTTTTCTGCGCAGTAACGTCCGAACTGCAGGGCTCCTGGAAGTTCTGGAGCGGCATCCCAACGCGAGAGACATTCCGACTTCTCCACGATGGGGATGTATTCGTTGGGGTCTGGGTTCTTTATCCATTCAGGTTGTTGTGCCCCTGCCTTTGTGGGGTTGAGGTAGTGTCCTTCGAGGTGAAGACCGAGGATGGGCGAGTCCTTTTCCTGCATGAGTTTGGTACAAGTATGTACTGCCTTCTCAATCATAGGCACAGTACTGCTGCTCAGGGTAGGGAAGATAGTGGTCGTGCCATGTTTTGCGTGAGCTTCCACAGCAGTCTTGAACGCTTCGGGCGTGCCTTCTTGGAAATCTCTGCCACCACCTCCGTGAACGTGCATATCGATGAATCCGGGCACGACATACATGCCTTTCGCGTCGATGAGGTCAGCTCCGATGACGGCCAAATCGCAGTTTGTCACCTCGAGTATCTTGTTGTCTCGAAGGATGATACTGCCGTTCTTGAGCCATCCTTGCGGAGTCAGGATTTTTGCATTAATGATTTGGGTTAACATGAGAATAGTTGAAAGTTTATAGGTTATTTGTTAAAGTTTATGCCATACTGTATACTACGTCCATTATCTTCTTGCCGATGGCGTCGGCATCCTCCATTGTGCTGGCTTCGCTATAGACGCGAATGATGGGTTCTGTATTGCTCTTGCGGAGATGCACCCATTTGTCTGGGAAGTCTATCTTTACGCCATCGATGTCGTTCACCTCTTCGCTTGAGTACATTTCCTTAACCTTCTTCAGAATTGCATCTACGTCCGTTTCTGGAGTCAGGTCGATACGGTTCTTCGCGATGAAGTAGGGAGGATAGGTGGCACGCAGTTCGCTTGCCTTCATTCCCTTCTTGGCGAGATAAGTGAGGATAAGTGCGATACCTACAAGAGCGTCTCGTCCGTAGTGGGCTGCAGGGTAGATGACGCCGCCATTGCCTTCTCCACCGATGACTGCATTAGTTTCCTTCATCTTTGTTACCACATTAACTTCGCCAACGGCGGAAGCGTTGTATTCGCATCCATACTTTCGCGTCACATCTCTGAGAGCGCGAGTGGAGCTGAGATTGCTGACCGTATTGCCTGGTGTATGCTGCAGGATGTAGTCGGCAACCGTGACGAGTGTGTATTCTTCGCCATACATCGTTCCGTCCTCACAGAAGAGAGCGAGGCGGTCCACATCAGGATCGACGACAAAGGCGATGTCGTGCTCGCCCTTTTGCATCAGGGCTTTGATGTCGGCGAGGTTCTTCTCGAGAGGTTCGGGATTGTGCTGGAAGTCGCCAGTCGGATCGGTAAAGAGGCCAGTAACGGTCTT
>JAGCFN010000115.1 GCA_017650085.1 Bacteroidaceae bacterium | reverse complement strand
CCAGGCGCAGACTGAGCCATCAACCTACATTCCATATAGCATGGTGGCGTGGCGCGAAAGCCATTGCCATCCATATCCACGGTAGCAATCAGTCCGGTACAGCCTCGAGTCCCTTCCTTCTTGTGCGCACGAATTATTAAATATGTGTCCCGCTGCAAGAAAGGATTATTCGAGCCTTCTGGATCGCTGAAAGGCCAGCCGCTGAAGTCCCCAAAAGTGGGTTTATGGGCATTGTAGCGAGCACCTCTTCCATCGCGAGAAATGGAGAGCGGGCCGTCGAAGTCGTCGCTGAAGGCCAATTGCATTCCGTGAGCTGCCAAGGGAATAGTGTCGGGGATGCCAGCCGTGGAGGCTTTGAGGTTGCCGGAAGTGTTGTAGAGTTGTAACTCATAGAGGTCGCGACTTGTTCCGGTGTTGCCTTCTATTTGAATGGTAAGCGGGCCATAAGGCAACCTCTTTGCATTCAACCAGAAACTTCCCAGCCCGTCCTCATCCAGTTTAATGCCTTTGGAAGTCAGCACCAACTCTTGCGGACCTGTATGGCTGGTCACAAAGCATCGAGCCGAGAGCCTTTCCATCCCTTTAGCCTGCAGCCTGACCTTCACCCGTCCACTGATATCTGAACATGGTGCAGGCGAAAGCACCTTGATGCTTTCCACCCACTTGGCCGCGTTGTCCTGTGCCTTAGCCACCAATGCAAGGCAGGACAACAGGATGCTTGTTATGGTTAGCCTTATTCTCATCACACCCAAGCCTTCTTCATTCGATAACAAGAGAGAATGCTATTTGAGAATCTTGCGAAGCTTCCGAAGGTAGGCATCGGCATATTGGCGCATACCGAGGTCGTTGGGATGAAGTCCCTCTACCATCGAGTCCTGCGTGAAATTCAACTCATCATGACTTAAATAATAGAGATGCTTCACGCCTTGCTTCTTCAAGGACTTGTAGGCGCGTTGCTGCTCCCGATTTGAGCCTGTGTACCAATCGACATTCTGCTGTGAACTGACACCGTTAGCGTAGTTGTGCTCCACCAAAAGGATAGGCGCATTACTCTTCTCACGTAATATGGCAACACCTTTCAGCAAGCGGTCGTAAATCAGCTCCGTACGCTCCGTTGACATATTGGGCAGACAATCGATGACGAAAAGCTTCGCATCTATTTCCGCCAAGAACTCGAACATCTCCTCTTCAAGTTGACCGTTACCAGAAAAAGCCAGGTTAATGACAGGATAGCCCGACTCGCGATGCACGATGTTAGTCCAAGCCATGCCTGGCCGCGAAGCACATGCTCCCTGACCAATCGAAGTGCCGTAAACCACAATAGGCTTCTCGTCGGAAACAGGTATGAAGCGAAGTTCTCTGTCCTCTGGCACACCAATCTCCATCCAAGCCACCTCATTATAGAGCGGCAAGAACAGTTCGAAGTCGTATCCGCGGTCCTCACCTGTAAAATAGGTCAAGTCCTTGAATTCATAGTTAATGGTGTCCTTGTACGAAAGATTGAACTTGCTAGCGCACCAACGCAGTTTGCCGTTAGCATCTGTGGCATAAAGGTCAACTCCAGAGACGCCTGTTGTAGGCATGTGGAACATATTCAGACCGCCCCTTACCTTGTATCGTACTTTCACACTTGGTGCATTTGTGTGGAAGCAGATTGACAATCCTGCCGATTGCTTGGAGAGCCGCCATACAGCACCGCGAACCTTACTCTCTGCCCTTGGAGTCATGCGGAAGAAGTTGTCCCTGAGTTCGCTGTTCCACCAACGACCATGCACCATATTATCGCCCTGCTCCAACGGATTCAACCATGTCGTCTGAGCGCTCATTGGTAGCATGCACATTGCATACATCACAATCAATAACAATTCTTTTTTGCTGATTTTCATTATTACAATAGGTAAAGTTATTTAATTATTCGGTTCTATGGCAGAATTATTGGAAAGAGCGGATTGTCAGTATGCTCTTGAAGAACGATTCTGATAAGTTCTTTAAGCTTGTCAGGATAGTCGGCTTTGAGGTCGTGGTCTTCGTGAATGTCTGTTGAAAGGTTGTAGAGGAACGGCTTTCCTTGACTGACGACGAGTTTCCAATCGCCTTTTCTGACGCCAATCACTTGCGTGCCGCCATCGCTCATTTCCCAATAGAGGAACTCGTGCTTCTGTTGTTTTCTGTCCTTTCCAAGCAAAGTTGGGCAGAATGAGATGCCGTCATAACGAGGTGAATCAAGGCTTTTTTCCTTGATTTCCCTTTTCGAGAACGCCCCACTATACTCCATGAAGGTAGGCATGAGGTCGTAGAAAGCCAGTTGATGATGGCTGACTTTGCCTTCCGGAATGCCTGCTCCCCAACAGATGAAGGGGATGCGAATGCCGCCTTCGTAAGTGCTTCGCTTGATGCCTCGCAGTTTTCCATCACGCCCAAAGAAACCTGGATCTGCCCCACCCTCTTCATGAGGACCGTTGTCACTGGTAAAGATGACGAGCGTATTCTCTGCAAGCCCCTTTTCCTGGAGCTTCTCGAGAATCTCTCCGACATACGAATCAAGACGCGTTATCATGGCTGCAAACTGAGCATGTTTGTCCTTGCCACCATAGTACCAACTTCCTGCATCAGTCCTGAATGAGCGTTCTTCCTCGCTTGGGAAGAGCTTGTGGTAGCGTTCAAGGATTGAGTCTCGAGGTTGCCAAAGCTCGGCATGAGGGAGAGTGTAGGTGAAGATGCCTAGGAAAGGCTCGTCCTTCGTTTGTCTGTCGAGCCACTCAAGGGCATAACGATGGATGAGGTCGGCTGAGTATTGAGGCCGCTTTTCATAGTCCTTGCTCCCAGAATTCACGCCAGGATGCTTGATATTCTGCTCCAAAACCTCTGCCACAAGGTGTTTGTCGCCCTTTCCTTCCGGGTCGTACCGGTTCAAGAAATTGGGGAAATAAGTGTGAGCCTGGAACTGACAGACGGGACCATAAAAGCAATCTATGCCCCTCAGGTTGGGCAAAGAACACGACGAACTTTCCCTGCTCTTGCTTGTATCCGTGTTTCCATCAGGAAGACGGGCATAAGTGTCAGGAAAGTCGAAGTTCCAATAACCTCCTGCCCACTTTCCGAACATGCCAGTACGGTAGCCCTTCTCCTTGAAAAGCTCAGGGATGATGGGGTGAGTCATATCGTAAGGTTCCTGTCCAATCACGTAGTAATCAGCATTTTCGCCGAACATATTCTGCCTGAGTACCGAGCGTCCCCAGTACTCGCGATTGCCTCTTATCTTCGCATGACCAGTATGCTGGCCCGTCATGAACGAGCAACGACTGGGTGCACTTACAGGACAACCTGCATAGGCATCAGTGAATCTCAACCCCTCCTCTGCCATTCGGTCGATGTTGGGGGTAGCTATGAGCTTTTGCCCATAACATCCCAAGTCGCCATAACCCATGTCGTCACACATTATATATATAATATTATGACGATGCGAGCCTGCGAACACCATCAAAGATGATGTGCCGAACAATGGCAAAAAGTATCGTTTTGCATTCATAGTTTTGTGTTTAGTGCACCTTTTTGGCACAAAGTTACGAAAAAGTTTGGTAGGAACAAAAAAAAAGCCTACCTTTGCAGCCGGTTTAAAGCCCCGATGGCGGAATCGGTAGACGCGTCGGTCTCAAACACCGATAGGGAAACCTGTGCCGGTTCGACCCCGGCTCGGGGTACAGGAACAGGCTGGTAGCCAAGAGGCTATCGGCCTGTTTTGCATTAAACGAAAAACT
>JAGCFN010000114.1 GCA_017650085.1 Bacteroidaceae bacterium | reverse complement strand
GTGTAGATCAGACCGTAAATCGTACCCATAAGTCCGAGCAACGTGGAGATGGAAGCCATAACGGAGATGATGGAGATGTAGCGAGTGAGGCGCGGAGCTTCAGTGAGGAACACAGCGTCAGAAGCAGCAGTCATCAAGTCACGAGCCTTGTCAGCATCCTTGCAGTTGAGCTTGGCAGCGACGATAGCGTCCATAACCTTAGCGATCGGGAGCTTGGAGCTCTTAGCGAACTGGAGAGCCTGTTCGAGCTGGTTCTGCATGACGAGCTTACCGAAATCGGCCATGAACTTACCGCGGCCCTTGGAGCTCTTAATCATAATGTAGGTCATACGTTCGAGGGAGAAGCCAAGGCCGATGATGAACACGACCAAGATGATCCACATGAACTGGTAACCATCAGATTCAGGGCTGAAGGATTGAAGCAATTTAGACATTAGAGACTCCTTTAATTGAGTTATTGTTTTTGTTGTTTTTGATAATCTTCGTTCATATTTATTTTTTTTTGGAGCGTTGTGGGAGATTTTAGTAGTAAAACTTTCTTTACCGCTAGGCAATCGCCCTCAAGCCCAATAAAATAGGGGAATCCCACGAAGCAGGATTCCCCGTAAAATAGTTTTTACCGCTATTTCTTCTTGCCTTTTTTAGCCTTTTTCTTGGACTTCTTGGCTTCAGACTTAGCCTTCTTGCCCTTCTTAGACTTCTTGGAGGTCTGTTCAACGGCTTCTTCATCGCTAGAAGATTCAGAAGTTGCTTCGACACCTCTTTCAGAAGCCGGGATCAGGCTCGGGTTAGCGGTCCATTCCTTGAGCTTGGCGAGTTCTTCTTCAAGCTTAGCGCGATCGTCCTTAGTTTCCTTGACGATGTTGCGGAATGTAGAGACCTTTTCCTCGAGAGTCATAGCGTCAGACTGTTCGATCTGTTCGATACGAGCCTTCAACTTGAAGTACGTCGGGTCAGCGAACAGCGTAGACGGGTCAAACTTTTCGATCTTCACGTTGAGATCTTCGTTGGCTTCGTCGAGCTTTCTCAAGGTTTCGTAGAGCTTAGCAGTCCATTCGTTATCGATACCGTAGTGAGCAGAGGCCTTGATACCGGTAGCGCACTGCGGGATAGCGAGCTGCTTAGCGGCGTCAGAACGGCTGTTCAATTCTTCACGGTAGGCTTCCAAGTCTTCGTGGGCAGCCATGATAGCGTCATCCTTCACCATGCCCTGGCCGACGTATTCACGTACGATCAAAGCACTATCCGGAAGCGGGGAGTTAGCGAATGCGTCAGCAACTTCGACGAACACAGCGCAGCCCTGGTAGTACATTTCGATGTAGCCCATTTCTGCAGCAATCACGTCCTTGTTGTAGAAGCCCTGGTCACGAGCGAGGTCGATGTTCTTCTGGAAGATCGGACGAGCCTGTTCGTAGTAAGTCGGGAGCTGCTGCACAATGCCGATGCGTTCTGCAAACTTTTCTTCTTCCTTCTTACCGTTGAGCTGCTGTTCACGAATCTTTGCAGCCATCGTCACGAAGAGCATACCCATCTTGTTCGTGGCGCGGAAGGTCCACTTTTCAGATGCGTAAGCAGCAGACTTGGAGTAGTGACCCATAGCCTTCTGGAGGATTTCAACCAAGCTCTTGATGATCTTGGCCTTTTCCTTTTCCTTACCCTTCAAGACAACCGGAACCATCTTGTTGTATTCGTATTCACCCATGTAGAAAGCAGCTTCGGCCGGGATTGCGGCATCTGCGTTCTTGATCTGCAAGCCGTACTTGTCGTAGGCTTCGAGAGTCTTCTTGTAGGCGTCAACAGAGCTTTCCATGTCCTTTACGTTGCGGTAGGCGCGAGCGATACCGATGTAAGCGGCAATGAGCTTTTCCTTGTCTTCCTGGTACATCTTGATGAAGTTGCGATATTCCTGGATGGCGAGGTCCCACTTCTTAGCGTTAGCGTATGCCATCGGGATAGAGAAGGCAGCGTCAACAGCGTAAGAGCTCTTCGGATAGTCGCGGACGAGGTCCTTGGAGCAGCGGATTGCTTCGTTAGTCATCTTAGCTTCGTCATAGCTCAAGCATGCGCTATAGAGGAAGGACGGAGTTTCTTCGTTCTGCGGGTAACGCTTGTAAGCAAGTTCGAAGGTAAGAGCTGCGTTCTTCTTATCCGGGATAGAGTCATAGGTCTGAGCGGCAAAGCCAATTGCCGGGAAGGCCATAGAATCCTGCGGGAAGTTATCCGTAATGAACAAGAACGTCTTGGCAGCTTGAACCGGCTGCTTGTCCTTCTTGTAGTTGCTTGCGGCACGCAAGACACCCTTAACAGTGAGCGGAGACTTAGCATAGCTCTTCGGGAGGAGCATGAAGGTTTCAGCAGCCTTCTTGTACTGGTTTGTAGCTTCGTAAGCGGCAGCGGCTTCGAAGATTGCCTTGTCAGCAATGTCGATGTTCGGGTAGCGCTTTACGAGGTCCAAGTAAGCCTTGGCGCCAGCTTCATTCTTACCAGCCTTAACAGAAGATTCAGCCTTCTGGAAGAGAACGTAAGCGATAGCCTTTTCGATTTCAGCAGCCATGGAGTCGTTGCGAGTTTCCTTGGCCTTGTACTGCTTGAGGAGCCATTCAAATTCGGTGAGGGATTCATCGAGCTGGTTGGATTCCAAGAGAGACTGAGCAAGCATACGGCTGATGAGCAAAATGTACTGGTGCTTCGGGAAGTCCTTCTTGAGCTTGCGGAGGACGTTCACAGCAACACTGAACTGCTT
>JAGCFN010000113.1 GCA_017650085.1 Bacteroidaceae bacterium | reverse complement strand
TGGATGCTGCTCAGCTTGATGAGGCTCTCGATAGGGTGCTCTCCGAACTGCCAGCGCCCTTGCATCAACTCTTTTCGCTACACTATCAGGAAGAACTTACCATTCCGCAGGTGGCTGAGATTGTCGGCATTCCCGAGGGAACAGTAAAGTCCCGCCTGCACAAGACAATGAACTTCATCCGCAAAAAACTAAAGCAATATGAAAATAAGTAACGAACAAATCATCGCGTCGGCCCGACGTCAAAGGCAGAAGGTAGAAAGTAAGATGACGATTCCTCCCTTCAAGAGGACAAGCCCCTCCCTTTGGGGAGGATGGGTAGGGGCCGTTGCTGCAAGCCTCATCAGCTTCTTTGCAGGCTATGCCCTTCATGGTGGCATGCCTCAGTCACAACCTACTGAGAATCCTGTGGCTCAGGTTGTCGAAGTGCAGCACGACACCATCATGCAAGTGCAGACCGTCCGCGACACCATCTACGAGACGCGCGTTGTCACTAAGTACGAGCCAATGCTGGCAAAAGCAGAAGTTTCGCCTACGCCTGAAGAAGACGACACGTCGTCAGAGCTGAAAGCCTGCTCCATGCTGTGCGACGACATTCTCTACGAATTATTGGCAACAGGAAGATGAAGAGTTGAATTGAAGATTGAAGATTGAAAAAGACTCTTGAAAGGTTTTTAGTTCCGCCTAAGACTTTGGTTTTAGAAGTTAATATATTGGTGCGCCACCTTGCTCCTGCGTCGTGAGATGCGGGAGCTTTGTTCTTTGCTGCCCATAGCTTAAGCTCTAAGATTTTAAAGGTTCAAAAGCAAAGCTTTCGGGCAGCTTTTTGTATATAAGCGGGAATTTTTCACTTTTCACTTTTCACATTTCACTTTTCTTCGTATCTTTGCAAGCAGAACGATTAAATATAAAGATTATGACAGCATTACAACTGAATGCCGAACTCTTTCGCGCTATGGGGAAAATAGCCGACGACGAAACGATGATGAAGAAAGTGCTGAAGTATGTGAAGCGCCTGGCTGCCAAGAAAGAAGACCCTACGCTGATGACAAAGGAGGAGTTCTTCGCAAAGGTAGATAAGTCCAAAGCTCAGTATGAGCGAGGAGAATATACTCGTTTTTCCAACGAAGACGAGATGGTGAAGTGGTTAAACAGCCTGTAGTATGTACGATGTTGTCTATACCGAAGAAGCCAAGCGAGGATTGGCACGACTAAGGAAAGACGAACCAAAGGCTCATGCAAAAGCAGTAAAACTCTTGCAAGAAGTGCTTCACCATCCTCGTACCGGCACGGGGCACCCTCATCAACTAAGTGGCGACCGTGCGGGGCAGTGGTCGCGAAGCATCACCAAGAAGCATCGCCTCGTCTATGAGATTCACGACACAGAAGTCGTAGTGCTCGTCCTTACCGCTTACGGCCACTACGAAGACAAATAACAAAGGAACACAAATTCTTATTCCGTCATATTTTAATAATAGCAAATGAACGCATTGAACATACTTGAACTGAGCGAACAGGAGATTATCCGTCGTAATAACCTCCAACAACTGCGCGAACTGGGCATCAATCCCTATCCCGCAGCCGAATACCCCACAAACGCTTTCAGTACGGAGATAAAGGAAAGCTTCGTTGACCTGCCCGTCGTAGGCAAGGACGAGGAAGGAAACGACATCCGCGAGACTGCGACACCCGAGAACAGCCGAAATGTCTGCATAGCCGGCCGCATCATGTCGAAGCGCATCATGGGCAAGGCAGCTTTCGCAGAGTTGCAGGACTCGAAAGGAAGAATACAAGTTTACATCACTCGTGACGCTCTCGCAAATGGCGAGGACACCACCCTCTACAACACCGTCTTCAAGAAGCTCCTTGACCTGGGCGACTTCATCGGCATCAAGGGCTATGTGTTCCGCACACAGACGGGCGAGATTAGCGTCCATGCACAGGAACTGACGGTACTCTCCAAGAGCCTCAAGCCGCTGCCAATCGTCAAGACAGATGCAGAGGGTAATGTCTATGACTCCTTCGACGACCCAGAGCTTCGTTACCGCCAGCGTTACGTGGACCTTGTCGTGAACGAGGGCGTGAAGGACACCTTCCTGAAGCGTGCCACTATCCTCAAGACCATGCGCAACTTCTTCGACCGCCACGGCTATACCGAGGTCGAGACGCCCACCCTTCAGGCCATTGCAGGCGGAGCAACAGCCCGTCCCTTCATCACGCACTTTAACGCCCTGAACATCCCGATGTACATGCGTATCGCCACCGAGCTTTACCTCAAGCGACTCATTGTGGGCGGCTTCGAGGGCGTCTATGAAATCGGCAAGAACTTCCGCAACGAGGGCATGGACAAGAACCACAACCCCGAGTTCACCTGCATGGAGCTGTACGTCTCGTACAAGGACTAC
>JAGCFN010000112.1 GCA_017650085.1 Bacteroidaceae bacterium | reverse complement strand
TGCTTCAGCAAGGAAATACAATAACAGAAAAAAGTAAACAACATAAGAAAAGAATGGCAAATAGAGTAGTTATAACAGGCATGGGCATTTGGTCCTGCATTGGAACAAGCCTCGACGAAGTGCGCGACGCACTCTATCAGGGCAAAAGTGGCATCATCTTCAGCCAGGAACGCAAGGACGCAGGCTTTCGTTCGGCACTAGTGGGCAATGTCCCCAAAGTCGACCTCAAGCCATATGTTCCTCGCAACCTTCGCAACTTCATGCCCGAAGAAGCAATGTATGGCTATATCGCTACCAAGCAGGCACTCGATAATGCCGGCATCGATGAAGACTATCTCAACACTCACGAAGTGGGAATCATCTATGGCAACGACTCCGTAGCAGAAGCCACAATGCAGAGCCTCGACAAGTTCCGTCAGGCAAACAGCACAGTAGCTTGCGGCAGCGGTGCCATCTTCCAGAGCATGAACTCCAATATCACCATGAACTTGGCTTGCCTTTTCAAACTTCGCGGCATCAACCTTACCGCTTCAGCAGCCTGCGCATCAGGTTCGCAAAGCATCGGTCTGGCTGCACTCCTCATCTCTCAGGGCTTGCAGGATTGCGTAGTTTGCGGTGGTGCAGAAGAGAACAACATGTACGGCATTGCATCCTTCGACGGCATTCAGGCATTCTCCATTCGCGAGAACGAACCCGAGAAAGCGAGTCGTCCCTTCGATGCCAGCCGCGATGGTCTCGTTCCAAGCGGTGGTGGCGCAACAGTTGTCCTGGAGAGCTATGAGCATGCTGTAAAGCGTGGAGCCAACATCATCGCAGAGATAGTTAGCTGGGGATTCTCGGGCAATGGCGACCACATCTCGACTCCCAACGTCGCAGGTCCGGCCCGTTCGCTCGAGCTCTGCCTTCGTAATGGCGGCATCGATCCCAAGCAAGTGGGTTACATCAACGCTCACGCCACTAGCACAGTCATTGGTGACCGTCGTGAAGCGCAAGCCATCGCACAACTCTTCGGCGAACGCACAGTTCCCGTTACCTCGACGAAGAGCCAGACAGGACACGAGATGTGGATGGCCGGAGCCAGCGAAATCATCTATTCTACCTTGATGATGAAGAACGGCTTTATTGCCGGCAACATCAACTTCGAGAAGCCCGACGAGGAGACAGCCTGCATCAACGTTCTGCCCGAAACAAAGGAGACACACTTCGACATGTTTCTCTCCAACAGTTTCGGCTTTGGCGGCACCAACTCCACCATCATCGTGAAGAATGTATAAGAAACATTATCTATAAACAATAACCAAATCAAAAGAAAATGACAAGAGAAGAAATCATTGCTGAGATCAATGCCGAATTGGCAGAAGAGTTTGAAATCGATGAGGCTACAATCACTCCCGATGCTCCCATCTACCAGACACTTGAACTCGACAGCCTGAGTCTCGTAGACCTCATCGGTATCGTACAGACCAAGTATGGTGTGCTCATCTCTAAGGCAGAGCTCCCTACAATCAAAACCTTTGCTCAGCTCTACGACTACATCGAGCAGCATCAGAAGTAAATGCACGATGTCCTGATTATCGGCAGCGGACTGGGCGGACTGGAGTGCGGAGCACTACTCGCCAAGCGTGGGCTCAAGGCGCTCGTGCTTGAGGGTTCCAATCAGCCTGGAGGCTGCATGCAAAGTTTCCGCAGAGGCGGGTTGCATTACGATACGGGACTGCACTATGTGGGTGGTCTGGCTCCTGGGCAAACGATGTACAAAGCATTTGCAGAGCTCGGACTTCTTGATCTCCCTTGGCAGCGAATGGATGAAGATTTCGACCACGTCATCATAGGTGG
>JAGCFN010000111.1 GCA_017650085.1 Bacteroidaceae bacterium | reverse complement strand
CCATGAGTCGAGATAAGAGTCCTCATCGAAGCCTTCGAGTCAGCCAAATATGCCGTTTGCAAAGTGGCGTATAGCGAGTCGAGATTGATGCTCTCCACACAACTGTGATCGTCCACCAAAGGCAGTATATTGGCCGAATCTTTTGGCTGTCCGTATCCACCAGCCTGCATATAGAAGGCTCGAGGAACATCGCTGGCAAGCCCGTGTCCATAGTCCATTCGACGATGTCGAGTAGTTATCTCTCCACTATCGATAAAGCTCTGATAGTCAGTTTGGGTGAAGCTTGCCTTGTTGACGAAGTACCATTTGCCGCTTCCAACAGACTTCTGGTAGTTGTTGCGATAATAAGCCCTGCGGAAAAGCTCACCTCCTGTGTCTGCCCAATTCTCGATGAACGAGTACCAGGTATTGTAGTAGTGCGACTCACCACTGTGTCGGATGGTTGCCATGTAGTGCCACTCAGGGTCGTCCATGTTCTTGTACCACGTCGAAAGTAAAGAACAAGGATAGCGGATGGTGTATTCGTTGCCATCCTCGTCCTTCAACACAATGGTTCTCTCTTCTGGACGAGCACAAGTAAGGAACTGCACCCACTGCCCTGGATCCCAATGGCCATTATAAACCATTGACTGGCAACCTGTACCTTCGTTGCCAAAGCGATTGATGGTAACATCATCTCCGTATGCTAACGCACCAGCCCTTAAGTAGGTCGCAAGGTCAGGCGTGATATCTGTGTCACCATTGTCCCAAATGGAAAAGAGGACTCGATGCTGATAAGACGAAGGAATCGTGTCAGTATAATTGTCATCCTCGTTCCTTACTGTCTGACCACACATCTGTATGCCCATATAACCACCAGTGATGCCGAGTGTCATGAGATAGGTATTGATGGTTGCCCATTCCTTTGGCATCAGCACTTCTTGGTAGCACCATTCATATGACTCGTTTTGTGGAGCATATTGTTCCGTAGAGTGTCCGAACCATAGATGTGTGGCTGGCGTTGGAAAGCCACGAAGATGGGCATCGATGACTGGATTGCCACTTTTGCGCTCGAACTCGAGTCGAAGAAGGCGGCTGATACGATTGTATCCGTCTGGAGCCTGAATCTCAACGCGATACCAAGTATCGGCAGGAAACTTCATCTTGGGGATAATCTCAAAGTTCGTGGTCTGGCTTCTTGAGCATGTCACAGTAACATTATTCTCAAGCAAAACTGCATCAGTACTGCAGTTCTTGACGCGCACATTAAGAGTGACATCACCATTCACTTTAGGCACCAACACAGCGACACCGGAAACGGAGTCGCGAGGTATACGCAAACAATAGACGAGCGTAATGCGGTCGTCAGTCTCGAAGGTTGTGTAGCTTTCGGTCTTGCGATAACCAGCATAGCGCCCTTCTATCTCTCGATAGTGGCAGTTGCCATAGATGATGTCCGTCGCTTGCATCTGCAAGGCTACGAACATCATCAGGAATGACAAAAGATAGTGTTTCATGGTTTATGGTTAGATTATTGTTGTCTGTAATTGTCAAGCTGTTCCACGTTCAACTTGCCAAGCAAAGAAGCGTGTTTCTCCACTTCTGCTTCAGCGAGATTGACATAGACCTGAAGACTCTTGCCGAAGAGTTCAGGAGCTTTTGTGGCATTCTGCATCAAGAGGTGGCACATGATAACGTCTGCTGCCATCTCATAAAGATGACGTGCACAGAGGTCGTGCAACTCCTGATTGTCTGCTTCCTTCACGGCAGCCGTACAAGCATTGAACTTCTCAGCCATTACCTTGATGCGGGCCTTTGTCCCTTCAAGTTCCGCAGCGACAGGCATTTGCTCGTAATCCTCGATGACCTGAGCATAGAAGCCGTTCGTCACATATCGAATAGCAGCAACCGTCTGGAGCTGTGTTGTGCCTTCATAGATGGAGGTGATGCGAGCGTCGCGATAAATGCGCTGGCAAGCATACTCGAGCATAAAGCCTGAACCGCCATGAACCTGGATGCAATCGTAGCCATTCTGGTTGGCATACTCGCTGTTCATGCCCTTTGCCAAAGGAGTAAAGGCATCAGCAAGGCGGCTGTATTGCTTCAGTTCAGCACGTTCTTCGGGCTCCAGTTTGCGCTCACGACTGATGTCTTCCAGAGCCTTGTAAATGTCCACATAGCGAGCTGTCTGATAAAGGAGAGCACGACCTGCATCGAGGCGAGCCTTGATGTTGCTTATCATCTCAGCCACAGCAGGGAACTCGATGATGGCTTTTCCGAATTGTTTACGGTCGCGAGCATAAGCAATGGCTTCATTGTAAGCTGCCTGAGAAAGACCCACACTCTGAGCAGCTATACCCAAACGGGCTCCGTTCATCAGCGACATTACATATTTAATAAGGCCGAGTTTGCGGTCACCACAGAGTTCGCACTTCGCATTCTTGTAGACAAGCTCGCAAGTTGGGCTGCCATGAATGCCAAGCTTGTTCTCGATGCGACGTACATCGACGCCTCCATCGCGCTTGTCGTAGATGAACATCGAAAGGCCACGACCGTCACGAGTTCCTGCTTCAGAACGAGCGAGCACAAGGTGAATATCGCTGTCACCATTGGTAATGAAGCGCTTGGCACCATTCAGACGCCAACAATTGTTCTCTTCATCGAAGGTTGCCTTGAGCATTACACTCTGAAGGTCGCTACCTGCATCAGGTTCAGTCAAGTCCATCGACATCGTTTCACCCTTGCATACGCGAGGAATATACTTCTGTCTTTGTTCCTCATTGCCAAAGCAATAGAGCGTCTCGATGCAGTCTTGAAGGCTCCAGATGTTTTCGAAACCTGCGTCGCCAGTCGAGACAATCTCGTTGGCAGCCGTATAGACTGAGACAGGAAGGTTCAGGCCACCATATCGGCGAGGCATCGTCATGCCGTTCATGCCTGCCTGAATCATGGCTTCGAGGTTCTCGTAGGTCTTCGAAGCATAGCGTACACGGCCATTTTCATGATGAGGACCTTCGGCATCAACGGCTTCGGCATTGGGGGCAATCACGTTTGCTGTGATGTCTCCAACAATGTCGAGTACCTTGTCGTACGAGTCCATCGCATCGGCAAAGTCTTGCGGAGCCTCATCATATTTGTCCTTGTCTTCGTACTGACGTTCCTTGAGCTCAACGATTCGCTCCATTAAAGGGCTGTTCTCGAGTTCAAACTTTATCTCTTTTATGTCGTTATAATAGTTTGCCATGTTACTTGCTGTTTTGCTTGTAATACTTGATGAGTTTGGGTACGACTTCTTCCACAGTGCCGTTGATGACGTAGTCGGCAATCGTGTTGATGGGGGCGTTCTCGTCGCTATTGATGGAGATGATGATGCCCGACTCCTTCATGCCTGCCACGTGCTGAATGGCGCCGCTGATGCCGCAAGCAATATAAACCTTCGGACGAACAGTCACGCCAGTCTGACCTATCTGAAGGTCGTGGTCGGCAAAGCCTGCATCGACGGCAGCACGACTGGCTCCAACTTCTGCATGAAGCACTTTCGCGAGTTCATAAAGCTGGTCGAAACCTTCCTTGGAACCTACGCCATAGCCGCCAGCCACGATGATGGAAGCGCCTTTCAGGTTGTTCTTGGCAGCTTCGACATGGCGGTCGAGCACTTTGGTGACGTACTCCGTTTCAGGCACGAACTTGGCAACATCTTCGATGATGACCTCGCCCTTGTAATTCGGATCAAGCACTTCGGCCTTCATCACACCGCTGCGAACGGTTGCCATCTGTGGTCTGTTCTCGGGATTGACGATTGTTGCCACGATGTTTCCGCCGAAAGCGGGACGAATCTGATAGAGCAAGTTCTCGTATGTCTTGCCGTTCTTCTTGTCTTCATGAGGGCCAATCTCGAGGGCAGTACAGTCTGCAGTTAGTCCACTATGAAGAGCCGAAGAGACGCGAGGGCCGAGGTCGCGACCTACGACATCAGCTCCCATCAGGCAGATCTGCGGTTTCTCCTGCTTGAAGAGGTTGACGAGGACTGCCGTGTGAGGTTTGCTCGTATAGGGAGCGAGACCTTCTGCGTCGAAAATATGAAGTTTGTCGACACCATAAGGAAGTATCTGATTCTCAACCTTTCCTGTAATTCCACTACCGGCAGCAACGGCTTCGAGCCTGACGCCAAGCGTATTGGCCAGCTTTCTGCCTTTAGTCAGAAGCTCTTGGCTTACTTCGGCAACCTTTGTGCCTTCAAGCTCGCAATATACAAATACACTATTCATAGGGCGTTATCCGATTGTGTGGCTTGCGAGGAGTTCCTGGATGAGACCGTTCACATCCTCGTCGCTACCGGTTAATACTTTGCTTTCTTTCGCCTTGAAGACGATGTTCTCTACGTTCTTCACCTTAGTCGGAGAGCCAGCCAAGCCGCATTGCTGCAGGTCGGCATTCACGTCGGCACAACTCAACTGACCGAGCTTCAGGTAAGGCTTCTTCTCGTATTCGCTTGCATAGGGAAGGTCGGCGAAACTCGTTTCTGGAGCCAATTCCATCGGCGCAAGGCAACGCTTGTACTTCATCACTCGCTTCACATTGCGAGGACGGCAGGGAGCGGCACTTCCGTTTACAGTCAGAACGCAAGGCAGAGCACTTTCCACAGTTTCCACACCACCGTCAATGTGGCGCTTTACGGTAATCTTGCCGTCTTTCAGGGAAAGAATCTCTTCGCTATATGTAATTTGATTCAAGCCGAGTTTCTCAGCAACTTGAGGACCGACCTGAGCCGTATCGCCGTCGATAGCTTGCCGACCACCGATGATGAGGTCAACGTTGGGGCAGACATGCTTGATGGCTGTTGCAAGAGCATAACTTGTTGCAAGCGTATCGGCACCTGCGAAAGCGCGATCTGTAAGCAGATAGCCACCGTCGGCACCTCTGTACATAGCTTCGCGAATCACTTCGGCAGCTCGGCCTGGGCCCATCGTAATGACGGTCACACTCGTGCCTGGGAATTGGTCTTTCAGTCTCAGAGCCTGCTCGAGGGCGTTGAGGTCCTCGGGATTGAAGATAGCAGGCAACGCGCTACGGTTAACGGTCCCTTCAGGCGTCATTGCATCAGGGCCGACATTGCGCGTGTCAGGTACTTGCTTTGCAAGTACGATGATGTTCAATTTCATGCTTTATATATAAATTATAT
>JAGCFN010000110.1 GCA_017650085.1 Bacteroidaceae bacterium | reverse complement strand
ATGTAGGGCAGAGGCCGTGAAAGGTTCTTCCGCTTGAATGCGAAGGCCGAAGCCTGACGGATTCGTCTGCTTCCACCAACGGATGTCGGTCTTGGTGCCTGTCTCTTGTGGACGGATGTAGGGGAAGAACTGCTCGTCTGCAGTCTGCTTGTGGAGCCCAACCATCATGCAATCCTTGCGGTCTGCATAGTTCTCTATCGGGCCGCGGCCATAGTATTCGCTCTTGTCATAATTGAACGGCATATCCATCACCATGCCAAAGCGGAACATATCGCTGACCTCGGCACCTGCCATAGTGCTCATTTGCTCGGAGACATGAATGGCGCCGCCTTCCAAAATGATATATGTCATAGTGAGCCGAGCCTTCACTGCCGGCATTTCGTAAGTAGCTGTTACCTTTACGGGGTCTTGCTTTTTGTCCTTTTCGGCAGTCAGGGACGTGAGCTTCATCTCGGGGTTGCGCCAGGCAAGCATACTCTCGTGCAGGCCTGCACCCATGTCGTTGTCTGTGACGGCTCGCCAGAAGTTGGGCCTGAGTGTGCCGCCGTCTCCCAGAAGGTCGTTGCCGAGCACGGTGTAGCCGTTCATGAGTCCTGTCTGGCGGTCGAAGCTGACCATGAAGTTGTCGTTCGAGATGATGATTCCTTCCGTCCCCTTCTTGTTGAGAATCTTTATCTTTGAGGCTGTGGCAGAGGGCAGGGAGACGGGTTTCTTTTTGTAGGGGCGTATGGCCAGCTGGTTGTAGGCGACGGTCTGCCCTTTCTTCATGAGAGGCTCGTCGTTCTTCAGCATAAAGAAGATGTTTAGCATAAGCTCGGTATCATCGTCCTTAAGCAGTTCCGGTTTGATAGGAATCTCGAAAGTCTTTGTCTGCTGCGGTTCGACATCCAGGTCCGAGATAAAGCCAAAGTCGGCAGGGAGGCCATCGAAGGTAACTACCCATCTGAGCCTGTAGGCCGACAAGTCGCGGAAGAAGTTCTCGTTATAGACCTCGATGGTCTTTGTCTCAGCGAGATTGCCTTTTGCTTTTGCCCAGATGTTCTGATACTGGTAGGCAACTTCGTAGGCATGGGGATTGAGTTGGCGGTCGGGGCCTATGATGCCATTGCAGTTGAAGTTGTTGTCCGACGGGTCGTAGCTGTTGTAGTCGCCGCCATAGGTGTAGTCAATCTTGTTCAACTCAGGGTAGGAGAGTGAGGCAATACTGTTCAACTCATCGAGCGAAGCCGTGAGCATCTTTGGGTTAGGCTTGCGATGGAGTGCTTGGTCCACATAGTCCCAGATGTAGCCGCCCTGATACTTCGGGTACTTGCGGATGAGTTCCCAATACTCCTTCAGGCCTCCGCTGGAGTTGCCCATGGTATGGTTGTACTCGCATTGAATGAGAGGTTTCTTGAAATTGTCGTCTTTGCAATAGCTCTCGCAGTTCCAAGGTGTATAGTACATCGGGCAGAAGATGTCGGTATTGCGACCTTCGCGATGTGCCTGCTCCCATTGGCAGGGACGGCTCTTGTCCTCGGCTTTCACCCAGTCGTAAGCAGCCTCGAAATTCGGGCCGTTTACGGTTTCGTTTCCAAGCGACCACACAATAATGGCAGGATGGTTGAAGTGCGAGCGTACGTTGTTCTGGTTGCGCTCCAGAATCTGCTTGGCAAAGAGCGGCTTCTTGGCTTCAGCATCCTTGCCGTAACCGAAGCCGTGGCTCTCCTGATTGGCCTCGGCAGTCATGTAGATGCCGTACTCATCGCAAAGGTCGTACCAGATGGGGTCGTCGGGATAGTGGCAGGTGCGGACGGCATTGATGTTCAAGCGCTTCATAATCTGTATGTCCTGTATCATGCGTTCACGGCTGACCACATAGCCGCCATCGGGGTCGAGCTCGTGACGGTCTGCACCCTTGATGAGAACGGGCTGGCCGTTGACAAGTAGCTGAGCGTTCTTGATTTCAACCTTGCGGAAGCCTACCTTTTGGGTAATGACCTCAACAGGTTCCAATTTGGCCAATTCCATTTTGATTTTATATGTAAGAGCTTTGCCATCTTTGGACCTTTCATATTCCTTGAGCAATTTTTCAGCCTGTTTCTTGCCTAGCAGCTCTTCCGAATTTTTGGCGTAAACTTTGGTAACGAGTGTATATAAATAAGGTGTCTCTGCAGTCCAGTGCTTTACGTCAAGACCTTCAATAAGTGCATGTCCACATTCCGTAGGTGTGATGATACTCTTATTGCCTTCGGCATCTATCAATTCATAGACGATTAACTTCAGGCTTGGCATCGTAGCTTGAACATCCAATATGCCTTTGTCGTAGTTGTCGTCGAGCGAGGCATTGATGCGAAGGTCATAGACGTAGTTGTCCTTGTCGCGGGCAAAGAGATACGAGTCGCGAGCCACACCCGAGAGCCGCCAGAAGTCCTGGTCTTCGCACCATGAGCCGTCGCACCAACGGAACACCTGGAAGGCGATGAGATTCTTCTCGCCCGCCTTCACAAATGGTGTGATGTCGAACTCTGTGGCAACCTTCGAGTCCTCGGAATAGCCTGCAAACTGGCCGTTCACATAAAGGTAGATACACGAAGTGACTGAGCCGAAACGTGCCACAATCTGTTTGCCATCCCAATCGGCTGGGATGGTGAACGAACGACGATAGGAGCCGACATGATTGTCTTTTGTTGGAACCTGTGGCGGCTTTTGGTTGAAGTGTCCTCGCCAAGCAAAGCCGGAGTTCACGTATTCAGCATCTCCATAGCCGTTCAGTTCCCACATTCCAGGCACAGGCATTGTTCCCCAAGCCGAGTCGTTCAGGTCTGTCTTATAGAAATCTGTGGGGCGTTGGTCGGCATTCTCCACCCAATTGAATTTCCAGTTGCCATGCAGCGAGAGGAAGCGCTTCGACT
>JAGCFN010000109.1 GCA_017650085.1 Bacteroidaceae bacterium | reverse complement strand
TACAATAATATATAGTATATCCCTTTATTGATGGGCATTCCGAGAAAACGGACAAACCCGCAACCACCTTAATGTCACGATGTCACGATGTCACATGTCACACTTTGAGGGAAGAGCCATTGAAAATCTGCTAGTTAGCTAAACGGACGATGTTGGGAATGCTGAAAAACACGTAAATGAGGTTGTTTTAGGCAGCATATAACGTAAACGACACACGTTAAAATGGCCAACGACACACGTTAAAATAGCCAACGACACACGTTACGTTTGAAACTTCACTGTGCTGCATTTTTCTCAAAATTGCGTTCTGATTACCAAAAATCGGCCTTCTCTTTGTGTTCTCAGCTTTTTTGTGTAACTTTGTGCCATAAATACCAGATTACATGAAAACGACAAAACCGCTTCTTTGGGTGCCCAGTCTCTATCTGGGCGAATCGCTTCCTTACGCAGCAGTGATGCTGATGTCGCTCGTCCTCTATCAGGAGATGGGTTTGACCGACACGCAAATCACGCTCTATACGGGCTGGCTGGGCTTGCCTTGGGTGATTAAACCACTTTGGAGCCCCATCGTGGACGGCATCAAGACGAAGCGTTGGTGGATTCTCGCCATGCAGTTGCTCATCGGAGCTGCGCTGGCAGCGTTGGCCTTCACTTTGCCCACCAGTTTCTGGCTTCAAGCTTCGCTTGCCCTGTTCATGCTGATTGCCTTCAGCAGTGCTACTCACGACATTTGTGCTGACGGTTTCTACATCCTCGGCCTTTCGAATAAGGACCAGGAACTCTATGTCGGCCTTCGAAATACCTTCTACCGCATCGGAATGGTGTTGGGGCAGGGTGGTCTCGTTATGCTGGCTGGCCTTTTGCAGAAGAGCGAGATGAGCATTCCGCTTTCGTGGAGCATAACATTCCTTGCCGTTGCTGGTCTGATGCTGATGCTTGCAGCATATCATTGGAAAGCGCTTCCGCAGCCTGATTCCGACACCCCCAAAGGGGAGAAACTCAATGTGTTGGAGGATTTTGGAATGACATTGAAGGTCTTCTTTACGAAGCCGCACCTCATCACGGCTTTGCTCTTCATCCTGCTTTTCCGCTTGCCTGAAGGGCTATTGACGAAGATTGTGCCCCTCTTTCTGAAGCGAACAATTGCAGAGGGCGGCTTGGCGCTCACGGATGTGCAATACGGCTTTGTCTATGGCACTTTGGGCGTGATTGGTTTGCTTGGAGGCGGTATTGTTGGTGGTTGGCTTGTTTCGAAGTATGGTCTCAAGAAGATGCTTTGGCCACTCGTGCTCTGCATCACTTTGCCTGACATCGTATATGTCTATCTTAGCTACATTCAGTCGCAAAGTCTGCCTCTCATCGCAACTTGCGTCTTCATCGAGCAGGTGGGCTACGGACTGGGCTTCACGGCCTATACGCTCTATCTCGTCAGCTTCTCTCATGGCGAACGAAGCACCTCCGTATTCTCGTTCTGTACGGCTTTCCAGTACCTTGGCGGCGTGATGTTGCCAGGCATGGTGAGCGGTTGGATGTCCGACCAGATGGGCTATCAGCAGTTCTTCATCGCAGTGATGGGCTTCTGCCTCGTCACCTTTGCAGTTACAGCTTTAGTGAAATTACCAAAAGAGAGTTGATATGAAAGGAGTTTTTGCCATAATATGTTGTTGGTTCGTCTGCCTCCAGATTAGCAGTCAGAACAGTCCTGTCAGTTATACAAAGGAGGATAGCCTTCGTGTCGTTGAATTATTAGAGAAGGGTTCAAAAGCTCCTGCAAATGAAGCACTTACCATCTTTTATGCGAAGCAATTGATGAACCTGCCTTATGTGGCTCATACGCTTGAAATCAAGGACATGGAAGAGCATCTTGCCATCAATCTGCAGAGCCTCGATTGTACCACTTTGGTTGAGAATTGTTGCGCTCTTGCCCTCACAACTCTTCATGGTAGCAAAAGTTGGAAAGACTTCCTTTCTTGGCTGCGGAAACTGCGATATGATGCAGGTAAAATCGACGGTTACAAGAGCCGTAATCACTACTTCAGCCAGTGGATTCAGTCAGGCTCAAAGCTTGGCTTGGTCAAGGAAGTTGTGCCTCCTGCCAACATTTCTGTGCCGATGAAACTCAGTCTGACCTATATGAGCGAACACCCAGATTCTTATCCTTTGCTCAAAGTTGATATGGAAGAGCGCAAACTCATTGCCGAGATGGAGAAACGCGCTTCAGGAGCCACCGTTCGCTATATTCCGAAGGAAAGGGTGGGGGACAGCAAGAAGGTGCTCAGTTGCGTCAAGGACGGCGATATCATTGCCATCACGACCAACAAGAAAGGCCTCGATGTCAGTCATGTCGGCTTTGCAGTTTGGGGGAAGGATGGTAAACTTCATCTCCTCAACGCAAGCAGCATCCACAAGAAAGTCGTGCTCGAACCGATGACGCTCTACCAATACATGCAGAAACATCCTGTCCAAACGGGCATCAGAGTCATTCGACTGCAGAAATGAAGATATGTATCATCGGAGCTGGAGCTGCAGGTTGCTTTTGTTCTATCCTGTTGAAGCGCAAGTTGCCAGAGGCAGTTGTCGAGGTATTCGAAGCTGGTAAACGCCCATTAGCAAAAGTCGCAATAACGGGAGGAGGCCGTTGCAACCTCACCAATTCTTTTCGACAAATCAAGCAACTCAAGCAGGCTTATCCTCGAGGTGAACAGCTCATGAAGCGTGCTTTGCTTCATTGGAGCCAAGAAGACACGATGGATTGGTTCGAGGGGGAAGGCGTTCGACTTGTCACGCAAGAAGATGAGTGCGTGTTTCCCGTTTCGCAAGATGCCATGCAGATAGTCAGGACACTCTTGCGTTGTATGCAGGAAGAAGGCGTCATTCTGCATAATTCACATAGAATCAACGATATAAAACCGGAGCAAGAGGGGTACTCCGTCTCTTTTGCCGATGAGAACATGAAGGCTCGTCACTTCGATAAAGTGGTTTGCGCGATGGGAGGTTTGCCCACAATGGAACGCTTCTCTCTCTTTCGTCACTTAAGCGGCCTGACCATAGCAAAGCCTGTTCCATCGCTCTTCACTTTTTGCATTAAGGACAGCAGTTTGACGAGCTTGATGGGGTGTGTCGTAGAGTCGGTTACGGCAAGCATAGCAGGCACAAAAATGCGTGCTGAAGGCGCTTTGCTCATTACACATTGGGGCGTTAGCGGACCAGCCATTCTTCGCCTCTCAAGCTATGCAGCCAGATATCTTGCAGAGCATAATTATCAGGCACAACTTTGCATCAATTGGCTTAATGCTCAGGGTGAACAGGAAGCTCTGTCACAACTCCATGGATTTCAACAGGAAAGCACTCGTCGGCAAGTGGCGAATGAATACCCTCGCCAGTTCTCTGCAAAGCTTTGGCATCATTTGCTCACTCGTGCCCATATTGACCTGCAGAAGCGTTGGAACGAGCTTTCCCAGCGTGACATGAATCGCCTTTGTGCTGTGCTCACATCCGATGTTTATCAGATAGAAAGCAAAGGTCAGTACAAGGAAGAGTTCGTCACTTGTGGTGGCATAGATTTGGCATGCATCAATATAAGTACCCTCGAGGCTCGTCAGCATCCAGGCCTGTACTTTGCAGGCGAACTGCTTGACGTTGACGGCATTACGGGAGGCTTCAACCTGCAGGCAGCCTGGAGCATGGCAGCTGTTGTGGCAAAGAATTTTGGCTAAATGTTTGGCAGTTGTCACTTTTCTTCGTAACTTCGCTTTCGCTAAGACAGAAATGCATACCTATTCAATACAAATGCTTTGCATCAACGACCATATTGCCGACCTGAGTGAGGAGCAAACCGAAAAGCTCATCAACTTCTTGCCAGAATGGCGACGGGAACAGGCTTTGCGCTTCAAACACTTGCAGGGCAGGAAGGAGTGTGCTGTCGGGTATATCGAACTGTTGAGAGGCCTTCGAGAACAATTCGGAATAAAGGGGAAGCCAACTTTTGCTTATAACGAGCATGGCAAGCCTTTTCTGCCAGAACATCCTGATATTCACTTCAGTATCAGCCATTGCAAGGAGGCCGTAGGGTGCTTCGTCAGCAATCGTCCATGCGGTTTGGATATCGAGCGCATTCGAACGGCAAAGGAAGACCTCGTTCGCCATACAATGAGCCCTGAAGAGACTGAGGAAATCTTCTCCTCGAAGTGGCCAGACATAGTCTTTACTCGGCTTTGGACACAGAAAGAGGCAGTCTTGAAACTCAAGGGAACAGGTCTTGTTGACGACCTTCACTCCGTCCTCAGTCCCAGCAATCTGCTAGGCATTGAACTCCAAACGACAGAAAACCCCTATATGGGATACATATTCACTATAGCCAAACAATTATGAGAACTCGCACAATTGCACTTGTTGCTTCTATTCTGTTTCTGCTTCCTATGCAAGCACAAAAGACTCCAAACATCGAGAAGAAATGGGCTTGGCTCGGCTTTGAGCGACCTGCTGGGGTGAACCCAATCGTTCGTCCAGATACGACGAGTCGCTTCTATTGTCCGATGTGGAAAAGAGTCGCGCAATGGGAAAACAGCGAAACCTTCAACCCTGCTGCAACCATCATCAATGGCGGTATAGCACTTCTCTATCGGGCTGAGGACAACATTGCAAAAGGCATAGGTTCCAGGACCTCTCGCATCGGCTATGCTTTTAGCGAAGACGGTATCCACTTCCAGCATCATGGTGCTCCCGTCCTCTTTCCTGGAGGCGATGAATGGGAGGACTTCGATGTGCCTGGAGGCTGCGAAGACCCAAGAGTTTGCATGACAGAAGACGGCCTCTATGTGATGACCTATACGAGTTGGAATCACAAATTGGCCCGACTGAGTGTCGCCACTTCAAGAGACCTCGTGCATTGGACCAAGCATGGTCCCATTTTCTCTGACGACCATAAAAGCCAGCTCAGCAAAGGCTATTCGAAGTCCGGCTCCATCGTGACTGAGATGAAGAAGGGCCGCCAAGTCATCGCGCGCATTAAAGGCAAATACATGATGTATTGGGGCGAGAATTTCGTCAATATCGCGACTAGTGAGGACCTTATCCATTGGACGCCGATGCTTGATGCAGACGGCAAGCTCCTGCATGTCATGGACACCAGAAAGGGCTATTTCGACAGCCAACTTGTGGAATGTGGACCTCCAGCCATCAAAACCAAGAAGGGCATCATGCTCTTCTACAACGGCAAGAACCGAGGCGGCGAGAATGGGGACCAGCGTTACGCTTCGGGAGCCTATTGCGCAGGTCAGGCACTCTTCTCGCTGAAAGACCCCACACAGCTCCTTGACCGACTGGATGAGCCTTATTTCTATCCCGAAGACGACTTCGAGAAGAGCGGACAGTATCCTTCAGGAACAGTCTTTACCGAGGGTCTTGTGCCATTCGAGGGCAAGTGGTATCTTTTCTACGGATGTGCAGATTCGTTCGTCGGAATGGCAGTTTATGACCCTCAGAAAGCTAAGAAACATTAAAAAAGGTGCTATAAGCACTTTTTTCTTCAGCCATTTTTGGCAGAGAACGCAAAAAGTGATATATTTGCGCCCTGATATGAGTATGAATCGACTTATAATCCTGCTTTTGGTTCCCTGCTTGCTGCTCCTCAATGCTTGCAGCGAGTACTCTAATGTGCTCAAAAGTGCCGACTACGAATACAAGTACGAGGCAGCCAAGGCGCTCTATGCTGACGGCCATTATCGTCAGGCTTCGGAGCTTTTCGGCATGTTGCTGTTACCTTTGAAAGGCACTTCGTATGGCGAGGAAAGCCTTTACATGCTTGGCGAAAGCAATCTTAAGGCAAGGGACTACGAGTCGGCTGTCTTGTACTTCAAGAAATATTATCAGACATATCCGAAGGGCAGCTACATGGAGATGTCCCGTTACAACACGGGCTATTCCCTCTACAAGCAAACGCCCGACATCCGTCTCGACCAGACGAGCACGATGGAGGCAATCAGGGAGTTCCAGAACTTCCTCGACTATTGCCCCGAAACGAACCTGAAGGAACAAGCGCATACCATCATCTACGACATGCAGGACAAGCTTGTCATGAAGGAGTATCAGTCGGCCAAACTCTACTACGACCTTGGCACTTACACCTTCAACTGCATCTATGGCGGCAACAATTACGAGGCTTGCGTCGTGACTGCCCAGAACGCACTGAAGGACTATCCCTACGCTTCTGCGAATCTTCGCGAAGAGCTCTCAATCCTTGTGCTGCGGGCTAAATACCACCTTGCCCGCCAGAGTGTCGAGGAGAGGCGCGTGGAACGCTTCCGCGATGCTATCGACGAGTTTTACGCCTTCCAGAACGATTTCCCTGAAAGCAGTTATATGAAGGAGGCGCAGGCCATCTTCAAGCACTCAGAGCGCGTCGTTTCCAGGAAGGGAGTGATAATGGACGACGAAGATGAGCTGGTCGTGAAGAAAGACGGCAAGCTGGAGGAAAACACAACAAAGTCCAAAAAGAAGAAAAACAATCAGGAACAAGAAAACATTTAATCATAAAAAGATGGATTACAAGAAAACATCAGCACCTAACGACACCGTTAACAGAGACCCCATGAGCCTCTGCGAAGAGACAGGCAACATCTACGAAAGCGTCGTCATCATCGGCAAGCGCGCCAATCAGATATCTGCCGACATCAAGCAGGAACTGAGCAAGAAGCTCTCCGAGTTCGCAAGCACACAGGACAACCTCGACGAAGTCTTCGAGAACCGCGAACAAATTGAAATCAGCCGCTACTACGAGAAACTCCCCAAGGCCACACTCATGGCTACTCAGGAGTTCATCGACGGCAAGATTTACTATCGCAACCCCAGTAAGGAAGCCACGCTTCTCGACTAAAACATGTTGCAGCGAATCCAGACACTTTACCTTCTCGCAGCCTTTGCTCTCTGCATAGGTTGCCTTTGTTCGCCTGTCGCTCACTTCATGGTTAGCGAGAGCATGGAGAAGGTGGACATGTACAACCTCTGGCTCGTATCGGAGGGGCAGCACATGTTCTATTTCTGCCCTGTGCTGATGGGACTTATGGTCATCACTACAGGCCTGGTCTTCATCGACATTTGGCTCTTCAAGCGTCGAGCCCTTCAGATGCGTTTGGCCACTTTCTGCATGACATTGCTCGTGGCGTGGTATATCGCTTACGGTGTCATTTGCTACATGCTTAGCTCAGGAATGCCAGCCACTTGGCGCCCACATTGGACAGCAGCCCTTCCCTTTGCAGCCCTCATCCTGCTCTACCTCGCATTCCGAGGCATCCTGAAGGACGAGATGCTGGTCCGCTCGCTCGACCGCCTGCGCTAAGCACACACATTATATATAATATAAAGGAAGGCGTTACCATTTGGCAGCGCCTTTGTTTGTTTATTAGAACTTAACGTGGTTAAATACTAAACTTAACGTGTTACGTTAGCAATCATAACGTGTCATGTTGACCAACTTAGCGTGTGATGTTTGCAAACTTGACGTGTGAAAATCCGAGTTTACCCTGCAGTAGTTCCCTCATCTTTCACTTTGCAAATTTACGAAATATAAATGAATTATGCAAGGATTTTGTCAAATATCTTCGCACAAAAATGGATATAGAGAAATGCAGAAAGTAGGAAAGTAGGAAACACGACATTAAGGTGTTTCGAGGGGCGAGGCGAAAGGCAGAAAGAGGACTTTTCTTAGTAAAAGTTTATTATTATTATTATTAATTATATTATATAATAATTATTATAATACGATATATATATAGAATCTCCTATTATATCTACTTTTGCTGGTTCAAAATGTATTAATGTCGTGTTTCCTACTTTCTTACTTTCCTACTTTCTTGGTGGAAGATGCCCTCAATTCTTTATTTTTCAAACGGGTCGCCTTTCGGGTCGCGACTTACAACCCAGCGGAAGGCGTTGACGAAGAGCAGGTTCTGTGTGGCGTCGATGAAGCCTTCGTCGCCGTGCCCCATGTTCAGATAGACCATTCTGTACTTCTTGTTCGTCCAGACAATTGGGAAGTCACCCCATTTCACGACATCCTTCAAGCCGAAAGGATACATCTTGGGGGAGATAGAGACAAGGACTTCCACATCGGGATTCTTCCTTGGACTTGGCTGCCACTGGTAGAACTCGCTGGCTGGAGCTACAAAGGACTGCGGCAGGGTGCAGGTGACGGGATGCTCCTGTGTGTCGCATTCCACCAAAGCTGGCTGCGGAGGCCAGTTGTTGCAATAGAATGCTCCGCATCCCAGGAACTTGTTGAACCAGGGCCAATGCGTGTTCCTGTCGTTATAAGCTGATGCATGAAAGCCCATCCAGCCGCCTCCATTCTCCATGTATTGCTCGAAGGCTTCTCTTTCTTTGCCGCTTGACGCAGCATTCAGGCTGATGATGATGGAGTAGTCCTTCAGCTTTTCATAGGGATAATCGGCAAGCGAAGTGGTGACATCCATGAGCCAACCCTCGCCATAAGTGAGTTTGTGGAAGAACTCGATGGCTTGCTTGTCAAACTGGACATGCGCCTCCTCGGCATGAGGTTCGTAATGAACGAGGGCACGGAAACGTGGAGCGCGAGCATAGTTGGCAGGGTATCCTTCCTCCTCCTGAACGGATTCATCGTCTTTCAAAGTCCATCTGATTGCGTTCTCGAAGAGTCGGATGAAAGCAGGATTCTGGAAGAGCGACTTGCTGTGCCCAAACTGGAAATAGACGTTGCGAGCCTTTTTCTGGGGATTTGTCCAGATGACGGGGTGGTCGCCCATCTTGATGTTTGTCTGGATGGAGTAGCTGTTCTCGTCGGCATTTGCCAGAACATGGGCGTTTTGGCGTGGACTGATGTCGTATGTGTACCATTCGTCTTCCTTGATGACAAAGGAGTGGGGCACACCTTTCGTGACG
>JAGCFN010000108.1 GCA_017650085.1 Bacteroidaceae bacterium | reverse complement strand
CAAAAGCATCATCATCAACGCGAACCTCAAGTATATGGACAAGAATCGGAAGAAGCTGAAGAAGGCTTATCCGAGCTTCGAACAGTTCAGAAAAGAGTTCGAACTGCCGCAAGAAATCGTCGACGACATCTTTGCAGAAGGCGAAAAGCAGAACATCAAGCCGCAAGATGACGAGGAACGACAGAAGACAACAGACAACATACGACGCATCGTGAAAGGACTTGTGGCACGAGATTTGTGGGACATGAGCGAGTACTTTGCCATCATCTATGCCGACGATGAGGTTGTCAAAAAGGCTGTCGAACTCCTTCAGGCTGAATGATTACCTACAACACCATAAACGTAGAGATGCCGAACATCGTCGAGGCAGAGGTCTCGGCTTGGGTGAAAAGCACAGCTGCCACATATAATAAGGTAGTGGGCGACATCAACTACATCTTCGTGGACGACGAAACGATGCTCGACATCAACCGTCGATTCATCGGACACGACTACTATACCGACCACATCGGCTTTGACTATAGCGAAGACGACGCTCTGAGTGGCGACATCTACATCAGCCTCGATACCGTCAAGACGAATGCCGAGAAGTTTGGAGCCACATTCGATGAGGAACTTCGACGTGTCATCATTCACGGACTCCTGCATCTCTGCGGCCTTCGCGACAAGACAGACGAGGAAAGACAACAGATGCAAAAAGCTGAAGACAAAGCCCTAAAAGCACTATAACCAATATGGAAGAATTCGACATAAGACAAGAGGGACGCCAGAAAGAAAAGGACTTCGAGAACGCACTCCGACCTTTGTGCTTCGAAGACTTTAGCGGACAACAGAAAGTTGTCGAGAACCTGCGCATCTTCGTCGAGGCTGCGAAATATCGCGGAGAACCCCTCGACCACACACTTCTGCATGGCCCTCCAGGACTTGGTAAGACCACACTCTCCAACATCATTGCCAACGAGCTGGGAGTCGGCTTCAAGCTGACGAGCGGACCTGTGCTCGACAAACCTGGCGACCTTGCCGGCATCCTCACATCTCTCGAGCCAAACGATGTCCTTTTCATCGACGAGATACATCGTCTCTCGCCCATTGTAGAGGAATATCTTTACTCTGCAATGGAGGATTACCGTATCGACATCATGATCGACAAAGGCCCTTCTGCACGAAGCATACAGATTGATTTGGCCCCATTCACTTTGGTGGGAGCAACCACAAGAAGCGGCTTGCTCACGGCTCCCTTGCGAGCTCGTTTCGGCATCAACATGCATCTCGAATACTACGATGCCGACACTCTCCAGAAGATAGTGATGCGTTCTTCCGGCATCCTTGGTGTGCCCATCGATTTCGAAGCAGCCGGCGAGATTGCAAGCCGCAGTCGTGGCACACCCCGAATAGCCAACGCTCTGCTCAGACGCGTTCGTGACTTCGCACAAGTCAAGGGAAACGGTCGGATTGACCTCAATATAGCTCGTATCGCGCTTGAGGCTCTCAACATAGATCGCTATGGTCTCGACGAGATAGACAACAAGATTCTGACCACAATCATCAATAAGTTCCAAGGAGGTCCTGTTGGTATCAATACGATAGCTACTGCTGTCGGAGAAGATGCAGGCACAGTCGAGGAGGTTTACGAGCCGTTCCTCATCAAGGAAGGCTTCATCAAACGAACGCCTAGAGGTCGCGAAGTGACTGAACTTGCCTACAGACATCTAAAGATTTCCCCAACGAAAGACGGTTACATTCAAGGCGACCTCTTCTCGTAAACACTATAAAAAAAGACTTTATGGTACTGAATTACATTTGGATAGGTTTCTTCCTCATCGCGTTTCTCATTGCCTTGGTGCAGCTTTTCATGGGCAATACCGACGTATTTCCCGCTATAATGAACAGCACTTTCGACAATGCGAAGACTGCTTTCGAGATATCTCTCGGCCTGACAGGCGTGCTGTCGCTGTGGATGGGCATCATGAAAATAGGTGAAAAAGGCGGTTTGGTGAACGTTCTGGCGCGTTGGTTGTCGCCCCTCATGGTACGCCTCTTCCCTGAAATTCCTGCAGGTCATCCTGTCTTCGGACACATCTTCATGAACTTCAGCGCCAATATGCTTGGCCTTGACAACGCGGCAACTCCACTCGGACTCAAGGCGATGGAGGGCATGCAGGAACTCAACAAGCAGAAGGATACTGCGACGAATGCGATGATTATGTTCCTCGTCTTGAACACTAGCGGCTTGACCATCATCCCTGTTGGCGTGATGACTTATCGCGCAGTAGCTGGTGCGGCACAGCCCACAGACGTCTTCTGTCCCATCCTTATCGCAACAGCCATCGCCACGCTGGCAGGCATGATTATAACAAGCCTGTACCAACGCATCAATCTCTTCAACCGAGCCATTATGGCTTTTGTGCTTGGCATTTGCATTGTGGTGAGCGGTGTGATTTGGTTTGGCACGCAGGTTGATCAAGAGACCATGAACAAGTGGAGCACCGTCGTCGCTAACGTCCTGCTTTTCAGCATTATAATCGCCTTCATTTGGGCTGGTGTGCGTAAGAAGATTAACGTCTACGAGGCCTTCGTTGAAGGAGCGAAAGGCGGCTTCGAAACTGCCGTGAGAATCATTCCTTACTTGGTCGCTATCCTTGTTGCCATAGGTGT
>JAGCFN010000107.1 GCA_017650085.1 Bacteroidaceae bacterium | reverse complement strand
GATAGGCGATGTAGTCATCGGGGTGGGCTTCTGTCCAAGCCTCGAAGGCACGGTCCACCTCCTGCTCATTTGCCACGTTGAAGGGCATCAGTTCAGCTGTTCCTCCAGCAGCCTCTATCTCAGCCTTGACGGCTTCTGCAGCAGCCTGATTGCTCTGATAATTGATGATGACGGGCAAACCCTGAGCCGCCAATTTGAGGCAGACAGCACGTCCCAATCCGCGAGATCCGCCGGTTACTAAAGCATATTTCATAGCCTTGTTTTGTGTTCTTTTCTGTTTTCGGCTGCAAAGGTACGAAATTAAATTCATAATTCATAATTCTTAATTCTTAATTTCACGGTTCGAGCAGTAATCTACATTATATTATCATATAAAAGGGCATTCTTCGCCACCCATTTTCGCACGCTTTACGGCCTATTTCGATGTGCCTCAGGCGTTATTTTTGCATTTTTCTTGTCAAGATGTCGAAGATATCAAAGAAAATTTGTAAATTTGCCCAAAAGATTTTGAGTTATGAGCAAGAAGAAAACTGGCAGCTTTGGACTGCGAAAGACCGATCTGGAAAGGGTTGTCATCGACTTTTTCCAAGAGAACCCAGCCGTTACGTTTCCCCTGAAGGGCATCTGCAAGCAGCTTCACCTGCGAACGAGCCAAGCGAAAATGCTCCTCGTCGACGTGCTTGAGGGCCTTCTGGCCGATGACTTCGTCAAGGAGCAACCTCGAGGATACTTCACCCTGAACATGCCCTCGCAAGTGATGACCGGCATTTTCCGCAGAAAGGCAAACGGCAAGAACACTTTCGAACCTGCAGAAGGTGGCGAACCCATTCTGGTGGCCGAGCGAAACAGCCTGCACGCGATGGATGGCGACACAGTCCAAGTCACCCTTCTTGCCCGCAGAAAGCACCATGTTCGCGAGGCTGCAGTAACGGAAATCGTGAAGCGCAGCGACAAGACTTTCGTGGGAACGCTGCAAGTCCAGAGGGGCTATGCCTACCTCCTGACCGAGGACAGAACGCTTGCCAACGACATCTTCATCCCGACGGAATACCTCAAGAAAGGCAAGACGGGCGACAAAGCCGTGGTCCGCATCGTGGAATGGCCCGACAGAGCCAAGAATCCGATTGGCAAAGTGGTTGACATTCTGGGCAAGACTGGCGAGAATAATGCCGAGATGCACGCAATTCTGGCTGAGTACGGACTGCCTTATGTCTATCCTGCAGCGGTGGAGAAAGCGGCAGACAAACTCGTTCCGGGCATTACCGAAGCCGAGGTGGCTCGCCGTCTGGATATGCGGGATGTGCTCACCTTCACCATCGACCCGTACGATGCGAAAGACTTCGACGACGCCCTCAGCATTCGCGAAATCAAGAAGGGACTCTGGGAAGTGGGTGTTCACATTGCCGACGTAAGCCATTATGTCACAGAGGGTTCCATCATAGACAAAGAAGCGTACAAGCGTGCCACGAGTGTCTATCTGGTGGACCGCACGGTCCCCATGCTGCCGGAACGCCTCTGCAACTACATCTGCTCGCTCCGTCCTGACGAAGACAAGCTGACGTATTCGGTCATCTTCCACATGAACGAGAAGGCCGAAGTGAAGTACTGGAACCTCGCTCATACGGTAACCCGAAGCGACAGACGCTTCACCTACGAAGAGGTGCAGAAGGTCCTCGAGGACCATCACGAAGCAAGCGAGGAGGATTACAAAGCCCCTGGAGATTCCGCTCCGATGCCCGCTCCCGATTGCAAAGAGGCTAAGCCCGCTGAGGACTTCGCCGAACCGCTTATCTTATTGAATAAAATGGCCAAGCAGTTGCGTCAGAAGCGATTTGCCACCGGGGCAGTCGACTTCGACAGGTGCGAGGTGCGCTTCAACATCGAACCTGACGGGCATCCGACTGGCGTTTACTTCAAGGTGGCGAAGGATGCCAACAAACTCATCGAGGAGTTCATGCTTCTGGCAAACCGTACGGTTGCCGAGAGCATAGGAAAGGTCCCCAAGAATGTCAAGCCCAAGGTCCTCCCCTATCGTATCCACGAGAATCCCGACCCGCAAAAGCTCCTGAACCTTGCTGACTTTGTGAAGAAGTTCGGACACAAGTTGAGGACAACAGGCAATCGGACTGACATAAGCCGCAACTTGAACCGCCTCCTCGACGATGTGAAAGGCAAACGCGAGCAGAATGTCATCGAGATGATTACGCTCAGGGCCATGATGAAGGCGAAGTACAGTACGCACAATTGCGGCCACTACGGCCTCGCGTTCGACTACTACACGCACTTCACCTCCCCCATCCGCCGTTATCCCGACCTGATGGTGCACAGACTCCTGACGCGTTATGCCGAGGGCGGACGCAATGTCAACCAGGTGAAGTACGAGGAATTCTGTGAGCATTGCAGCGACATGGAACAGACTGCGGCTTCGGCAGAAAGGGCAAGCATCAAGTACAAGCAGGTCGAGTACATGAACGACCACCTTGGCGAGACCTTCCAGGGCACCATCTCGGGTGTCACGGAGTTCGGACTGTATGTGGAGATAGACGAGAACAAGTGCGAGGGCATGATTCCCCTTCGCGACTTGGAGGGCGACTACTACGATTTCGACGAGAAGAATTACTGCCTGAGAGGCCGTCGTTTCCACCACCAGTACAACCTGGGGGACAGCGTGAAAGTGCAAGTCTCCAGAGCCGACCTCTACCGCAAACAGCTCGACTTCAAGCTCGTCTATCCCAACTAACTTGGCCTGTCCAAACTTTTTTGCTTTATATCAAGAAAAAAGGGCAGAAAAAAGTTGCAGAAAAGCGCGTTTTGCCGTACTTTTGCACCCGGAAATGTGGAGCGGAAGTGAGGTGACTCTCATTCTTCACTCTTCATTCTTAATTCTTAATTTAAAAGAAGACTATGGGTGGATTCTTCGGAACGGTTCAGAAGCAGAAGTGCGCTGCTGACCTCTTTTACGGAACAGATTACAATTCTCATTTAGGCACAAAGCGTGGCGGTATGGCCACTCTAAGCGAAACAGGCGAGTTCCTGCGTAGCATCCACAACCTCGAAAATACTTACTTCCGCACTCGATTCGAGCCCGAGCTGGACAAGTTCCAGGGCAAGTCGGGCATTGGCGTCATCAGTGACACCGATGCCCAGCCGATGCTCATGAACAGTCATCTGGGGCGCTTCGCCATCGTCACTGTCGCAAAAATCAACAATCAGGACGAACTGGCACAACAGTTGCTCGACGAGGGCGGTCACCTCAGTGAATTCAGCAGCGGCAAAATCAATCCGACGGAGCTCGTCGCCCTGCTTATCATAAAAGGCAAGGACTTCGTGGACGGCATAGAGCGTGTGTGGAAGTCCATCAAGGGCTCCTGCTCCATGCTGCTCCTCACCGAAGACGGCATCATTGCGGCTCGCGACTCTTGGGGCCGTACACCCATCGTGGTGGGCAGCAAGGAGGGAGCCATGGCCGTGACGAGCGAGACATCCGCCTTCCCCAATCTGGGCTTCGAGACCACACACTACATTGGTCCGGGCGAGATAGTCCGCATCACTTCGGACGAGATGACAGTCCTCAGGAAACCCAATCCCAAGATGCAGATCTGCGCTTTCCTCTGGGTCTACTACGGCTTCCCCACCAGCAACTACGAAGGCCGCAACACCGAAATGGTGCGCAACGAATGCGGTCGTGTGATGGGACAGGAAGACCAGACCGAGGTCGACTGCGCTTGTGGCATCCCAGACAGTGGCGTAGGTATGGCCGTGGGCTATGCCGAGGGACACAAATGCCCCTTCATGCGCGCCATAAGCAAGTACACCCCCACCTGGCCCCGCTCCTTCACCCCAAGCGACCAGACCATGCGCAACCTTGTCGCCAAGATGAAACTCATCGCCAACCGTGATGTTCTGGAGGGCAAACGCGTCCTCTTCTGCGACGACAGTATTGTCCGCGGCACACAACTTCGCGACAACACGAAGGTGCTTCACGAACTCGGAGCGAAGGAGGTTCACATGCGCATCGGCTGTCCCCCACTCGTCTACAGTTGCCCCTTCGTCAACTACAGTGCCAGCAAGAGCGACCTGGAACTGCTCACCCGTCGCATCATCCAGGACTTCGAAGGCGATGACAGCAAGAACCTCGAGGCCTACACCCGCACCGACAGCCCCGAATACAAGCGGATGGTCGAAGAGATTGCCCGCCGTCTGAACCTCGACTCGCTTCGCTTCTCCAAGCTCGAGACGCTCGTCCACGCCATTGGCCTCCCAAAAGAACGCATCTGTACACACTGTTTCGACGGCAGCTCCTTCTATTCCCTCGAAGAAGAAAACAAGTAGGCGAAGGGAGTCAATAAGCCATCATTTCCAACTTAACCAGTTATGTTGGCAAACGTAACGTGTTATGTCTGCAATCATAACGTGCTATGTTGGTCATCATAGCACGTGATGTTTGCATTTGCTCCTGCTTGTGTTTGACCTTCCTTCTAGAAGAAAGTTGAAAAAACATTTTTCACAAAGTACTCTACACTCTACACCGACCTATCATAATCGGCTGACAATCAAAAAGTAGCATAGGTGTAGAGGCTCTACACCACTCTTCACCCACTCTACACCATCGCAATCTCTTATATATTAGAGCCTTAAGGGGTGTTGGTGTAGAGTGAAGAGTGTTTTTAAAACTTTCTGCAAAACACTCGTCACTCATCAAAGTCATTGATAATGAGAAAGTAATACCCTGATGAGTATATGATGAGTCATTCAGCACTCATCAGGTTGTATACCCTTGAAAATCTTTCCGTTAAGTACAAAACCTGACGAGTGATGAGTGTTTTTG
>JAGCFN010000106.1 GCA_017650085.1 Bacteroidaceae bacterium | reverse complement strand
TGCTTACAGCTCATCACGATATGGCTGCCACCATAGCTCTTGCGGAGCGTAACGGTCACTTTGGGAATAGTAGCCTCTCCGTAAGCATAGAGCAACTTAGCGCCATGCAGGATGACTGCGTTATACTCCTGACCTGTTCCGGGAAGGAATCCGGGAACGTCCACGAGCGTTACGATAGGAATGTTGAAGGCGTCGCAGAAACGAACGAAGCGAGCACCCTTGCGGCTTGAGTTGCAATCGAGCACACCTGCCAGCTGCTTGGGCTGGTTGGCTACGATACCGACACTCTGACCGTTGAAGCGAGCAAAGCCCACAATGATATTCTTAGCGAAGTTAGGCTGAACCTCGAAGAACTCGCCATTATCCACGATACCGGCAATCACCTGATACATATCGTAAGGCATATTGGGATTGTCGGGAATGATGTCGTTCAGGTAGTCTTCCATTCTGTCGATGGGGTCTGTGCAAGCCACGCGAGGCGTCTTCTCCAGGTTGTTCTGAGGAATGTAGGAAAAGAGCTGCTTGATCATGGCGATACACTCCTCCTCGCTCTTGGCTGTGAAGTGCGTCACACCACTCTTCGTAGCATGAACACTAGCGCCACCCAGTTGCTCCTGAGTAACCACTTCACCCAGAACGGCCTTCACAGGACCAGGACCTGTCAGGAACATATAGCTGCTGCCTTCCACCATGAAGGTGAAGTCGGTCAGAGCGGGGCTGTAGACTGCACCACCGGCACAGGGGCCCATGATGGCGCTAATCTGAGGAATAACGCCAGAAGACATGATGTTGCGCTGGAAGATCTCGGCATAGCCAGCGAGAGCGTTAATGCCCTCCTGCAGACGAGCGCCACCCGAGTCGTTCAGACCGATGACAGGAGCACCCACCTTCATGGCGATATCCATCACCTTACAAATCTTGCTAGCCAGCATTTCTGACAGAGAACCAGCAGAAACCGTGAAGTCCTGAGCAAAGACATAGACCAGACGGCCACCAATGGTGCCGCTACCAGTCACAACGCCATCGCCCAGATACTGCTTCTTCTCCATACCGAAGTTGGTGCAGCGATGTTTCACGAACATATCCATCTCTTCGAAGCTACCCTCGTCGAGCAGCAAGTTGATACGTTCGCGAGCCGTCAGCTTGTTTTTCTCATGCTGCTTTTCGATAGCCTTCTCGCCTCCACCTATGCGGGCTTTAGCGCGGAGCTCCATAAGCTCCTTAATCTTTTCTGTTTGTGTACTCATCTTTGTGATTTAGTATTTAAAGATTTATTATTTTCATTTTCGCGCACAAAGGTACAAAAAAGAATTAATAATTAAGTAAGAAGAAAGAAGAATTTTCTCTAAAATCACACATTATATATTATTATATACGAAAAACAGGCCCTAAAGTTTTCCGACTCTGGGGCTTGTTCTGCAAAAAGTGGAGAATGAGGAATCAAACCGACTGAGGCCTGAGTGGCAAACGTGGCACGTTATGATTGCAATCGTAACACTAGTAAATCGCAAACTTCACACTAGTAAATCGCAAACTTCACACTAGTAAATCGCAAACTTCACACGTAATGTTTTGGATTTACCTACGTGTCGTTTGTCATTTCTCCTTTGGAAGCCATACGCGCATCTTTCCTCTTCCTCTGTGGCACCAAGCATAATAAGGGATGAGCGTCATGGAATTGTCTTCAGCGATGAGTGTCGTAACGGGTGTTCCGGCAATCTTTGTCTGTCCCATCCTGAACCTCTCATCGGAACTGATGCGAATGTCTGTGATATCCGCCTCGTTGTCAGGATGTTCTGCACAATAGACAAGCGGGCCACGCTCTACGCAAAACATGCCTCTATCGGCTTCAACCTGGTCGTTGGCTCGAACGATACGAGGCTCCATATCGAAGTGAATCTTTATCACGTCGCCTTTCTTCCACTTACCGCCCATCGCTATATATCCGTGTGCGGATTCTATCATTGAGGGGAAAATCAGTTGTTTCTTGTTATTTACCCTGACGGTGAATTTGGGCATTTTTCCATCTGCGTAGGTATAGAGGTCGGAGGGAACAGCTTGGTTATAGACCCATCCCGGGAGACGGATATTGAGCCTGAATTCGCCTGCCTTGTTCTCCTCTATTTTCAGTGTGATATCGCCACTCCAGGGATAATCTGTTTTCTGGCTGATTCTAACTTTCTTGCCACCCACATTCAGCGTTGATGTATTCGAAAGGAAAAGGTTCACATACACAGCTGGCGTATTGCCAAAAGCATTTTCTTTCACGGCATAGACATAACCTGGCAACGAGGGAATGAAACGGCAGATATTGCTCGGACAACAAGCGCAGCCGAACCAAGGCTGGCGTTGGTGCTGACCCGCCGACTCGAGAGGATTAGGATAGAAGAAGCCGTTACCCTCAAGTGAAACACCACTTAAAAGTCCGTTATAAAGTGTCCGCTCCAGCACATCATAGTATTTGGATTCTCCGTGAAGCAGGAAAAGACGATGATTGACGTAAACATTTCCAATCGCGGCACACGTCTCGCAATAAGCCGTCATGTTGGGCAGTTCGTAGTTCTTGCCGAAAGCTTCGCCGTTGCCTGTAGCTCCGATGCCTCCAGTAATGTAGAGCTTCTTCGTGACAATATTGTCCCAAATGGCATCAATGGCTTTCACGTAATCCTGATCTCCTGAAAGTGCCGCCACATCTGCCATTCCTGCATACATATAAGCGGCTCTAACGGCATGACCTACAGCCTCGTCCTGCTCCACGACAGGCTTGTGACTCTGGGAATACTCCTGCTTGATGGTCGTCTTGCCACGATAGTCAAGCAAGAACTTTGCTTCGTCGAGATACTTCTTGTCACCAGTCGTGATATAAAGCTTCGCCAATGCCATTTCGGCAATCTGATGACCTGGAACGACACAAGCCTGTCCTGAATTTGGCCCGACTTCTTTGCAAACGAGGTCGGCAAAACGGATGGCAATATCGAGGAACTTGCGACTGCCCGTAGCCTGATAGTGAGCAATCGCAGACTCTACCATGTGTCCGAGGTTGTAGAGTTCATGGCTTCCTTGCTCCTCAGCACTCCAACGCCTTGGACCCGACCAGTCGTGAGGATGCTCTGGGTTTTGCGTTCGTGCAGTATAAAGGTAGCCATCAGGTTCTTGCGCCGAGGCAATCACGTTCAAGACTGAGTCGATATACGAGGCAAGCGCTTTGTCTGGATAAGTCTGCAGAATATAGCTCGCTCCCTCGATGGTCTTGTAGGGGTCTGTATCATCGAAGGGGAAAGTGCCTTTCTTAATCTCAAACACTTTCGAAGGGTTTTGAAGATGCTCTGCCGCATTGGAGAAGTTCGTGTAGCGTCCCGTCTCCTCGCATTTCGAGAAGGCAAGAGGGATGGTCACTTTGCGGCTTGCCTCCAATCTTTGCCCCCAGAAAGTGCCAGGCACGACCTTAACTGAGGTAAAAGGAACAGGAGTGATGGGGTAACCTTTTGAAGGTTTGGAATTGACAGGCAGGATGGTGCAAGCAAGGACTGTCAAGAGTGTTAGTTGTCGTTTCATAAGCATATTCTTCTTTTTCTTTCTGGGCACAAAGATACGAAGAAAAGTCGAAAGTTGCAAACACTCTACGTTATCTTTACAATCATAACACGTTAACTTGGCCAACTTAACACGTCAACTTGGTCAACTTAACACGTTATCTTTTGCAACTAAGCACGCTTTATTTTACATATTACTTATATTATATGAGGGAAAGCCCTGCGAAAGTCATGTTTTTTTATTACCTTTGCCCCCGAAAACATCAGGATAAACATGCGACAACACATTCCTACCGAACTCGGCACAAAGCCCATCGGCTCATTGCTCTGGCAGTATTCCTTGCCCGCAATTATCGCGATGGTAGCCTCTTCGATATACAATATCGTGGACAGCATCTTTGTGGGGCAAGGCTTGGGCGACGAGGCCATCAGCGGAATGGCTGTGGCAAGTCCGTTCATGAACCTCTCGGCAGCCTTCGGAGCAATGATTGGCGTGGGTGCAAGTACCGTGATAAGTGTCCGTCTTGGCCAAGGGAAATACGAGGAGGCTCAGCATATATTGGGCAACACGATTAGCCTGAATGTCATTCTCGGCATTCTCTTCACATTCGCCTGTCTGCCCTTCCTGGACGACATTCTGCGGCTCTTCGGAGCAAGCGACATCACCCTACCCTATGCTCGCGAGTATATGCTTATCATATTGATAGGCAACATGATAACGCACCTCTACTATGGCTCGAACGCGATACTGAGAAGTGCAGGACATCCTCGCTCGGCTATGGCTTGCACTATCGTCGCCATCATTGTCAATTGCATACTCGACCCGCTCTTCATCTTCGTGTTCAAATGGGGCATCCAGGGTGTTGCCTGGGCCACTATCATTGCCCAAGCCATTGCTTTCTGCTGGCAGTTGAAACTCTTCAGCCGTCCTACCGAACTTCTCCACCTTCGCAGAGGCATCTATGGACTCAGGCTCGATATCGTTCGCCAATGTCTCGCAATCGGTCTCAGCCCGTTCCTGTTCAACAGTTGCGCTTGTCTGGTTGTCCTGATTTGCAACAACAGGCTGCTCGAATATGGAGGCGATATGGCCATCGGAGCCTATGGAATCGTGAATCGAGTGGTCTTTCTGTTCGTGACCGTCGTGATGGGACTTGTGCAAGGCATGCAGCCAATTGTGGGTTATAACTGGGGTGCAAGGAAGAACGACCGTGTCTTCCGCGTGCTTCGTTACGGCATAATAGGGTCAACAACCATCACCTTGTTTGCTTGTCTGGCAGGTGAATTCATTCCAGCTCCCATCATTCATATCTTCGGAGCAGGTCCAGAATTGACTCAGAAAGCAGTCCAAGCTTTCCATTTCGTTGTGGCAGCCTTCCCGTTAGTGGGTGCTCAGATGGTCATCGGCAACTTCTTCCAGAGCATCGGTCACGCAGGAAAAAGCATCTTCCTC
>JAGCFN010000105.1 GCA_017650085.1 Bacteroidaceae bacterium | reverse complement strand
TTGCTGAACAGCATCTATACGGGCCTGACAGAGAAACTCTACAGCCTCTACCCCATGAGCGAACAGGAGCTGCATGTCAGCCTGCTCATCAAGATGCACATCCAGCCCAAGGACATTGCCATGCTGACGGCCCATTCGAAGGAGAGTATCGCTACGACCCGCAGCCGTCTCTATTCGAAGGTGTTCGGAAGGAAAGGCTCGTCGAAGGACTGGGACGACTTCATTCTGACACTATAAGAGACCCCTCTCTGACTCCACTGATGGGAAGAAAAAGAGTAAAAAAAGAATAGTAAACCCTATAAATATATAAAGGTATGATTGATTACTTTGCATTACACATGTGGCAGATATGGGCCATCTTGTCTGTAGTCTGCCTGATTCTGGAGCTCACGGCTGGTGATTTCTTCATCATCTGTTTCTCCATCGGAGCGGCTTTTGCGTGCTTGACAGACGCTCTTGGTGGCGGCATCATCCTGCAACTGATTGTGTTTGCCGTCTTCACGCTGGCCAGTCTGTTCTTCGTAAGGCCTTTTGCCGTTCGTTTCCTGCACAGAAATGATTCGAATCGCGTCAGCAATGCCGATGCTCTGCTGGGACGTAAAGGTCGCGTGGTCGAGACGGTAAAAGCCGACAGCTTTGGTCGTGTACAGATTGACGGCGACATCTGGAAGGCAGTGACGAACGAGACTCAAGACATCCCCGAAGGCACCAATGTTCGTGTCATTTCGCGCGAAAGCACGATTATCACAGTAGGGACAGACAACGGTCAACGGACAACCGACAACGGTCTGTAGTCCGGGAAATCTTCTGTTGTCTATAGTCTGTTGTCAACAAAAACTCATAAACTTACTAACCATTAAACTATAAAACTATGACTTACTTCCTTATTGCAATCGTCGTTTTGGTAGTACTTTTTGCCAAGATGGCACTCGTGATTATCCCTCAGTCGGAAACCAAGATTGTGGAGCGTCTGGGCCGTTACCATGCTACGCTGCAGCCAGGCATCAACATCATCATCCCCTTCATCGACAGAGCAAAGTCGATTGTCGTGCTCAACCACGGACGCTACCAGTACTCCACCACCATCGACCTGCGCGAACAGGTCTATGACTTCCCCAAGCAGAACGTCATCACGAAGGACAATGTACAGACCGAAATCAACGCCCTGCTCTACTTCCAGATTGTCGATCCCTTCAAGGCTACCTACGAAATCAACAACCTGCCAAACGCCATCGAGAAGCTGACGCAGACAACCCTGCGTAACATCATCGGCGAACTGGAACTGGACGAGACTTTGACCTCGCGCGACACCATCAACAAGAAGCTCTCTGCCGTGCTGGACGATGCTACGGACAAGTGGGGCGTCAAGGTGAATCGTGTTGAGTTGCAGGACATTACACCTCCAGACAGCGTCCTCACAGCGATGGAGAAGCAGATGCAGGCCGAGCGTAACAAACGTGCACAGATCCTCACCTCTGAAGGTCAGAAGGCAGCCGAAATTCTTGCTTCCGAAGGTGAAAAGACTGCCATAGTCAACAAGGCTGAAGCAGCCAAGCAGGAAGCCATACTGCAGGCCGAGGGTGAGGCACAGGCTCGCATCCGTGTGGCAGAAGCAGAGGCAAAGGCCATTGAACTCATCACAGAGGCAGTAGGCAAATCCACCAACCCCGCCAACTACCTGCTCGCTCAGAAGTACATCCAGATGATGCAGGAACTGGCCGAAGGCGACAAGACGAAGACCGTCTATCTGCCTTACGAAGCCACGAACCTGCTCGGCTCCATCGGCGGCATCAAGGACCTCTTCAAGGCCGAATAAATCCACTCGCAAACAGATTCTGAACGATTCAGGGCACCGCAGAAATCTCTCTGTAGTGCCCTGATTTTTGTGTGTTATGGTGTGGACGAGCCGCCCTCTACTTTATCTTCTGGCCTCTGTAGTAAACGTCGAAGGAATCCTGTCCGTAGCCGCCACCCATGTATTTGAAGGACGAGGCCATCGCTCCTTTCACCTTCTCGCCGCAGTAATAGACATCGAAGG
>JAGCFN010000104.1 GCA_017650085.1 Bacteroidaceae bacterium | reverse complement strand
GCATCTTTCTCGGCAGTATTGCGGTCAAAATCGGTGGCGAGACTGGCCATTTGCAAGTAATCGCTAATGGAAATCCCAAGCCCTTGCTCTTGGCTGTCTTGCACAAAAACCGCGATTCCATCGATCATTTCCTGCATATTCTCTTGTTTCGACACATCCTCTGGTTCGTGTCCGCTGAATACGTAATCCTGCAATCCGCTCTCCTTGGCAACACGTAAGGCTAAGGTATGGGCATCGACGGTCTTGGAACACTCGTGGAAGGATGCAATCATGTCGGAGAAAGCTTTCAAACGAGCGATGGTTCCTGCATTCAACCCAGGACAAACACCTGCTTTGAGCATTTCCCAGACAGGTGTCCCTGCTTCTCTTGCCGACAAGAAAAGCTTGCCGACAGTAGTATTGCCTATACCTCTGGCTGGTTTGTTGATGATGCGACGCAAAGACTCTTCATCATAAGGGTTAACAGAAAGTCGAAGGTAACAAAGCATGTCCTTGATTTCCTCGCGCTGATAGAACGAAGTGCCAGCATAGATATGATAAGGAACACGACCTTGAAGGAAACTGTCCTCTATCTTATGGCTCTGGGCATTGGTTCGATAAAGCACGGCGATGCCTTTGTATGGGATGCCTGCACGATGGGCTTTCTGAACCTCTCGAAGAATAATGTTGGCTTCGTCAGTGTCGCTATAGGCAGGGAAGAGAGCAATAGGATTACCTACCTCCTTCTCGCTGAAGACGCTCTTCGAGATTTGCTCACGATTATTTCGAATCAAACTTCCAGCTGCATTCACAATGGTCTGAGTGGAACGATAGTTACGCTCCAATTTAAAAAGGCGAGCTTCTGGATAAGCCTCACGAAAGTGCAGAATATTGTCAATGTCGGCTCCTCGGAAACTGTAAATGCTTTGGGCATCATCGCCAACGACACAAACACGTTGTCTTTGGTCGGTAAGGAGCTTAATTATCTGATGCTGAGCGAAATTGGTGTCTTGATACTCATCGACGAGAACGAAATGGAAACGCTCCTGCCAATGAGCCGCAACCTCCGGATTATGCTTGAAGATAAGCCAAGTGTTAAGCAGCAAATCATCAAAATCCATAGCGTTAGCTTGCTTCAAGCGCTCTTGATAGCGGTTGTAAACCTCTGGCATCATGGAGCGATGGAAATAGGCATCGCTCTCGCGAAACTCACGAACAGAAGCATAACCGGAAGGCAAGATTAGCCGGTTCTTAGCAGCAGAGATACGGCTTTGGACAGCATTGGGTTTATAAACCTTGTCATCAAGGTTCATTTCTTTGATGATGAGTTTGATGAGACTCTGGCTGTCGGTAGTATCATAGATAGTGTAATTCTGGTCGTAACCCAACCGATTCCCCTCGACACGAAGTATCTTGGCAAAGATACTATGGAAGGTACCCATCCAGAGCGATGTGGCTTTCTCTGGCGAAACAAGGGTGGCGATGCGCTCACGCATCTCTCGAGCAGCCTTATTTGTAAAGGTCAACGCAAGGATGTTCCACGGCTGCATCCCTTGCTCCAAAAGGTATGCAATCTTGTAGGTAAGAACACGCGTTTTGCCGCTTCCTGCTCCTGCAATGACGAGAGAAGGAGCATCAATACAGAGCACAGCTTCACGCTGACTAGGATTAAGGTCGTCGAGATTCATGATATCATATATTGAATGCATTGCCAGCAAAACGACACAATGATGGCGAAGGGGATTGCAAGCGGATGCTTACGGATACCGTGGGTGAGCATCTGAGGCCAAGGCTCACGTTTGTTGTGCCCGTAGCTAAGGCAAAACACGATAAACGAGAACCAACCAAGAAAGAGCAAGCCATCGAGCAAAGGGCTGCCCGCAAGGCCACCTGTGACACTTAGCAAAGGACTGCTGGGGGCAATGGCAGCAAACAGAATGGTAAGAAAAACAATAGAATAGATGGCAAGGTAACGCAGGAAGCGTGGATCACGAAAAGCTCGTCCGAGTGGAAGAATTCCACTCTGTTTTATGACACCTTGCATCATCAGACAACAAAGCGCGAACATCACCAATCGACTGTGAAGGCAGTCGCTCACATGACGGAAAAGCCATCGAAGGCCGTCGTCGTCGAGAATGCTTCTACAAGGCACTCCCAAGGCAGACAACACCCACGAGAGGAAAGGCAGCGAAGCCGCCAATGCCAATAGGATGGTAAAGTTGCGCTCGTTATTGTTCATCAGCAACTAAATTATCGGGATCGATGATATGTAACTGAATGGCTCTAACCACAAGCCGTACAGCATTCACGCCACTTCTCTCACGTTCAGGAAAGAGTCGGTTAGTGAGATCAACTTGCCGTTTCTCAAGGCTCTTCGTACTGAAAGGCATCTGTCGAAGACCGGCTATCATATCCTTCGTGTAACCAAGTGCTAGATGGCGCAGGAAACGCTCGTCATACTCATCTATCTCATACTCCACGAAAGCATCAACGGAAGCCTGTTCCTTGCAAACAACCTTGCGGAAACGCGCCATCACTTTCTCGAGGAAAGGCTCGTTGAAAACAAGATGACGGCCATGCATCACTTGTACGATATCGTCTCTCTGCAAAAGATTACCCGTCTTGAGGATAATGCCGTCTGCTCCTGCTGTGAGCACCTCAACCCAAAGGCGTTCATTAAGAATTTCGCCAGTAAAGATAAGGATTTTCATGTCGGAGTAGCGTGTCCTGAGCTGTCGGCAGATATCTACGCCAACGGTTGTGCTGCCACCCAGTCCAAGGTCGAGCAGAACGAGGTCGGGCTGACCTTCTCGCATCAGCTTCCAAAAATCGGCTTCGCCTGTTGCTGTGCCAATAATCTCTGCCTCAGGCACTTCGGTTTGCAAAATTTGCTGAGTGCCTTTAAGTTCCAGTTTGTCGTCCTCGACAATGATTACTTTGAATTTATCCATATCGCGTAAATTTATGAGTTCATAGGTTTATGAGTTGTCAGCAGGGAAAAACTTATCTTGTAACCCGACTTCGTGTTTTCTGCCACAAGTCGAAGTCCTGGATGACCACAAGCAGCATCATGCTCACGAACTATCTGACGCATAACAAGGTACTCTATTCGTTCTGTCTGCGGAGAGAAGAGATCAGAGAGTTGTTCAGGCGTGAGTGATTGCCCTAATACATTACATATTATATAGGTCATGTTTTCGCACTCTTCAATAGAAATTGTACTGTCCTCTGGCACTACTGAGAACAATTGGTCAAAGAGTAGGTGTAAAAGTGTTTCATCACCCTTTACATAAGCCTCCGTTGAATGAGTTTCAACATTATATACTTCAGAGGCGTACGTAATAAGGTCACTCACAGCAACGGGCTGCAAGCGTAATAGACTTTGGTCGGTCTGACGTTGGGCCTGTTCATAAAGTAACATATAAATGTTGCGATAATATGTCACGAGATCGAGAAGAGTGCGATGTGTATCTGCATCAATGCCATTCTGCTGCATATCATCAGCAATTTGTTTAATGCGAGAGGGGAAATACATCGTCTCATGCTTGATGGTGCTCAACGAGTTATCAAGTATCTGATTCATCACATACAAACGGTCGTGTTCGAAGCGTTGCTTCTGTGCTTTTTCCTCAAATTCTTCGATAAAATCGTTATTATCGTGCAACATTTCCAAAGCAGAGGAGAACTTATGGTGTAACTCATGAACAGGCTGACGAAGCTGCGGCTGGTCGAGATTGTGAGAAATATCCTTCAACTCATCTGCCAAGGTTTCTGCATTCTTGGGGAAAGAACGAAGAACGGAGGAAAGTCGCTGATAAAGGTCGTCGAGCGAAGCACGATGGCGGAGCCGATGACGCAGCACAATCATATAGAACAAAGCAAGGGAGGCGATGAGCAACAAGACAATCAGGACATAAAGAACGTGAGAGTCTTCATTCATCTTCTCAAGTCGCTGACAATCGGAAGCAAGCGAACGGTCGGTACTGAAAAGGCGATGCAAACGAACACATTCCGCATTACTCAGTCTATACGCATCCCAATCCCCAAGAGCCTGAGACGCGATGGCCTGCTCGTTATAAAGTGACACCAGCAACGATGTGTCAATCGGCGCTTCTACAAGTTTAATGGCACTATCAGCATAAAACCATGCATCGGGATATCTTCCCTGAAGATTCGCATTATAGGTGGAATCAAAGAACTCGTAGCAACGTTGTGGCATTGCATGACCGAAGAGAGTAAATATAAAGAAGAGCAAAGACAACACTTTTGGCAAACGGAACCAGAAACGACTTCCTTTCCCTTCTTGGCTCTCAACACCAAAGTCGCAAACATTGAAAAGCGATGAGAGCTTCTTATAACTGTTGATAATACCTTTGCAATTCATGATGCCGAATCCGAAACCTTTGCTGGCATTCTTCGTGCCAATACGATTAGGATCATAAACTTTGCTGCTGTTAAGAACTTGCACATCTTCCTGAGGGAGACCAATACCTGTGTCACAGACACTGATTTCAACATAATCGTCGATGGAATCGGCCAATATTGTCACCTTTCCGCCTGCAGGCGTGAACTTACGGGCATTGTCGACAAGGGTGTTGACCATGAAGAGTGTCAGAGCCTTGTCAGCTTTTACCCATATATCTGACTCTGGAATTTCAAGCGTGAGCTGTTGCTGAGCAAAAGCATGCTGCTGCATGGAAATAACACTGAAGACCTCGTTGAGTGAGAAGCGAGACACTTGAAGGCCAAGTTTTCCTTGTTGCATCTGAATCCACGAAGTCAATCGGTCATTGATGGTCATCATGCCAGAACACAATTCTTGGATATAAGAAAGGTGTTTTGGTACATTTTCGCCCATTTCATCGAGCTTTTTAACTTCTACTATGACCCTGTCCAAGTACGGAATGATGGCATAAACTACAGATAACTTTGTACGTTGAAGGATGTGCCGTTTCTGTTCATTAAGGATGCGTTGGTGCATGACTTCACATTCCTCCCTACTCTCTTCTAAGCGCTCTTCGCTCTCTTGCAAAAGTTTCTGAAGTTGGTGTTTTGCTTGCTTATAATCGTTGCTGGAACCAATCTCACGAACTTGCTTCTCGAAAGAAAGCGAGCGTCGTTTGAGTTGCCTGTAATATATAATGGAAAGAACAACAACTAATACTACAAGTGACAGCAAGAAGAGGAACTGAACTCGTTCGCCCTGGGCTTCTTGTTTCAGCAAAGCCTTTCGGCTGTCTAACTCTTTGTTCTGGCGAGATTCATCAAGCAAGTCAAGATAGATATTACGATGATTGTCAGCACTCAACTTATCACCAAGGGCACTATAAGTAAGGCTAAGGTTCTCGTGAATGCCTGCCAACCAAGGAGTTACCTGGAAAGGCGACCGTCTGTAGTCAGAAGCAAGATGAAGAGCCCTACGGAAACTCTTGAGCGCTTCATCATAATGTTCGGCTGTGAAATACACCTCACCTAACGTTCTCATTGCACAAGCCGTCTGGAAGAGGTCGCGATACTGCTGGAAGAGGGCAATGGAGTGATGCGAGAGAGCTGCTGCGAACTGGTATCGAAGGGAAAGTGTACTATCCTTTTGCCACTGTATATGCTCTCCATAAAGGTAACTATACGCGTCAATACGTTGCTGCTTAACCCAACTTGCGCGAACAGAATCAGCGACTATAGCTGAAAGGGATTGCAAAGCATTTGCTTCAAAATAGGTGAAATGATTGGCTTTGGCAAGTGTATAGACGCGGAAAAGATGGTTAAACTCGGTGATCGTCACCTCTTCGGGATTGCCATCAACAAGTCCACCGCTACCCATCATATAATGATAGTAAAGCCATTGCGTCGTATCAGTCTCAAGGTTCACGTATTGAGCAGCTTCCTGAATCTCACTTATTGCTGCGCTGTCCTGACCGAGATAATAATAATAGGTAGAAGCCACGATGTGGAGCTCAGTCAAAGCATAATGTAGACGATGCTTCTGACGCTCAGTTAGGGTGCTCTCTTCGGAGAGGATACGGCTGAGACGTTTCTGGGCACGAAGACGAGCATCGAAGAACGACTTGCCTCGGCCGATACGTTGCATCACCTTCATCGACAGCACATCAGCACAAAGTAGCTCAAGTTGGTTTCGACTGAATCGATACACATGTTGCAAGAGATGAAGCGTCTGGTCGTAGCGCATCTGCTGATAAGAGACGTACGCCATGTTGTTAAGGGCTTCTGCTTTGCCGTCAGGATCTCCAGAAGAACACGAGTAAGCTTTCTTCGCAGCCTGCAAGGATGCGGAAATGTCTGAATAGCGCAGACGATAAGCCAAGTCGTTGTTCTCCGAAACAACCATTGCATTCCTTTCATCGACCGTGGAACAAGCGATGAAAAGGGCAATAATGAGGAGGAGGGTGGCTTTGACTTTCATCTGATTTATCTTGAGAGGATGGTTACTTTAACCTTAAATGAGGCTGAACGACTTCTTTGGAATCCAGCCTTGTTTACCGTCTGCTATGCTCACTTCGCACCATTCTTTGAGGCTGCTATCGAGTATTTCGACCTTGCTTCCCTCGTGAAGAACGAAGAGGTCGTTACCGTTGTCAGCTGGTGTACTCTTGACTGTAACGGCTGGGGAAATGATGATTCCACTAGTATGAACCTGCTTGAAGTTCTTTTGTTGCAGGGCGCAAACGTTGGCAAGTATGGAGATGAGCAAAAGCAAAACTGCCGAGGAAAAGGCAAGTTTACGCACAAATATGCTGTCGGAAGCCCAGAAAAGGAGCAAGGAAACAAGCATGAGAACAAAGGACACCAAGCCGATAATGGTCCAGGTACGAAGGCTAAACCAGTTCGTCATGCTGCGAAAATAGGTGAACAGGATGAATTCATGCTGCGGAATAATCTTGTCGATGGTCTTCGTGCGAGCCAGTTCGAGGTTGAAGAGCACGTCTTTGTTGCTCGGATCGAGTTTCAAAGCACGTTCGAACCAAAGGACACTATGTGCAATATCGTCAAGACGATAGTAGGCACAACCAAGGTTATAGAAGACCTCGGCATTCGGACTTTGTTCGGCCAACTTGCCATAAAGTTTGACGGCCTTCTCGTAATCACCTTGTACATAAGCCGTGTCGGCCAAAGTCTTCGTTTCGGCAGGAGTGGCAGCAAATATCGAGAGAGAGGAAAGCACCAGGAAAAGTGCAAAAATATACGGTTTCATCGTGATTTTCTTATATTTTATGTGACTTGAGCGAGGCATTCATCCGCGTGATCACATCTGATGCCTGCTGGTAAATCTTCTCTTTTGCAAGGTTCGCATCGGCAGTCGGAGCATATCGTGCGAACTCACAATCGCTCAGGACTGCAATGAAGGAATCTACAACTTCCTGTTCCACGCCTCTCGATGTGAGACCAGAAATGACATTCTCCTTGTTGAGTTCGTTAGTCGGGAGGGACAGTTTGTCGCCTGCGTAACCGAGCAAAGCGCGCATCACTTCATCGTAGAAAGCGGCATCGTCCTTGGTGTGCAAGAGTTTCGAAGCCTTCTTCAATCGTCGAGAAGCCACTTTGCCTGCCTTCTTACCCTTCACACTCCATGAATTCGGATTGAGTTTCTGCTGGTGTCTCAACCAGAGGAGGGCTGCGACGAAGGCAAGGAAAAGCAACAGGTAAGTGAGCCAATATGAGGATGTTCCGAAGAAATCATCCTCGTCTTCGCTAGTGTAATCGCCCAACTTGATGAAGCGAATGTCGTTACTGAGCACGTTAAGATCCTCTTGTTCGCGAGAGTAAGCGACTGGTTGGCCCTTTGCTTTGGCAACTGCGAGGTGGAAAGAGTCGGTCCGAACCGTGTTATAACGCTCCTGTTCAGGGTCGAAATAACAAAATTCAACCGGTGGAATCAAGAATTTTCCGCCGTGACGAGGAACGACAACATAGTCGTAAGTGATGTTTCCCTTAGACCCCGTTGCCGTATTTGTCGTCTTATTGTTCTCCTTAGGATCATATACTTCGAAGTCTTGAGGGAATCGAACAGTCGGAGCCTTCATTAGTTTCATGTTGCCCTGACCTGAGACGACAAGTCGAAGGGTTGCGGCATCGTTGGCATTCACTTGGTCTGGAGTGAGAGTGGCAGATACTGTGAACTTTCCTACGGCACCCGAGAAATTGTCAGGCTTTGGTGTTGGGAGGGGCATCACGTCAATCTCGACGGCTGGTGCAATGATTTGTTTTCGAACCATTTGCGAGAGACTTCCCCCTCCAAAGAAGATGTCGAAGGGGTCCATCGAATGGTTCTGCACCTCGACTTGCGTGTCGAAAGTGATGCTGGGAATCTTTATCTTGCCCGTCTTCTGAGGGAAGACGACATACTGTTTCCAGACGGCTGTGCCATAGTTCCTGCCGTTAACGCGTTCATACTTGAGCGTCATTTGTGCCGACCTATCAAGTTCTTGGACGTGACAACCGTCCATCTGGGGCATTTCGCCAGAGATCTGCTGGATATTCACAAGTGTGTAGAGCTTGTAAGTCAGCATCACAGCTTCCTGTTCGTAGATTTTCTTTCGGTTAGCAGTAACGGTCATGTAGAGGTCGCTTCCGCTGATCTGACCTGAGCTAGAAGCACCTTGCTGCTGACGTTGCTGGCGAGGATTGGTCCCTTGTTGTTGATTCTGAGGCTGTTGGCTCTGTTGCTGACTTGCAGGCAACACTTCGATGCTGGAGGTTCCACTCTTTATGGCCTTTCCGTTGACTTTGATTGTTGCTGCAGGAACCTTGACTGTTCCCTCGGAAGTGGGTACGACGGTATAGGTGAAAGTTGTAGAACTGCTTTGAGTTGTACGGCCATTCGTCATTGAGAAACTGCTCGAACGACTTGTGCTTGGACCATAAAGGACGTTGAAGCCCTCGAAGTCCCCCACCTGGAAGTCTTCTATGTCCTGCGTGTTGGCGACATAACTGATGCGGATTCTCTGCCCGACTTCGGCTTGGCTGGGAGCTTGAACCTTGAGCGTAACTTGCGGAAAGACAGGACTTAACGCAAGGAACAAGAGTGTGAATATCGTGTAAAGTCTTTTCATCTTATGGTATCTCTTTCAACGTATAGTGTTATGATGGCAAACGTATAGTGCCACGATGACAAACATATAGTGTTACGATTGCAATCATCACGTTTGACGTTTGGCAACGACACTGGGGTTGTTTCTGATCATCCTATTTTACCATTGTTTCTGCAACTGTTTTTGCTGGCGTTTTTGCTGAGCCTGCTGAATCTTTTCCTGCGTGGCTTTCTCGTCTTGCATAGCTGCATTCAGCATCTGCTCGGCATTCTCGCGACTCATCTGGTCTTGCTGAGGTTGCGGTTGTTGCTGCTCGTCTTTTTTATCTTGTTGCTTTTGTTGTTCTTGTTGCTTTTCCTGTTTCTCGTCCTGACCCTTGTCGTCTTTCTGCTGGTCCTGATTGTCCTGACCGCCCTGATTCTTCTTAAGTTGGAAGAGACTCAAGGCATAGTTGTATCGCGTCTCATCGTTAGTCGGATCGTTTCGCAGGGAATTCCGATAACAGGCAACTGCCTTGTCGAACTGCTTGGCAGCCTGCAAGACGACACCCATATTGTGATAAATCTGGGCGAGTCGACTTTTGTCCTTCTCCAATCGAGCCGCCGTCTCGTACTCCTTCATGGCATCTTCGGCTTTGTTCTGATAGAGAAGCGCATTTCCGAGGTTGAAGTGCGAGATGGGATTCGTGTTGTCCTTCTCGATAGCCTTCTGATACTGGACTTGAGCCTTATCGTAAACGCTGTCTCGCATCAAGCGATTGCCGCGACGAATGAAGTCTCTATCCGTCTGAGCCATTGCTGAGAGACTGAAAATCAGCAGGATAAGCATCGCTGCAGGACGTCCTCGACGGAAAAGATTGCTGAGCCAAGTCGATTTGCTCTCCCTTTCAAGCAAGAAGACATCGAGGAGCAAAAGCACTATTCCGATGAGGATGAAACCCTGGAACTGCTCGTCGTATTCGCTGTAAATCTGGCTCTCCATCTTGGCTTTAGCCAGTCTGTCAACCTGCTCCGAAAGCTTCTTCTGAGCCGAACTGCTATTATCGACATAGATGTAGGAACCGTTTCCAGCCGTAGCTATCTCGCGACACATCTCTTCGCTCAACTTCGAAATGACCGTATTGCCCTCATCATCAATGATATACTGGCCTGTTCCTGGAATGGGAATGGGTGCTCCTCCAGGATTTCCAATACCCAAAACATAGACGCGAACACCTTTCGAAGCAGCCTGTTTAGCAGCCTCAACACCTCGAGCCTCGTTGTCCTCGCCATCCGTTATCACGAAGATGGCTCTGGAAACGTCTTCCTGCTGAGTGAAGCTGCGCATCGAAAGGTTGATAGCTTCCGCGACATCCGTGCCTTGAACGCTCATCATTGAAGGCGAGATGGTCTCGAGGAACATCTTGGCACTCACGTAATCGCTTGTGATAGGCAACTGTACGAAGGCCTGTCCAGCAAAGACAATCAGGCCGATCTTGTCGTCCTTCATGCCATCCACCATGTTGCTGACCATCATCTTCGCCTTTTCCAAACGGTTCGGCTTCACGTCTTCGGCCAACATCGAATTGCTGACATCAAGCGCGATAATTGCTTCTATCCCAACGCGTTCGCGGGTATCAAGACGAGTGCCGAACTGAGGACGAGCCAAAGCAACAATGAAAGATGCCAAAGCTGCCATTGCAAGCCAGAACTTCAGTTCAGGCCTCCAACGCGACACACCAAGGAAAAGTTGCTTGGTCAGCTCTGGGTCGCCAAAGCGTTTGACCTGCCTCTTTTTCTTGTATATAATATAATAATGTATAGCTGCCAGTGCTACGAGCACTAACAACAAGTATAAGTATTGTGGACTTGCAAAGCGAAACATCGTGTATATCTGCGATTTAACGATTTACTATTTACGGAATTCTCTTCAATACAGTATTTCTCAACAGGATTTCCAGCAAGAGACAAAGGACACTGATGAGCAGGAACATTCCGTAGGCTTCGTAGCGTTTGGAATATTGTTTCACGTTCATCTTGGTCTTCTCCAACTTGTCGATTTCTTGATAAACCTCGTGCAATTTCTGGTTATTTGTGGCACGATAGAACTCGCCATCAGTCTTGCGGGCAATCGTGGCAAGTGTCTTCGTGTCAATCTCCACAGGAACATTTTGGTACTCTATGCGGCCACCGACTGGAAAGGGATAGGGAGCCACACCGTTTGTGCCTACACCAATCGTATAGACGCGTATGCCGAAACTCTTCGCGATGTCGGCTGCCGTGTTGGGACTAATTTGTCCGCAGTTGTTTGAGCCGTCTGTAAGCAGAATGATGACTTTGCTCTTCGCCTTACTGTCCTTGAGTCGAGACAAAGCATTCGCCATGCCCATACCTATCGCAGTACCGTCTTCGATGAGACCTCGCTGTGCCATATCGACCTTCGTCCCGTTCAGCAAGTTCAGCAGAACTGCGTGGTCAACAGTCATGGGACATTGCGTGTAAGCCTCTCCAGCAAAGAGCGTGAGGCCGATATTATCGTCAGGGCGACCGCTTATGAACTCGAGGGCAACATTCTTGGCTGCTTCGATGCGGTTGGGCTTCAGGTCTTCCGCGAGCATACTGGTGCTGACGTCCATACAAAGCATGATGTCTATGCCCTCGGTATGCTTGCTGCTCCAACTGTTCGAGGTTTGCGGACGAGCCAAAGCAATAACGGCAAACGTGTAGCAGGCAAGCCTTAAGAGAAGCGGCAAATGCAGCAATCTCTGCCTCAGACTCTTGGGAGCTTTGAACATAGCCTCTGTGCTGCTGACTCGGATGGAAGGTGTCGAAGCCTTATGCTTGAACCAATACCATATTATATAAGGTATTGCCAGCAACAACAAAAGCAGATATAGCGGATTTTCAAATGTCATAATCTCAATGTCTTACATTAAAAGGTCTGCCGAACGCCAAATTATCCAAGCCAGCAAAGCAACGGAGAGAACGGCAAGGACACCTATTGCGACACGCATCATCTTGACTTGCGTAAGGCGCTTTTGGTCTGTCTCCTTGATAATTTCAGGTTCTGGCTTGGCATTCGGATCGACTTCTATCTTTGTCTGATTGACGTATTCTACGGCAGCGACAAGGTTCGCGTCGTTCTCATTGATGAGCGTACTCCACTTCGCAAACTTGACGAGGTCGGCTGTGCGGAATATCTCGCGCAATTCGTCGAGTGCCTCTTCGTTGTTCTCAGAAATGAGTCGTTCGATGATTTCGTTCGACGTCATCTCCATCGCATTGAATCCGTAGCGGTCGCGAATGTAGTTGCGAAGGGTATCAGTAAGCATCGTGTAGTACTCTTTGCTGTCTTCCTCAGCCCACTTACGCTCGCTCTTGATGCGCTCAATCTCTTCCATTGCGACTTGATGGGGTGGCAGTTTCTTCTTTCTACGAATGAAGCGAACGATAGGTTTGCCATGCTTGACGTGATACCAGAGGTATGCGATGCAGGCCAGCATCAGCAGGAACAAGAAACTTCCAAGCGTTACCATCCGCCACTCTTCCCAAAGGAAGGGCAGTTCCATGATGTCATTTGGTGGGAAGAACTGGTCGAGGTGAACAGTATCGACATCGACCGTATAGACTTTCAGCGCGAGGCTCTTCGATTCATATCTTGTGGTATCAACCATCACCTCCATTGGTGGAAGGTAATAAAACGCAGAATCCCAAGCCGTTATGGTATAGGCTTGGCTGACAGTCAAGCGTTTGCCATCGTTCAAGATGGCAGTATCCAGCTTGCCGACCTCCACGACTTCGATGTCGGGAATCAGTTCCTGTCCCTTCTTGATATCGGGCATCCGGAGCTTCTGCTTTGCGTCGAGAGTGACAGAAAGCGTAAGACCCGTCTGCTGACCAATGTAAAGTTCTAAAGAATCTATCTTCACATCGACCTGGACCTGCGCCTTGATGCCTGTCAACAAGGACAGGAACAGCAATATAAATATCTGTATTCGTTTCGTCATCTCCTTAGCTTCTACTTGCAAACAAACTCCTCAAAACACTCACATAATCTTGGTCGGTTCGCACGCTGACGGCATCAACCTGACTGCGACTGAAGGTGTCCTTGAGTCGCATCGACTGTTCCTTCCACCACTTTGCCTGTGCATTCCTGACGGCACTACTGCTTGTGTCAATCACCTGCTCCTGTCCCGTCTCAGCATCATGTACCTTCAAGAGCCCAATGTTTGGCAGCTCTGCAACACGTTTATCATAAACCTGAATGGCAACAACGTCATGCTTGTGAGCGGCGATGGACAGCGGCTGCAGGAAGGGGTGCTGGTCGAGGAAGTCGCTCAGCACGAAGGCGATGCAACGCCTCTTGATGGCTCTCGTCATGTATTCAAGGGCATAGGCGATGTTCGTCTGCTGGCTTTCGGGCTTGTAATCGAGGAGTTCGCGAATGATATAAAGGATATGTTTGCGACCTTTCTTAGGCGGGATGAACTTCTCTATCTTGTCGGAGAAGAAGATGACGCCAATCTTGTCGTTGTTCTGAATGGCTGAGAAGGCAAGCGTGGCTGCAATCTCGGTCACCATATCCCGCTTAAACTGCTTAACGGAACCAAAATCGAGACTTCCGCTGACATCGACCAACAGCATAACTGTCAGTTCTCGTTCCTCCTCGAAGACCTTTACATAAGGCTTTCCGAAACGAGCAGTCACATTCCATTCAATGTCGCGAATATCGTCGCCGTATTGGTACTCGCGCACTTCGGAGAAGGTCATACCGCGACCTTTGAAGGCTGAGTGGTACTCGCCTGCAAAGATGTTGCTACTCAGGCCTCGAGTCTTTATCTCAATCTGCCTGACCTTCTTTAGTATCTCTGATGTTTCCACGCTTCTTAGGGCACTTCAACCTTGTTGACAATCTTGCTGATGATTTCCTCGCTAACGACGTTGTTGGCCTCAGCCTCGTAGGTAAGGCCGATGCGGTGACGGAGCACATCATGAGCCACACTACGCACATCTTCGGGAATCACATAGCCACGACGCTTGATGAAGGCAAAGGCGCGAGCTGCCAAAGCCAGATTGATGCTGGCACGAGGCGAGCCACCAAACTCGATGTAATCCTTGATCTCCTTCAATCCATACTTCTCTGGATAGCGCGTACAGAACACGATATCAGCGATGTACTGCTCGATCTTCTCGTCGAGGTACACTTCGCGAACGATTTCACGGGCTTTCATGATCTCCTCCGTACCCATAACCGGCTTCACTTCTGGCTGGTCACCCTTGATCTGCTGGCGTATGATGAGCTTTTCCTCGTCAAGTTTCGGATAGTCGATGACCACTTTCAGCATGAAACGGTCCACCTGTGCCTCGGGCAGAGGATAAGTGCCTTCCTGCTCGATAGGATTCTGCGTGGCGAGCACAAGGAAAGGCTTCGGAAGCTTGAAGGTGTTCTTGCCGATGGTGACTTGACGTTCCTGCATAGCCTCCAGAAGAGCACTCTGTACCTTTGCAGGAGCACGGTTTATCTCGTCGGCCAACACAAAGTTTGCGAAGACGGGACCTTGCTCCACAAGGAACTTCTCGTCCTTCTGACTATAGATCATCGTGCCGATAACGTCGGCTGGAAGCAAGTCGGGCGTAAACTGGATGCGGCTGAACTTGGAGTCGACCAGTTGGGCCAGCGTCTTGATAGCCATTGTCTTAGCCAGACCTGGCACACCTTCCAGAAGGATATGTCCGTCACTAAGAAGACCGATAAGGAGCGATTCAATGAGATGCTTCTGCCCAACAATCACTTGATTCATGCCCGTCACCAGATTTGTGACGAAGCCACTTTGCCTTTCTATTCGTTCGTTTAATTCGCGAATGTCAATTGATTCTGCCATAATAATATATAATGTGTGTTTTTATTTCGGGCACAAAATTACTGCTTACTCTTTTATCTGCCAAGCGAGAAATGATAAATAAAGTTATAGCTGTGTTTAATTCTGTTAAAATTACCTTGTTTATAAGATTATTACTCTATCCTCTCAAGTTCGGGGAGTTTGATTTCCATATCGACAGGAATGTTGTCGGGGTCGGGAAAGTCGTTGTGGACGATGATATACTTGGCATATTCCTTGTCGCCATACTCTTCTCTCGCAATCTTGGCAAGATAGTCACCAGGCTTCATGACATGTGTCTTGCGAGTTCCAACAATCTTGTACTCTCCACCTGGAACTTGAGCGTACTCAATCTCGGGAGCAGGTGTTTCTTCAACTGGAGCTTCCACTTGCGGCTCTACTTCTGCCGGCTCCACGTTTGCAGGCTTCTGTGTCAAGGAACGAGCTATGAAATAAGCAATCACGCAGAGAAGCAGAAGACCTAAAATCCAAGCCATTGTCTTCTTCCAATTGCACTTTTTACACTCGCATTCGTCCGTTTGCTTGGGCTCGGCCTTCGGTTCAGGCATAGGAATAGACGTTGGCTCTGGCGTTGGTTCAGGTTCCGACTTCGGTTCTTCTTTCGGCTCGGGAACGGAAGCAAATGCTTGTACTGGCTCGGGAACGGGTTCTGGTTCATTATCCTCCTCTTTTGAGGTTGAGTCAGAGGGAGTCCATTCCATTTCTTCGACGCTCGTACCTTCGTTGAGGACAACTGCCTGAAAATCGGCAAAAGGCTTATTGATGAGGTCCTTTAGAGCATTTTCGGGGGCAAATGAGAGTTTTGCATGTCCTGGAATAACAATGCGCTCGCCAGTATTTATGTTGACGCTCTCGCGGTCGAGAACTTCGATGAGTTTGAATGTCCCCAATCCTTTAACCTTCACAAGTTTATCAGTGGTTACATTCTGAATGATGGAGTCGAAGAACTCTTTGAGGAACGCTTCAGCATCCCGCTGAGGGATGTCCTTCTTCTGTGCCAATATCTTGGCAAGTTGCTGTAGGTTTATCTTAGTTGCCATAGTCTTATTTCACTTTTGATTTCAACGAAGTATTGGGTTTGAAGTTCACCGTCATTTTCGGTGGGATGAGCATGCGCTGCTTGGTAGTTGGATTAACCAATACGCGTTCCAACTTCTTCTTGACCTCAAAGGAGCCGAAACCCGGAATGGCAATTGTGTTCTCCTCCGTTAACTCAGCAATAATGGCAGAAACGGTAGCGTTCACAAGAGAACCGACCTCCTTGCTGCCCAACTTGGTGCGATTTGCCAAGTCGGCAATAAATTCTTTGTTGTTCATAGTATAATGTATTATTTAATTGATTCTTCAATTTGTCCAAAAAGGTCGAATTCATCGGCACTTTCCATCTTTACCTTAACGAACTGGCCTGAGCGAAGATTGAAAGTTTGGCTTTTCTTGATGAGAACCTCCGGGTCAACTTCTGGCGAGTCAAACTCTGTGCGACCAATGAAGTAATCACCTTCCTCGCGGTCAATAATGACTTTCAGGGTCTTCCCTACCTTATTCTCCTGAACATCTGCACTTATTTGCTGTTGAACACGCATCAATTTGCTGAGACGTGCCTGCTTCACCTCTTCTGGAACATCGTCTTTATAGTGCTTTGCTGCATAAGTTCCTTCTTCTTCGCTATAGACAAAAGCGCCCATTCGTTCGAACTTTGCCCACTTGACGAAGTCGATGAGTTCTTGGAAGTCCTCGTCGGTCTCGCCTGGGAAACCTACCATAAGTGTTGTACGAAGATGAATGCCCGGCACTTCCTTGCGGATTATCTCGATGAAATCGTAGGTTTCTTGCTTTGTGATGTGCCTTCGCATAGCCGAAAGCTGGTTGTCGGAAATGTGTTGGAGAGCGATATCGAGGTACTTGCAAACGTTATCACGTCGCTTCATCACCTCCAAGAGTTCCCAAGGGAAATGGGCAGGATAGCCATAGTGAAGCCTTATCCACTCCACGCCTGGGACCTCGGCAATGCGGTCGATGAGGGGAGCTATCATTTGCTTGCCATAAAGGTCAGTTCCATAACCTGTCAACTCTTGGGCAATCACCTGAAACTCCTTGACGCCTTTCGCCACCAAACTCTCCACTTCGTCCACGATTTCCTCGATGGAATGGGACTTTTGCTTGCCTGTGATGATGGGTATGGCACAATAAGCACAATGCCGGTTGCAGCCTTCGCTTATCTTCAGGTATGCATAATGCGAAGGCGTCGTGAGATGTCGTTCATTGGAGGCTTCCTTGTGATAGGTTCCATTCAAGTCTGTAATGATTTGCTCCCAATCGAACTTCCCATAGAAGCGGTCCACCTCAGGCAGTTCCTGCTTGAGTTCCTTGAAGTAACGCTGAGACAGACATCCCATCACGATTAGTTGCTTTAGCTTGCCTTGTTCTTTTCGTCTGGCAAGTTCCAGAATCATGTTGATGCTTTCCTCTTTTGCATCCCCGATGAACCCGCAGGTATTTACAATCGCTATCTCCCCCTTAGGTTCTTCCGCATCGTGCGCCACCTTGAAGCCGTTCAGTTCTAACTGACGGATGAGCTTCTCGCTGTCAACAAGGTTCTTGCTGCAACCAAGCGTTATTATGTCTATCGTGCGAGACTTCATTTCTTGAAGAGTGAATCAACAAACTCTCTACGATTGAAGGGTTGCAAGTCTTCTGCCCGTTCACCTAAACCGATGTAGCGCACGGGTATCTTGAACTGGTCGCTGATGCCGATGACTACGCCGCCTTTGGCACTTCCGTCGAGCTTCGTGATGGCCATGCTCGTCACTTCAGTAGCGGAAGTGAATTGCTTGGCTTGCTCGAAAGCGTTCTGTCCGGTACTGCCATCAAGTACGAGCATCACATCGTGAGGTGCTTCAGGCATGAGTTTCTGCATGACGCGCTTAATCTTCGAGAGCTCATCCATCAAGCCTTTCTTGTTGTGAAGACGGCCTGCGGTATCGATGAGGACAACATCTGCTCCGTTTGCAATCGCGCTATTCAGAGTGTCGAAAGCCACGCTGGCAGGGTCGCTTCCCATCTTTTGCTTGATGACTGGAACGCCGATCCTTTCGCCCCAAATACTTATCTGCTCTACTGCGGCAGCACGGAAGGTGTCGGCTGCTCCAAGCACAACCTTCAAGCCGGCTTCCTTGAACTGATAGGCGAGTTTGCCTATAGTTGTGGTCTTGCCCACACCATTCACACCCACGACGAGGACGACATAAGGTCTTTTGTCGGCAGGAATCTGAAAACCTTCCGTATCGTCTGTGTTGTTTTCCGTGAGCAATTGTGCGATTTCATCGCGAAGAATGTTGTTGAGTTCGTCAGTTGTGACGTACTTATCCCGCTCCACTCGAGCCTCGATTCGCTTGATGATGTTGAGAGTCGTATCCACCCCCACGTCGCTTGTAACAAGGACTTCCTCGAGGTTATCGAGCACCTCGTCATCCACCTTCGACTTGCCTGCAACGGCTCTCGTCAGTTTGCCAAAGAAGCTCTCCTTCGTCTTCTCAAGCCCTTGGTCGAGCGTTTCTTTCTTCTCTTTGCTAAAGAAATTAAAGAATCCCATATCTTTCTTTGCTTAGTTATTTCGCGTGCAAATATAGCAAAAAAAGCCCAATCCATCGCAAATAATACCGAATTTTTAGTATTAATTAAGGAATAGGAAACAACAAAAAACTCCCTCGTCTCGCAACGAAGGAGCTGTATGGCGCCAAATTATTAACTTCTAAAAACTATAAGCATTGTTATTGGGGGCTATTCCCTTCCTGACGCGCGCTGAGCCGGAACTGGATGGGCAGGTTGAAGCGGCTGCGGACAATATTACCGTCCTTATCCTTGGCAGGTTCCCACTTCGGCATTGCCTTCAAGACACGCACTCCTTCTTCGTAGAGCAGTTCTCCTAAGTCTTGTCCCACTTTGGGCTCCTCTGTGCTCTCAGGATTCTTCTCCTTGTAGGAAGTCACATCAATCTCCGAGAGTTCCATGCCAGGTCCGCGCAGCTTCTTGATTTCCGTGATACTGCCGTCCTTCTCAACAACGAAGCTTATGATGACGCGACCTTGCACACCAAATGATTGACAGAGCTTGGGATAGCGGATATTCGTTGCCAAGAACTTGTAGAGCTCTCCTTCACCACCTGGATACTTGGCATTGTGAGCAACAACGTTGTAGATGCTGTCCCCTATGTTGAAGGCTTCCTTGCCATCGACCATTATTTTGGTAACGCTCTTGCCGTTGACTGTTATATTGCCTTCGTCGTCCATCTTTGCTCCGGGCAGCTTCTTTACGAGATCCTTGAGAACAGGATCGTAAGTTCCTGTCTCCTTGTTATAGACAACATTCTGACTCTCAGGTTCCTTCGTTTCCTTCTTGGTAGTAATTTCGATGACACCATTGGAACCTTTGCTACCCCACTTGGCGGTGGCGGCTTCCTTCTGAAGCACGGTAATGCTCTCGACATCCTCAACATTGATATTAAGCAGTTTAGTGAGCTGCTCTTCGTGCATTCTTTTGAGGTTGATGTCCTTCATATCCTCAGGGATTTCAATGATTTTGCAGTTGAGGACAAACAGGGGGCGTCCTTCCGTGTCCTGCTGCTTCACCTCCTCCGAAGTGACATTCTCTGTGGAACTCTGTGATATGTCTTTTTGAACCGCAGGCTCATTTTCCTGCTCAAGGACTTGCAAGTTAGCGGAATTCTCCGTACCTTTGCCCTCGAGTTTAGTAACTGTCTCCTCAATCGGAGCGACGAACTTAGGCGTAGCGAAGGCCGAGAGTGCCAACGCAGCGACTGGGATGACATAGAGCGCCTTGCTCCGCATCCACGGATTTGATTTTGACTTCTTCATCATAGTGATACGTTTTTTAGTTAAACTATGGTTAAAGCTGTTGGCGAAAGGGTACCCACCGGAGCCAACGGCTTTTTTTATGAGCAATAACTGGTAGTTCTGAGCCGAAACGCCCTGCCTCAGGACATAGTCGTCGGCCTCGTATTCGTGCACATCTCGCAGGCTGATACCCAGCACATAGGCAAGCGGATTCCACCATTGAAGCATCTGCACGAGGGTGAGGAGCACGACGTCCCAAGAATGGCCGTTTTGTATGTGGCCTGTTTCATGCAGGACAATCTCGCGACCTGCCTCGTCGAAGTCCTTCTGGCTGATGACAATATTCTTCATCCAACTGAATGGAGCCACATCTTCTGCGTGGCAAAAGATGCGAATGCCCTGCTTGTCTTCGTTCCAGAGAACGCCTTTGCGAAGTCCGAACTGCAGGCGACCAATCTGCCAAAACCTCGCTACGAGCAGAACCGCCATACCTATTATATATATAAGGCTCACGAGGAAGAAGACGCTGAAACGAGAGGCTCCCTGACTTGCGGCTCCGTCTGCAACCACCTGAATCTCAGGAAGAACGTGAACGGGAATGCCCAACTCGAGCATCTGAAGCTGAGCTGCCTGAACGACAGGCTGGTGGTCGAGCGACATCCAAGGCACGTTGCAAAGTGGCAAAGCGAGCGACAGAAGCAGGATTCCCAGCAGCACCAAGCGGTTGAAGCGGAAGAAACTCTCGCGCCTGAGCATCAGCATATAGGGCAGATACAGCAGCGTCAGCACCAAAGCGGACTTTATGGAATATAATAACAAAGCAGACATCATAGCATTTATCGCCCCTCTCCCTAACCCTCCCCCAAATGGGAGGGAACTGCAAGCAGGGGTTGGCAGTTTTGATTATCTTTTATATGAATATCTCATTGAGGTGTTTGTTCCCAACCTCCCCTTTTGGGGGAGGAGGGGTTAGGGGTTGGAGAGGGGCTGAACTAGCTCCAGCAATTCCTTCACCTCCTCGGCCGAGAGGTTTTCTTCGCTGACGAAGTAGCTGAGCATAGATTTCACGCTGCCTCCGAAGAAGTTCTGCTTCACCTCCTGCATCGTTCTGCGCGTATATTCTGCGCGAGTTACAAGAGGTACATAACGATGCGTCTTGCCCTGCCCATCGACTTTGTGGAAGTCGAGATAGCCTTTCTCGTAGAGCACTTTGAGGTAGGTCGCGATGGTCGTATAAGCGGGCTTGGGCTCCTTGTAGTGCTCCAGGACGTCCCACGCACAAGCCGCTTCATCGATGTCCCAAAGGATGTTCATCACCTCGAACTCAACCTTAGTGAGTGTGTTGTCCTTGCGTTTCATGATTGGTCGTTTAGGTAGTTAGTCGTTTGGTCGTTTAGGTTTCTGAGAGCAAAGTAAGTGAGTTTCCTTGAATCTCGCAATGTTTAGATATCGGAAACTTTCGAAATTGGGCGTTTTTTAACGTTTATTTGTAGTAATTGAACAGTTATTCGTAGTAATCGGACGTTTTACGGGAGGCGATACTGCGTTTGAGCGCCTTTGCCCTCACGAACCAGACGACCCTCTCGAACGAGCCGACCCAAGAGTTTTGTCACGCGGTTTCTGGTCAAGGTCTGTTCGAAAGCGACGGACACATCCTTATGAGTAATGTAGGTTTTGCTGGCAAAGAGTTCGGCGAGGCGAGTCTCGACCTCCGACTCCTCAGCATTGAACTTCCATCCATACGGCACCTGATCGACCTCGAAGGCACGCACTTCGGCCAGCAATTCGCTGTCAGGACGGAACTGCAGACCTTCCACACGGACATCTTTCCCATGATAATTGCCGTCCTTCACCTCGATGCTGCCCTTCAAGGAAAGGCGGAAAGTGCCGATGCCGGGCAGCGTGACGGCATTCCCCTTCTCCAGTTCATGCACCATCACCCTTTGCAAAGTGCTCAGAGCCGCCATCAGTTCGGCTTTGGGCAACACGGAAGGCAACCTGCCGCTGCTGCTCTGAAACTCGATGGCATCCGTCGTCTGCGGACATTCCAACTGGGGCCGAAGCCTTTCTACATCAACTTCTTCACTTAAAATCTGCGGCTCCTCCTCCTGAGGCAAAAGGCCGCGCTTGGCAATAGAAAACTGGATAGGCATAGTCATATTACTTTATATTCCCTACAAAGGTAGGGAAAATTCCCCATTCCACCAAGCGTTTTGCCTGAAATTTGCAGTCAACTTGATTGCTCCATCGCGACAAAGCAATTGCTCCATGGCGACGAAGCAATTGCTCCATCGCCATGGAGCAACGAACATCACCTGCCAAATGGCACAAAAAAAACTGCCACATCGGGGGATGTGGCAGCCTTAGGGGACTGGATTACTGCATCTGCTGCAGTAGTTTGACGAGGTCGTCGAGGTCGCGCGCATCGATGTCCAGGTCGAGCATGTTGCCGTCGCGGTCGAAGAGCTTGTACGTCGGGAAGGCACGGACATCGAGGTGACGCTCGATGGCGCTCTGCTGCTCGGACGGCAGATTGTAGTGTGCCACGTTCTCTCCGCTGACATTGTACTCCTTGATGACGTTCTCCCACGACTCCTGTGGGCTGTTGTTGGCAAGGTAGAGGTAAGCGATGTCGAAGTCTTTCAGACGTTCATATTCCTCCTGACTATGGGAGAGTGCCTCCTTGCAGGGTCCGCACCAAGTGCCCCAGACGTCGAGCAGCACGAACTTTCCATTGTAGGGTTCAATAAGTTTCTTAAGCAAAGCCTCGCCTTCGGAGAGATCCTTCACGTCGTCCGACGACTTGAGCACGAGCTTGTCAAACTCGCGGTTAGCCAGGGCGACGTAGTAGTCGTTCTTCTTTTCAATCATCTCGATGGCGGTGGGGTTGCCTATCATCACCTTCATGGTGTCGAGCACCTCCTTGGGCAGCGGCACGCGCTCGTTGTCGAGCTGGTTGTAAACCTGCTGCGCGAACCAGATGCTCTTCAGGAACGGCTTGGCACCAAGGGAGTCGAGAAGCACATCCTGAGCCTTCATCCTGGAGAGGAATCCCTTC
>JAGCFN010000103.1 GCA_017650085.1 Bacteroidaceae bacterium | reverse complement strand
TAGTAAACTTGCTTCTCGTCGAGCCATTTGGTGAGTTCGTCAGCCTTTTCCTCGAGTGTCCAACCCACCATGAGCCGGACGGCCCCTTCTGCTATGCTTTCGTCCGAAAGCTCCACTTGCCGCAGTTGGATCTCGCTTTGAGCCTGCTTCAGGCCTGTTTCGAGTACATTTCTATATTGACGTGCGACTTCACAAGTCGTGTCGTGATTCTTTTGGAGGGCTTCCTTGGCTTCGGCCAACTCTTGGCGATACTGCTCGAGCGAGCCGTTAGGCAATTCGAGACGCTCAGCCTTGATATCCGGCTCGACGTCGGAGAATGCCAGGAAGTAAGTGCGTTTGCGGTACTCGTCTATGGGGGTGGCGAAGTACTTCTCTGCCCAATCTGCCTGGAAGGACTTGGCTGCGCAAGCGTAGAAATACACTTGCAAGCCCGTTTCCTGCTGCAGTTTCTTTATCTTTTCCCAGTCGAAGTTGCCCCAAGGTTCCAGCTTCTGGATGTTCTTCTCCGCTTCGTCTATTGTGTGACGGATGCTGACTTCCTCAGTTTTGAGCTTTTCAACTTCCTCGAGGAGCGCGTTTGAATCTTGAATCTTGAGTTCCGAGTTCCCTCCTACTTCCTTTTCCCAAGCCTTTAGCGAAATGTCGAGATAGCCGAGAGCCTGTTGGTAGCGGAGTCTTTCGTCGAGAGCCTTTTGCAGAGCCGGGCTGGTCTGTCCTTGCTTCAACTGTTGGACGTGAACCACTCCTTGCTCTCGCAAGCCGGCAATGAACTCGTCGTATTCCTTCTGAGTCACCAGGAAGGTGAGCTTTTTCATTCTCTCAATCATGCGATTTCCTCCTTTCTCTTCTCCTGAAGTGACTTCAATATCTTCTGCGATGACTTGCTGAGGTTCTCCTCGTCCTCCATGAAACGCTTGATCTTGCGCACAGCCTCCTGATAACCAGGGATTTGAACTTTCTCGAAGAGGTTAACCTTCTGAGTCGTTTTCTTGCGTGCATGTTCCAAGAGGTGCAGCTTGGCGAAGACGAATTCGCGCTCTACGGCAGTCTTCGCGAGACCTTGCAGGAGCTTGATTCCGTCGAAATACCACTTCGGAGCACTGAATAGGCCGAAGGGTTTCACCTTCAGGCTGATGTTGCTGAGGATGGGAACCCTGACGCCGGCAATCTTCTTGACGCCCAACTCGACGTCGTCCAGGCTGACGAGCGAAGTGTCGAACTCGCCCCAGAGTGCGTACATCTTTTCGTAGCCGGCGATTTGTTTTTGCAGCTTTCGCTCCAGTTCGTCGGCCTCCTCCTTGCATTTCTTCACCTCCAGTCGCAGCGCCGTTTCCTTGCTTTTAATGATTGGAAGGGTGCGTTGGCGCATCTTCAGGGCCTTCTCAATCTGCTGCAACGAGGTCTTATTATACTGAAACTTTATTGCCATACTTGTCTAATTGCGGGCACAAAGGTACGAAAATTTTAGCAAAGAAGAAAGAATAAAGGAGATTTATTTGAGCAAAACATGCAAAAACACTCGCGAAAAATGTCTGCGTTCCACAGGTTTTGTAAAGAATTTTCCGCAGAAAAGATGAGGCTTGGAATGCCTTTCCCTCAGACTTGTCGTTTGAAAACGGAAAGGAAGGAACGCATTCTTCACCCTCGAAATGGGCCAGAATAGAGAAGAAAAAGATGCTTCCGTAACACTTTGATACAGAAAGTGTTACAATGCGGCTCGCGAAATCGGAAGAGATATGCAGTCAAGTTGGCCGATTTAACGTGTTACGATTGCAATTTACTAGTGTTAAGTTTGCGATTTTAACGTGCCACGATTGACAACTTCAAACGTGACGTTTTGAAACTTCACACTAGTCGCGAACCCTTTTAACCTTCCAAGTCAGGAATCTCGTTGTTCCAAGTCTGCCGATTTTGTCAAGATATTTTCCTCTTTCGAAAAGTTTGCCCGACTCTTTTAACTCAAATTTATCGATAATCTTCTTTATTAATTCAGCAGAAATTAGTAATTTTGCAAAGCGATGGAAGAGAAAACATTGAAGCAAAAGACTGCTGGAGGTATGCTTTGGGGCGGCCTTTCGAACGGCTTGATGCAGTTGATAAGTGCCGTCTTCGGACTGGTTCTGCTCCGCTATCTCACACCTAACGACTACGGAAAGGTGGCCATGCTGAACATCTTCGCTGCCCTCGCAAACGCCCTTCAGGAGAGTGGTTTCATGGCGGCACTCTGCAACCGACGCGAGCCGACTCACGAAGAGTACAATGCCGTCTTTTGGTTCAACCTGCTGGTTAGTGCTTCGCTATACATTATACTGTGGTTCTGCGCCCCACTTATCGCGGATTTCTACGAACAGGAAGAGCTGGTTCCGCTTGCCAGAGTACTTTTCCTGGGCTTCCTCTTCTCTGGTCTTGGCACAGTTCAGCGTGCCTACCTCTTCGGACACCTGATGGTCAGGCAGACCAGCATCTGCTCTCTGACGGCCATGCTCCTCTCTGGAATCGTTGGTATCGCAATGGCAGTCAAGGGTTTCGCTTATTGGGCAATCGTGACGCAGGCAATCTGCTTCGTCTTCATCACACAAGTGATGGCCTGGTTCTTCTCGCCTTGGAGGCCAACGCTCCATTTCAATCTTGCTCCTGCATGGAAGATGTTCGGCTTCAGCAGCAAGTTGATGCTCACGAATATCGTAAACATCTGCAATCTTCACGCCTTTTCCGTCTTGCTTGGTAAGTTCTTTGGAGACCATACTGCAGGCATCTATTCGAACGCCAAGAAGTGGAACGATATGGCTTCGAGCACGATAAACGGGATGGTGACGAGTACCAGCCAACCCACTCTGGCACAGGTCACGGACGAGATTGGCCGTTATCGTCAGGTCTTCCGAAAGATGCTGCGATTCATTTGCTTTGTCTCTTTCCCCGCTATGCTAGGGCTTGGATTGGTGGCGCAAGAGTTCATCTTGCTTGCTGGAGGCGAGAAGTGGAGGGAGAGCGGCTTGATTCTCTCACTGCTTTGCCTGCATGGAGCCTTCGTTCCGATTACCACACTTTACAGCAATCTCACGATTAGTCGAGGCCGAAGCGACGTCAACATGGCTTGCACGATAGGCCAATGCCTGGCAGTTTGGGCAGGTCTCATCCTGCTTTACCCTTACGGATTCCTTCCGATGGTAGTCTATTTCGTGGCCCTCAACATAGCTTGGCTCGCGATTTGGCAATGGTTTGCCTGGCGTTTGACAGGTCTCACCTTCTTGGAAGCCCTGAAAGATACGGTTCCTTTCCTCGTCTTCACACTCATCGTGCTTGCCTTGACTTGGTGGATTACAAGGGGAATCGAGAACTTGTGGCTGCTCCTGATAAGTCGCATCCTGATTGCCGCAATCCTTTATGGTGGCATAATGTGGGTGAGTGGGGCAAAGATAATGCGCGAAGCCATACATTATATATTTAAATTAGGAGTTAAGGATTAAGAGATAAGAATGAAATGAAGCAGCGTAACAATGCCTTTGATTTGCTTTGTGGACTTTGCATCCTCAGGATGGTGACGCTTCATGCCATCTGCCAGACGCAGCTTCGACAGACACCTTGGTGGAAGGAAACGATGCTTTGGACGTTCTTCTTCATGAGTTTCTTCTTCTTCAAGGCAGGCTATTTCAACAAAGGCATTACAGGCGAGACACTACCTTACCTTCAAGATCGCATTCGTCGTCTCTTCGTGCCCTATCTTTCGTGGGGTGTCATAGGCTTCGTCCTGGCTTTCTTTTGGCTGTGTCTCTTCCCAGAACATCTCGATAAAGCAATCGGCAAAGTGCAGACTTTCACCTGGCTCAAAAGCGGTCTTACCTTCGGCAATGCCCCCATGTGGTTCCTCTTGTCGTTCTTCGCGACCTATGTTCTGATGCATTTCATCGAAAAGATACCTTATCTTCATTGGGTTGTGCTGTTCTTTCCTGCAATAGGATACTGGCTCTTCAAGCAGGGGAACCCGCTTTGGTTCTTGCTCGACAATGTCTTTTGCGGCACTTTCTTCTTTTATATAGGAAAGGTTTGGCGTTATATCCTCGACAGGTTGACAAAGCCTTTCGCCCTCTTTATCAGCATATTGCTCTTCGTGGGCTTCGTTCTTGCCAACATTTACCTGCATGGCGAATACGAAATGAAAACGAATCTTTGGGTGGGACCCTTCTGGAAAGTCGTGCTCATCATGCCCCTCTCCTTGATGGGAATCTCAGGAATCTTCCTCACTTTGCCAACGCCAAGAGTGCCTTTCATTAATTATGTTGGCGAACACAGCATGGTCTATTTCGTGATGCACTATCCCATAGTCCTCAGTTATGCCTATGCCAGCATCCTGCTTGGGCATCCTTTCCGCAAAAGCATCCCTGACCTCATCATCATTTTGATACTTGCCTTTACCCTTTGCACCATTGCTGTTCCCTTTGTGGAACGCGTTCCTTGGTTGAGCGGAAGATGGAAAAAATGAGAACACGACAAATGACGGCATACTTTTACCATACCCAAGATACAGAGCGAATCGTTCGAGAATGGAAGGAAGGGACTTTTCCTTCGCATTTCCTCTATGGCGCCTTGCAGTTGAGCGACTTTGGTATTGATGTGGTTTGGCACCATCAAAGGCACACTTACAAACGCCTTCGAGACATGTTTGTCGCGACTTGGAAGGTCCTGACCTGTCGCAAACACTACGATGTGCTTTATGCCACGCACACTTTAGGCATTGAACCCATCATCTTGCTTCGTGCTTTGAGACTCTACAGACGCCCCATTATTGCGTGGCATCACCAGCCAATCGTCAAGGCGAAGAACCCTCTGCGAGAGGCTTTGGCACGCCTCTTCTATCGCGGAATTGACCATATGATCTTCTTTTCCGAGAAGTTGATGCAAGACAGCTTGCTCTCGAAGAAAGCCGATCCAAGCCGAATGAGTATGGTACATTGGGGAGCGGACCTTGATTACTACGACAACTTGCGAAACGACGGACTTCATCCGATCCAATTCATCTCGACTGGAAAGGAACTTCGCGACTTCGAGACACTTCTCAAAGCATTCCAGGAAACAGGACTTCCCCTGACACTTTATGCCGAGAAGAAGCGGAAAGCATACTTCGAGGCACTCCATCCTGCAGAAAACATCGAGTTGCATTATGGCGATCGGCCCATTCCACATGAAATCGCGCTAAAGGTCGCACAAAGCCGTTGCGTTTGTATTTGTTGCCAGAAGAGCAATTATACAGTCGGTTTGACGACCGTC
>JAGCFN010000102.1 GCA_017650085.1 Bacteroidaceae bacterium | reverse complement strand
GAAACTGCCGTCGGCCACCTGCGCTCCGATTATCTTCTCGACCAATGCGGAGATGCTCTCCTCGGTGTATTCGGTCAGGCTTCTGGAAGCGGCTTCCACGGCATCGGTCATCATCAGGATGGCTTGCTCCAATGTCTGCGGCTTGGGCCCTGGATAGGTGAACGGACGCGGATCGAGCGAGGTCTGCGCCTTTTGTGCCAGGACATAGAAGTATTTGGTGAGGCTCTTGCCATGATGGGTGGCGATGAAGTCGCGGACCACCGACGGCAACTTGTAGCGGTCGGCCAGCTTCAAGCCTTTCTCCACGTGCTGAACGATGATTTGCGCGCTACGCTCGTACGAAAGGCCGTCGTGAGGGTTCTGCCCCTTCTGGTTCTCGGTGAAGAAGACGGCATTCTCGAGCTTGCCTATGTCGTGATAGAGAGCGCCTGTGCGGACCAGCTGCGCTCTGGCTCCCAAGCGGTTGGCCACCTCGGCTGCGAGATTGGCTACCTGCATGCTATGGTTGAAGGTGCCGTTCGCTTCCTCGGAAAGACGCCTCAGCAGGGGGTTGTTGACATTCTGCAACTCGACGAGCGTGACGATGCTGGTAAAGCCGAAGATACGCTCGATGGGGATGAGCAGCAGGTAGGCCAGCATGGAGAGCACGCCAGCCATGGAAAGGAAGATGTAGGGCGCCCGGCTGATGACGCCCTGACTGCCATCGGCTGTGCCGCGAATGAACTCGAGGCAAAGATAGGTGAGCAGGGTTGCCAAAGTGACCCAGATGGCGGCCCGGAAGAGCTCGACGCGCTGCGAGAGTTCCCGCAAGGAGTAGATGGCTACGAGACCGGCCACAATCTGAACCACAACGAACGTGAAGGGTTGTGTCAGCACTATGGCGGAGGCGAACACGGAAATGACGTGGGTGACGAAGGCCGTTCGCGAGTCGAGGAAGATGCGCAGCATTATCGGCAACACGCAATAGGGCACAATATAGACATAGTCCCACATGTGACCCACGATGGTGTAGGTGATGATGGGGAAGATGAGCGAGAGCGTCAGGACGAGCAGAACGGTGCGAAGGCTGTCGAGATAGTCGCTGCGGAACTGCTGGAAATAGAGGAAAAGCAGCACGACGAGGATGGTGGCGTAGAGGATGCGGCCACCCAATCGCGACAACTGCTCTTTTGCCGTGAGCTTGTGCTCCTTCTGGTGTTGCTCCCACGAATGCAGGATTCCCAGCACCTCGTCGTCCACTATCTGACCTTTGTCCACAACTTTCTGGCCTTGCAGCACCATGCCTCTGGTCCGAACCAACTGCCCGTCGACTTCCTGGCGTTGCTGCAGGCTCTTCTCGGCATCGTAAGTGAGGTTGGGCTGCACGTATTTCATCAGGTCGAGCCCATGAAGGAGGCTATGGTTGTAGCGGGCGCTGTCCTGCTCGGCAAGGAGATATTTGTAGGCCGACTTTTCCGTAAAGAGGCTGGCAAAAGGCTTTGCGCTGGATTCGTTGCCCGAAAAGATGCGGACCTGCTGGGGCTTCTCGTTGTCGAACCGCGCCAACTCCTCGCCTCTGGCTATTCCCACGGAATAGATGTGGCGCAACTTCTCGCCCAGATGCGGCAGGAAGTAGTGCGGAGTGCCTGCGGCCGAGGAGTTGAAGTCGTTGCGAAGTCCGGCCAGCTGCGCTTCCAGAACATCCTCGTCGATGAGGAAGTAGGGCTCGTAGTACTGGCGAAGGCTGTCCTGCTCGCGTGCGATTTGCTCTGCCGACTTCAGGATGGGGAAACTGTCCTGCGCTATGAAGGCCTCGTCCTCCCACGGCTCGCCCTTCTTGTAGTGGTAGGTGGAGTTGTTCCCATGCGGCATGAAAGCAACCAGTATGGCAATCGCGATGAGGGAGAAGAGTATGCGATAGAGGATAGCCTTGACGCTGAGTTTATGCTTGTGATTGTATCGGCTCATGTCCTTAATCCTTAATTCTTAATTCACAATTCATAATTACTTTTCTCCGCAAAAATACAAAAAATATTCAATGTTCAATATCCAATGTTCAATTTATTTTGTACTTTTGCACGGAAATTACAACTATGGACTTTGAACTATGAACTGTGAATCAAAGAAAGTGCGTGTCCGTTTCGCTCCCAGCCCAACAGGACCGTTGCATATCGGAGGCGTTCGCACAGCCCTCTACAACTACCTCTTTGCCCGTCAGCATGGCGGCGACCTGATTTTCCGCATCGAAGACACCGACTCCACGCGTTTCGTGCCCGGTGCCGAGGAGTACATCATCGAGTCGTTCCAATGGCTGGGCATACGCTTCGACGAGGGTGTGAGCTTCGGTGGAGAGCATGGTCCCTATCGCCAGAGCGAGCGTCGCGACATCTACAAGAAATATGTTCAGCAACTTCTCGATAACGGCAAGGCCTATATCGCCTTCGATACGCCCGAGGAACTCGATGCGAAACGTGCCGAAATAGAGAACTTCCAGTACGACGCAAGCACCCGAATGCAGATGCGCAACTCGTTGACACTCAGCAAGGAAGAGGTCGACGCGCTCATCGCAGAAGGCAAGCAGTACGTGGTTCGCTTCCTCATTGAACCGGGAAGGGATGTCATCGTGGACGACATCATTCGCGGAGAGGTTCGCATCAACAGCAGCATCCTCGACGACAAGGTGCTCTACAAGAGTGCCGACGAGCTCCCGACCTACCATCTCGCCAACATCGTGGACGACCATTTGATGGAGGTCACGCATGTCATTCGAGGCGAGGAATGGTTGCCGAGCGCACCCCTTCATGTCCTTCTCTACGAAGCTTTCGGCTGGGCCGACACGATGCCCCGATTCGCACATCTGCCCCTCTTGCTCAAGCCTGTTGGCAACGGCAAACTGAGCAAGCGCGACGGCGACAAGCTGGGCTTCCCTGTCTTCCCGCTGGAATGGCACGACCCGAAGAGCGGCGAGGTGAGCAGCGGTTATCGCGAGAAAGGCTATCTGCCCGAGGCTGTCGTCAATTTCCTCGCTCTGCTTGGCTGGAATCCGGGTAACGATCAGGAGGTCATGAGCCTCGACGAGATGGTCCGTCTTTTCGACCTCAGCAAATGCTCCAAAAACGGCGCAAAGTTCGACTACATCAAGGCGGCTTGGTTCAACCACCAGTACCTCCTCAAACAGCCCGACGAAGCATGGGTGCCCTCGTTCGACAAAGTCCTTCGCGAGCAAGGCATCGTTTCGACTCCCGAAAAGGAGGTGGAAGTGGTCCGTATGATGAAGCTCAAAGTCATCGAATATACCGACGGACAGGGGCAGAAGCACAAGCGCAATATCAGTTTCGTGAGCGACCTCTGGCCTTTGACGCGCTTCTTCTTCGTCGCTCCCACAGGCTTCGACACGGAGGACAAGTTTGTGCGCAAGAACTGGAAGGAAGGAACGGCAGACGAGATGAAACAGCTGGCCGACGTGCTCGCCACAGTTCAGGACTTCTCGGTCGAGGGCATGAAACCCGCCGTGGACGCTTGGGCAAACGAAACTGGCATTAAGCCCTGGAACGCTTGGCGCATCTGTCTTGTGGGTGAAGGACAAGGTCCCGACATGTACGAACTGGCAGCTTTCCTCGGCAAGGACGAGACTCTGAGCCGCATGCGCTTCGCCATCGAAAAACTAGGCTAAGGTAATTTCAAAACTTCACGTGTTAAGTTGGCAAACATCACGTGCCACGATTGGGAACGTATAGTGCCACGATTGGGAACGTGACTGGGGACATAAAAAAAGAGAGGCGCAAATGAGCGTCTCTCTTACTTTTTCAATCTCTTTCTTCTCTTTAGCCGAGGTAGGAACGGAGCAGGCTGTTTCGGCTTCCGGCGCGAAGCTTGCGGATGGCTTTCTCGCGGATCTGGCGGACACGTTCGCGCGTCAGACCAAAGGTCTCGCCTATCTCTTCGAGCGTCATCTCTGGCTGGTTGTTGATACCGAAACTGCGTTCGATGATCTGCTTCTCGCGTTCGTTCAGGACGCCCAAAGCACGGTCTATTTCAGTCGAAAGGCTCTCACTCACCAGACCTTTGTCGGCCATGGGCGAATCGGGATTGGTCATCACATCCAGGAGGCTGTTTTCCTCACCTTCGATGAAGGGAGCATCCACGCTGACATGACGGCCGCTTGCACGAAGCGAGTCGCTGATTTTCTCGGGCAACTCGTTCACCAATTCGGCCAATTCATCGGCACTTGGCTTGCGCTCGTATTCCTGTTCGAACTTTGTCATTGCCTTTGTGATTTTGTTCACGGCACTAACCTGATTGAGAGGCAAGCGAACGATACGGCTCTGCTCGGCCAAAGCCTGAAGAATGGTCTGGCGAATCCACCAAACGGCATACGAGATGAACTTGAAGCCACGCGTCTCGTCGAACTTTTCGGCAGCCTTGATGAGTCCCACATTACCCTCGTTGATGAGGTCGGGCAGGGAAAGTCCCTGGTTCTGGTACTGCTTGGCCACACTGACGACAAAACGGAGGTTGGCACGCACCAACCTGTCGAGCGCACGGCGGTCGCCTTTCCGTATCCTCTGCGAGAGTTCCACTTCCTCTTCGACGGGGAGCAAGGCCTCGCGGCCGATTTCCTGCAGATACTTGTCGAGCGACGCACTATCGCGACTGGTGATGCTTTTTGTGATTTTGAGTTGTCTCATACACCTTATTTATTATTTCGTAGAATTAGCTTGCAAATATAGAACTTTTTTATTAGAAATTCCATCATAAAATGCTAAAAGTTGCAAAAAAGATGCAAAAACGCACAAACTTTTCCAATTTCAGCCCACTTTTTGCCTCATTTCTCATCTTTTTTCCTTACCTTTGCCACAGAATATGATTATATGAACAGAAAAAAGTTTAACACAAAATAAAAAAAATTATTATGAGTACTTTAGCTATTATTCTGATTGCGGTCGTCGTACTGCTTGTTCTTTGGGTTATTGGCATCTACAACAACCTGGTTGGTCTCCGCAACAATCGCGAGAACGCCTTCGCTAACATCGATGTTCAGTTGAAACAGCGTCACGACCTCATTCCCCAGCTCGTTGCAACCGTCAAGGGTTACGCAGCTCACGAAAAGGAAGTGTTCGAAAAGGTGACTGAGGCTCGTACTGCAGCCATGAACGCAACCACCATCAACGACAAGATTGCAGCCGAGAACCAGCTCTCGAATGCCATGCTGAATCTGAAAGCCGTTGCAGAGGCCTATCCCGACCTGAAGGCTAACCAGAACTTCATGCAGCTCCAAACCGAAATCAGCGACATCGAGAACAAGCTCGCAGCCGTTCGCCGCTACTTCAACAGCGCAACCAAGGAGCTCAACAATGGTGTTCAGCGCTTCCCTGCAGTCCTCTTCGCAAGCATGTTCGGCTTCCACAGAGAACCCCTCTTCGATGTTGGCGAAACAGAACGCGCAAACATGGACAAGGCTCCCGAGATTCAGTTCTGATTCCTGTCCTGTGAAAAGCTCTTAATTCTTAATTCTTAACTCTTAATTCATAAGGTGAATTACGTAGGTATCCATACGCAACAGGTTCGCAACAACTTCAAGAGCCTGTTGCTTCTCATACTCTTCCCTTGCATCATCCTTGCCATCGTATACGCTTTCGTGGCATTCATGAACGTGCAAGAGGTGTACGACGGCTATGGTTCGCATCTTGCTTTCGATGCGATGGCGACCAACGAATCATTCCTCTACACCATTCCATGGGTAGTGGGAATCGTGGGCATCTGGTTCATGATCTCCTACTTCACGAATGCCAGTATGGTGAGGAACGCAACAGGGGCAAAGCCTTTGGAACGCCGTGAGAATCCGCGCATATACAACATCGTGGAGAACCTCACCATGACCTGCGGAATGCCAATGCCAAAGATCAACATCATTGACGACCCGCAGCTCAACGCCTTTGCCAGCGGAATAGACGAGAAGAGCTACACCGTAACCGTCACAACAGGCATCTGCAACCGCCTCAACGACGACGAACTGGCTGGCGTGATAGGCCACGAACTGACGCACATCCGCAACCGCGACACTCGCCTGCTCATCATCAGCATCATTTTCGTCGGCATCATGAGCACAGCTCTCAGCCTGGCAGTCCGTATGCTTTGGAACACCTTCATCTATGGTGGAGGCAATCGCAGAACCAGTCGTGACGGCAAGAACGGAGGCACAGTCATTGCCGTCATTCTCGTCGCCATCGTTCTGGCTGCAATCGGTTACTTCTTCACTTTGCTCACCCGCTTTGCCATCAGCCGCAAACGCGAATACATGGCCGATGCAGGAGGTGCAGAGCTTTGTGGCAATCCATTGGCTCTGGCTTCAGCTTTGCGTAAGATAAGCGGCGATCCAGGCCTCGGACAAGTGGACCGCGAAGACGTAGCCCAACTCTTCATCGTGAAGCCCATCGCCTTCAAGAGCGAGTTCACCAACATGATGAGCAAACTCTTCAGCACCCACCCAAGCATCGAGAGCAGAATAGCTTATTTGGAGCAATTTTGATTTACAACTTTGAATTTATAAAATCTGATTAATCATAAATGTTGAATTTTGTTGAAGAACTGAAATGGCGAGGCATGATCCACCAGATGATGCCTGGCACAGAAGAACTATTACTGAAAGAACAAGTATCGGCTTATGTGGGCATCGACCCGACGGCCGACAGCCTGCATATCGGTCACCTCTGCGGCGTGATGATGCTTCGCCACCTACAACGTTGCGGCCACAAGCCCATCGCACTCGTTGGCGGTGCAACTGGTATGATTGGCGATCCAAGCGGAAAGAGTCAAGAGCGCAACCTCCTGAACGAGGAGACTTTGCGCCACAATGTAGAGTGCATCAAAAAGCAACTGGCGCACTT
>JAGCFN010000101.1 GCA_017650085.1 Bacteroidaceae bacterium | reverse complement strand
TTGAAAATTGAAAATTGAAGATTGAAAATTTAACTATGGACTATGCATTATGAACTGAAAAATATTATTCTTCGCAAGGGTAAGGAAGAGAGCCTTGGGCGCTTCCATCCTTGGATATTCTCGGGTGCCATTCATCACACTGAGGGTGGCAAGCTGGAGGAGGGTGACCTGGTGGAGGTGCTGGCTTCTGACGGGCGTTTTCTTGCCATTGGTCACTGGCAGGTAGGCAGTATTGCAGTTCGTGTGCTGACCTTCAAGAAGCAGCCAATCGATCAGGCTTTCTGGCAGAAACGGCTTGCAGCTGCACTGGATGTGCGCAGGGCCATTGGTGTGGCACAAATGGGAAATGTTCAATCTTCAATCTTCAATGTTCAATGTAATGACATCTACCGTCTGGTTCATGGAGAGGGAGACAACCTGCCAGGACTGGTCATCGATGTGTATGGCTCAACTGCTGTCATGCAGGCTCACAGCGTGGGTATGCATGTCTGCCGGAAGGAATTGGCTCAGGCTCTGAAAGAAGTCATGGGCGAAAGTCTCCAGGCCATCTACTACAAGAGCGAGACAACACTTCCCTTCAAGGCTCAGCTTGGTCAGGAAAACGGTTTCCTCTATGGAGAGAGTCATGATGATGTGGCCAAAGAGAATGGGCTGAAGTTCCACATTGACTGGCTGAAAGGTCAGAAGACGGGCTTCTTTGTGGACCAGAGGGACAATCGCGCTCTGGTGGAACATTATGCCAAAGGACGCAAGGTGCTCAACATGTTCTGCTACACAGGCGGCTTCTCTGTCTATGCCATGAGGGGTGGGGCAGAGTTGGTTCACAGCGTGGACAGCAGCGCAAAGGCAGTGGAGCTTGTGGATGCCAACATGGAACTGAACTTCCCTGGTGACACCAGACACGAAGCTTTTGCAGAAGATGCCTTCAAGTTCATGGAGCAAGCCCCCTCTAACTCCCCCAGGGGGGAGGAAATGGTCAATGGTAAAAGGTCAAATGGTAAATGGCCTTACAATCTCATCATCCTAGACCCGCCTGCTTTTGCCAAGCACAAGGACGCGCTCCACAATGCTTTGAGAGGCTATACAAAGCTCAACTGCAAGGCTTTCGAGAAGATACAGCCAGGTGGCATTCTCTTCACCTTCAGTTGCTCGCAAGCCGTCAACAAGGACCAGTTCCGTATGGCAGTCTTCACAGCTGCAGCCATGGCAAAGAGGAAGGTTCGCATCCTGCATCAGCTGCACCAACCAGCCGACCATCCCATCAACATCTACCATCCCGAGGGAGAATACCTGAAAGGCTTGGTGCTGTATGTGGAGTAAATGAAGATTGAAGATTGAAGATTGAAGATTGAAGATTGAAGATTGAAAATTGAAGAATTTGCTACCGCTTTGTAAATAGTCAAATAGTAAATAGTAAATGGTAAATGGTAAATGATTAAATAGTAAATATCATGTTGAACTTAAAACTTCGTCTTACCTTACTCAATTTCCTTGAGTTTGCCGTCTGGGGAGCCTACTTGACCTCCATGGGCACTTATCTGGCTGGTGTAGGCCTGGGCTCGCACATTGGCTGGTTCTATTCCGTGCAAGGCATTGTGAGCATCTTCATGCCTGCCCTGATGGGTATTCTGGCTGACCGTTGGATGGAAGGCCAAAGAGTCTTGAGCCTTTGCCACTTCATGGCAGGCCTCTTCATGATTGGCGCATCCCTCTATGGCTATCAGGCTGGTGATGCCGTGCAGTTCAGCACACTCTTCACGCTCTACTCGCTCTCTGTTGCCTTCTTCATGCCCACCATCGCCCTCAGCTATAGTGTGGCTTATTCAGCATTGGAGAAAGCAGGTTATGACACAGTGAAAGCCTTCCCGCCAATCCGTGTCTGGGGTACTGTGGGCTTCATTGTGACCATGTGGGTGGTTGACCTTTGTGGCTTGCAATCGACATCAGGACAGTGGATGGTGAGTGGCTGTCTGAGTCTCGTCATGGCTGCTTATTCCTTGACCATGCCTCGTATGCCCATCAAGAAAGATGAGAGTCAGCAAAAGACTCTGTTCGAGGCACTTGGACTGAATGCGTTCAAGTTGTTCTTGAACCCTCGTATGGCAGTCTTCATGGGCTTTGCCATGCTCTTGGGCTTCTGTCTGCAGATATCGAACGGCTATGCCAATCCCTTCATCACAAGCTTTGGCAGCATCCCAGAATATGCAGACACCTTTGGTGTGCAACATGCCAACATCCTCATCTCGCTCAGTCAGATGAGCGAGACACTCTGCATCCTGCTCATACCCTTCTTCCTCTCGCGTTTTGGCATCAAGAAGGTGGTGCTCATAGCACTCTTCGGATGGGTGCTGAGATTTGCTTTCTTCGGACTTGGAAACCCAGGCAACGGCGTCTGGCTCTTCCTCTTGTCCATGATAGTCTATGGTGTCGCATTTGACTTCTTCAACATCTCAGGCTCGCTCTTCATCAACCAGGAGACAGACGACAGCATTCGCAGCAGTGCCCAGGGACTGTTCATGATGATGACGAACGGACTGGGAGCATTTGTAGGCACACTTGTAGCTCAGGCGGTCATCAACAACTATGTCTTCAATCCTCAGGCAGCTGGAGCTTCAGGAACAGAGGTCATAGCAGGTTGGCAGACATGTTGGTACATCTTCGCCACCTATGCTCTTATCGTAGCCATCCTCTTTGCGATATTCTTCAGATACAAGCACGAGAAGAAGTGAAGAAATGAAGGAGGAACGCTTCTTTTATGACCCGGAGGTGAGTGGTGAGTTGCCCAAAGAGGAGGCTCACCATGCCCTGAAGGTTCTGCGCCTTGGGGGTGGGGACGAGATAAGGCTGATGGATGGCAAAGGTACATTCTACCGTGCCACCATCACCACTGCCACAGGTCATCGTTTGCTCTATCAGATTGATGAAGCCATGCCTCAGCAACCCGCTTGGAAAGGGCATCTGCACTTGGCAATGGCGCCAACAAAACTGATGGACAGAGTGGAATGGTTTGCCGAGAAAGCCACAGAGATAGGCTTTGATGAGCTGAGTTTCCTCGATTGCCAGTTCAGCGAACGCAGAGTGGTAAAGGAAGAGCGCATAGACAAAATCCTCATCTCAGCCATGAAACAGAGCCATAAGGCTTGGAAACCTAAGCTGAACGGGATGACTCGCTTCAAAGACTTTATCAGCCAGGACAGAGAGGGCGACAAGTTCATCTGCCATTGCTATGAGGAGAAGGATGTTGGGGATGGAGAGAAGCCACTGCTCTTCGATGTCCTACGCGAGGGAGTGCCCACAACAGTACTCATCGGACCAGAAGGCGACTTCAGCGTGGAGGAAGTGAAGCTTGCCCTGCAGAATGGCTACAAGAGTGTTACCTTGGGCAGGAGCAGACTCCGAACAGAAACCGCCGCCTTGGTGGCTGTCCACATGATGCAATTGAAGAATGCAGACACTCCGTAGGAACATTTCAAACTTGGCACTATTAAATTCCAAACGTGGCACTATTAAATCCCAAACTTGGCACTATATGTTTGCAATTTAACCACGCCTAGTTGAACGACTTGGCACGAAGTCTTTGCTTATTGCCCATAATTTCGTATCTTTGCACAAAAAATAAGCGTTATGAAGAAACTTGTTATCGGTATTCTCATCTTGTTGCTCGCTGGTGTGGCTGCCTACCTGTATTTCCATCGGGACAATGACAGGGCTCGCGATGTGGTGCCTGCCGATGCTACGGCAGTTGCTGTCTTCGAACCTGCTGAACTCCTGGACGGACTTGGGCTCAAGCAGGAAAAGGCCAGTAAGCTCGTGATGAATCTGGAGGATCTGGTGGAGGGCGTCAACCTGGCCAAACCTGTCTATGCTTTCGCTACGCAAGATGATTTCTCTGGCATAGCGCTGAATGTCAGGGATGTGAAAAAGCTCCTGAAGGCTGCTTCGCTATTCAACTATGCATCGGAGGAGCAGGATGGCTACCAGTGGATTGCAAATTCCAACAGCATTGGCTGCATTGACGACGACAAGATGCTGATTGTCGGCCCTGTCGCTGAGGAGCTTCAGGATGCTCTCAGAGACGAGATGATGAGCCTGATGAAGCAGGACCGCAAGGATGTGCCTGCCCTGGAAAAGCTCGACAGAAAGGGAACTGCCCTCAGCCTGAGTGCTCCCCTGAACAGCCTGCCTAAGGAATATGTGCAGAAGTATCTGCCTCTGAATTCAGACCTCAAGGATGCTATCCTCAATGCTGCTCTTCGCTTCGGAGGGAAAGACGTCACACTTTCGTTGGGCTCTACAATTGACCTCAGCAACATGCCTCTGTCCCCCATAAAGGGTGACGCCGCCCTTGGTGGAGTCATGCCTGCCAATCCCTTTGCCTATGTGTGCTTCAATATGAATGGCGAGAAGCTCTTGCCTGAGTTGCGCAAAGTGCCCAACCTGCGTACAGCCCTTCTTGCCCTGAACTTGTGTGTGGATGTTGACATGATGATAAAGGCCATTGACGGTGATGTCGTAATCTCTGTTCCCAAACCCGATTTGCAGCATCCTGCCATACTCCTTACTGCCACACTCTCGAATACGGATTTCCTGAAGAATGCCGATGATTGGAGCAGGGTGAAGCGGCTTGGAGTATCGGACTTTGTGGCTGATTACGAGGGGACACAGGTGTTCTTTGGTGTGCGCGACAAGTACCTCTACATCACAAACGGCAAGAAGGTGGCAAGCAGCATTGGAGAGAGTCAGGGTTCAGGCACGCTGAGACTGCCCATTCAGGGCAAGTACCTGAGTGCTTCGCTCGACATAGCCCAACTCGTTGGCGCATATCCTGGGATAAACATGATGCTCATGGTAGTGCCACAAGTTCGTGAGGTGATAGATGCCCTCGACCAGGTGACGCTCACAGCCGATTCCCAGCAGAGCATGCAGCTGAGCCTCCAGACAAAGAAACCCGTCAAGGAGGTGATTGGGAATTTCGTCACTCTTCTGATGGGAGACTGAGAAGATAAAGAAAATGAAAAGCATTCATCTCGACAATACATTGCCCAACGTCTTCCTGCAGAGGACAGACATAGAGAGCGACATCTGGCGGCAACAAGTCACGCTGGAGAAGGGCAAGACCTACCTCGTGGAAGCAAGCAGCGGCACAGGCAAAAGTTCGCTCTGCAGCTTCATCATTGGCTACAGGAAGGACTTCGACGGCAAGATTCTCTTTGACGGAAGGGATAGTCGCAAACTCACTACAAGCGACTGGACAAAGCTCCGACAAAGCCACATCAGTCTGCTCTTCCAGGAACTGCGCCTCTTCCCTGAACTGACAGCAATGGAGAACATCGAGATAAAGAACAGTCTGACGGGCTTCAAGACAAAAGGGGAGATAGAACAATGGTTCGAAGCACTTGGCATTGCCGACAAGATGCAGTCCCCAGTCCGACTTCTCAGTTTCGGTCAGCAGCAGAGGGTAGCCATGATACGTGCCCTGGTGCAGCCTTTCGACTTCCTGCTTGCAGATGAACCCATCTCACACCTCGACGATGAGAACTCCAAGGTGATGGCAGACATCATGACGGAGGAAGCCCGTCGCCAAGGGGCAGGTATCGTCATAACCAGTATAGGCAAACACATGGACTTGCCATACGATAAGATATTGAAACTATGAGACTTGTCTGGAAACTTCTTCGCAGGCACATCAGTTTGCCGCAGTTTGCAGGCTTCTTCTTCGCCAACCTGTTGGGAATGCTCATCGTCCTGCTTGCTTTGCAGTTCTATAGCGATGTGAAGCCCATTTTCAGCGAAGAAGATGGCTTCATACGTCCTGACTACCTCATCCTCAGCAAACGCATTTCTACGCTCAACACCATTGGTCTGGGCTCCGTCAACACCTTCTCCGAAAGGGAAATGAAGAACCTGGAGTCGCAGCCCTTTGCAAAGCGAGTGGGTGCCTTTACTGCCAGCCATTACAAGGTGTCCTGCAGCATGGGCATCGACGGAGTGGCACAAATAGGCACAGAGATGTTCTTTGAGAGCGTGCCCGATGCCTTTGTCGATGTGGACTTGCAGAAGTGGCACTTCAGCGAGGGTGACGACTATGTGCCCATCATCTTGCCCAAAACATATCTTGCCATCTACAACTTCGGCTTTGCTCAGAGCCAGAACCTGCCGAAGCTCTCGGAAGGAGTGGTGGGAATGGTGGAGATGACTATTTCTATGCGAGGCAACGGAATGAACGAATACATCAAAGGCCGTGTGATAGGCTTCTCTACAAGGCTCAACACCATCCTCGCTCCTGAGAGTTTCATCCGCTGGAGCAACCAACGCTATGCTCCTGATGCAGAAGAAGAGCCCTCGCGAATCATCCTCGAGGTGAGCAATCCTGCAGATGATGCCATCGTGAACTACATCAACGAGAAAGGCTACGAGATGGAGGATGACAAGCTGGATGCAGGCCGTATGACTTTCTTCCTTCGCATAGTTTCTGGCATCGTCATGCTGGTTGGCTTGCTCATCAGTGCGCTCAGCTTCTACATCCTGATGCTCTCCATCTACCTCCTCGTCGAGAAGAACACAGAAAAGATGCGGACACTCCTGCTCATCGGCTACAGTCCGGCCAGGGTGGCGTTGCCTTATCAGCTGCTCACCATTGGTATGAATGCGGCAGTTCTGTTGCTTGCGATAGGTGGGCTCGTACTCGTTCGCTCACTCTATATGAAACAATTGTGGAGCGTATTCCCGAAGATGTATGACGGCAGTATCTTGCCTGCCATCGTGCTTGGCATCGTGCTCTTTGCCGTTGTCAGTCTTGTGAATGTTTTAATCATCCGTCACCGCATCAATCAGATATGGAAGAACTGAAGAAACTCTATAAGGAAGCCACAGGTCTCGAAGTCAGCGAGGTGGAAACCATTCCCGGTGCTGGCAGCAATCGCCAGTACTATCGACTGAAAGGTAACGATGGCAGCACGCTCATCGGAGCTGTAGGAACCAGTCGCGACGAGAACCATGCTTTCTGCTATCTGGCAAAGCATTTTGTCGAGGCGGGACTTCCTGTGCCTCAAGTTGTTGCCGAAAGCAAGGACGGCTTGCGCTATCTCCAGAGCGACCTTGGCAATCAGAGTCTCTTCGATGCCCTGAAGGGTGGGCGAGAAGCAGGAGGCCGCTACAATGCGCACGAGAAGGAACTGCTCCGTCGTACTATTGCCGCCCTGCCTGCCATGCAAATACTTGGCGCTCACGAACTAGACTTCACACAATGTTATCCGCAGGAAGCCCTCGACGAGACGAATGTGCTCTTCGACCTCAACTACTTCAAATATTGCTTTCTGAAAGCGACAGGACTTGATTTCCACGAGTTGAAGCTCGAGGCATCGTTCCAATTGATGGCCCGCGACATTGTGAACATTCCTGGAGGTGCCTTTATGTATCGTGACTTCCAGGCTCGCAATGTGATGCTCGACGCGAAGGGGAACCCGTATTTCATCGACTTCCAGGGCGGCAGGAAAGGTCCCGTTCAGTACGATGTGGCAAGTTTCCTTTGGCAAGCCTCTGCGCGCTATCCCAAGGCACTTCGCGCTGAACTCATCAAGGTCTATCTGCAAAGCCTGAAACAGTATCAGGAAGTCAGCGAGAAGAAGTTCCGGCAGGGACTCCAGCTCTGTGTCCTTTTCCGCTTGCTTCAAGTGCTCGGCGCATACGGATTCCGAGGTTACTTCGAGCGCAAAAAGCATTTCCTCGAGAGCATTCCGCCTGCCATGGAGAACCTGCGCGACTTGCTCAGCGAGGGAGGCTGCCCGTATCCTTATCTGAACGAAGTGCTGACGCAACTCGTATCGATGCCGCAGTTCAAGCCAGAGCCGAAGGAGAGTGCAAAGCGCGCCGACGGACTGAAAACGACGGAGCTCAATCCCTACACGGCACATCCCCTCGACGGCCCTCCAACATTCTCGCGCTATGATGCACAAGGCCCCTTGGTGGTCCGCGTGTTCAGTTTTTCCTATCGCAAGGGCATTCCCGAGGATACGAGTGGCAATGGTGGTGGCTATGTCTTCGATTGCCGAAGCACACACAACCCCGGACGTTATGAGCCCTACAAGAAGCTGACGGGACTGGACGAACCTGTCATCCGTTTCCTTGAAGACGATGGAGAAATCCTGACATTCTTGGAGAGCGTTTACAAGTTGGCTGACGCTCATGTGCGCCGTTATCTGCAGCGTGGATTCACGAGTCTGATGTTCTGTTTCGGATGTACAGGAGGTCAGCATCGCAGCGTCTATAGTGCCCAGCATTTGGCAGAACACATACACAAGAAGTTTGGCGTGGAGGTTCACATCTGCCATCGCGAACAAGGCATAGAACAAGTGTTGACGCCAGGCAGAGCAATGATATTCGCAGCAGGACTTGGCACACGACTCAAACCGCTCACAGATACTATGCCAAAGGCTTTGGTTCCTGTAGCTGGAAAACCGTTGCTCGAATACCAGCTCGAGAAACTGAAGGCGGCGGGCTTTACCGATGTTGTCATCAATGTGCACCATTTTGCCGACATGATCGAGGAATGGTGCCAGCAGAATCCCATGCGCCTCCGCATCCTCTTCTCGGACGAACGCGAGAAACTGCTTGAGACGGGAGGCGGCATCAAGCATGCTGCTCCACTATTGCGTGATGCTCAGGACGGATTCCTTATCCATAATGTTGACATTCTGAGCAATGTTGACCTTGCCGCTTTCAAGGAGGCTGGAAAGGGTAGGGCGGCCACTCTACTGGTTAGCGAGCGCGAGACCCAACGCTACCTCCTCTTCGACGACGACATGCGCTTGGTGGGATGGACGAATGTCGCTACGGGCGAGGTGCGGAGCCCCTACGAGAACCTCAATCCCAAGCACTACCATAAGTATGCTTTTGCGGGTATTCACTACATGAACCCGAGTTTGTTCCGCTACTTCGACGAGTTCCCCGACAAGTTTGGCATCATCGATTTCTACCTGAAAGTCTGCAAACTTGAGCCTATTTATGGATACGTCCAGCCCGACCTGCGTCTGATGGACGTTGGAAAGCTTGATACATTGGCTGAAGCCGAGGCTTTTGTGGCCGGACAGTAAGGTTTTGCACGAAAAATCAAATTTTGTGCAAAAATAGTTACCGAATTATTTGCAGTATACCGAAATTTGCCGTATCTTTGCACAGAATTAACAAAAATGTGCAAATGAACTCCATGCAAATACCCTCGTACAACGAGATGATTCTGAAGTCGATTCAGGAACATTGGTTCCTCGATTCGATGTCAGACTATGGTGTTTTTACCCTACAATATAAAGACGTCGCGCGTATAATAGAGAAGATGCATATCCTCTTCGAAGAGGCGGGCATTCAGAAGGGCGACAAGATAGCTCTATGCGGCAGAAACCTGAGCCGTTGGGGAGCCGCTTTTTTCAGCATCCTCACATATGGTGCCGTGGCTGTGCCCATCCTCCACGAGTTTCACCCCTCGCAAGTTCACGACATCGTGAACCACTCCGAGTCGAAACTCCTGTTCGTGGGCGACAAAGTATGGCCTGCCCTCAATGCCGACGAGATGCCCGACCTACAAGGCATCATCTCCCTCGTTGACTACAGTCTGCTCGTTTCACGCAATGAGAAGCTCACCCATGCACGCGAGAACTTGAACCGACTCTTCGGCGAGAAGTTCCCCAGCCGTTTCCTGCCCGAGCTCTTGAGCTACCACAAGGACGAGCCCGACGAACTGGCCGTGCTGAACTACACCAGCGGAACCACCAGCAACTCGAAGGGCGTCATGCTGCCCTATCGCGCGCTCTGGTCCAACTGCGACTTCGCCTTCCACGTGCTGGGCGAAGAGATCCATCCGGGCGACAAAGTGCTCTCCATGCTCCCTATGGCCCACATGTATGGCATGGCTTTCGAGTTCACCTTCGAGTTCATGCGCGGCGTACACGTCAATTTCCTGACGAAAGTTGCCTCGCCCACCATCCTCATGCGCGCTCTTGCCGACATCAAGCCCGTCATCATCATCGTTGTGCCACTCATCATCGAGAAGATTGTGCGCAAGGCCGTCATGCCCCGCATACAAGATCCGAAGGTCCGCATGCTCATGACAATCCCTGTTATAGGCGATCGCATCAAGAAGCGCATCTGCGACGGACTGACGCAAGCCCTGGGCGGCAACTTCTACGAGCTCATCATCGGCGGAGCAGCATTGAACAGAGAAATTGAGCAGCTGTTGCATGAAATCGGTTTCCGATATACCGTAGGCTATGGTGCTACCGAGTGCGCACCCATCATCACCTATGCCGACTACAAAGAGCAAGTGGTGGGCTCGTGCGGCAAGTGCGTCATCCACCAGGAACTCGAAATCGACAGTCCAGACCCCGAACACATACCAGGTGAAATCCTCACCCGAGGACTCAACGTCATGCTCGGCTACTACAAGAACGAGGAAGCCACCAAGGCGGCTCTTGATAGCCTCGGATGGTACCACACAGGCGACCTCGGCGTCCTTGACCGACAGGGTAACCTCTTCATTAAGGGACGCTCCAAGAATATGCTCCTCGGCGCAAATGGACAGAACATATATCCCGAGGAAATCGAGGACAAACTCTCGAATATGATGTTGGTAAGCGAGTGCCTGGTTGTGCAGCGCGAGGACAAGCTGGTGGGTCTTGTTTATCCCGACCAGGAACAAGTGAAGAAGCTGCGGCTCAGTCCCGAAGACATCGAGAACATCATGGAGCAGAACCGCAAGGAAATCAATCCCAATCTGCCCTCGTACGCCCAACTCTTCAGCATCCAAGTCATGGAAGAGGAGTTCCAGAAAACCCCCAAGAAGAGCATCAAACGCTTCCTCTATACATAAGGAAGAAGCCAATTCATCCAAAACAACAAAGCCTCTCCGCTGTAAAGCAGAGGGGCTTTTTATTTTAGAGTTTAGATTAGGGTGTGGAGTCAGTCTTAATTTCTACGAATACACTCTTTCGCCGAAGATGAGGCTGCCGATGCGGACCATATTTGAACCGTGCTGAACGGCGATAGGGTAGTCGTCGCTCATGCCCCAGGAACGAGTCTTCCATTTACCATTAAGCCATTTGGCATTTACCATTTCGAACAATTGCCGGGCTTGCTCGAACTCGCGGGCTATCTGGGCTTCGTCGTCGGTGTTCGTTGCCATGCACATCAAGCCCTCTATGCTGACGTTTTCGTACTGCTGCCAGGCTCCGCTCTGGATGAAGGTGAGCAGCTCGTCGGGCAGGAAGCCGAACTTGGTCTCCTCCTGGGCTACGTGCACTTGCATCAGAACGGGGATGACGCGTCCGCATTTCTTCGCCTGTTTGTCGATTTCCTTGAGCAAATGCTCCGAGTCAACGGCATGAATGAGGCTCACGAAGGACGCAATGTATTTCACTTTATTGGTTTGCAGATGGCCTATGAAGTGCCATTCGATGTCCTTTGGTAGCACGTCATACTTCTGCACCATTTCCTGCACATGACTCTCGCCGAAGATACGCTGCCCGCCATCGTAAGCGTCCTGAATCATCTCAATGGGATGGTACTTACTGACGGCTACGAGGCGCACCTCTGCGGGCAAGGTCCGCTTGATTTCACTTATTCTTTCTCTTGGACTTGTCATTTGTCTTCTTTGCTTTGGGCTGCTCCTTTTCAGTCGGTGCTTGAGTCTGCTTTTGTTCCTGCTCACTTGCAGCCTTGAATTTGAACACATCGATGATTGCTGTTTCAGTGATGGAGACGATGACCCACTCTCCAAGTGTGCCTTTCATGCATTCATCGAGTCTTGCCAGCGCACTATGGAAATCGTTTGCTTGGATAAGTGCCGATTGTACAGTACGTTTTTCCACGGCTGTCTTCTCGTCGATGGAGATGAAGGCGATACGTGCCTTGAACCAGTGATCGTCATTCAGGTCTACGCTGTCGAAGAGGTCGGTGATGCGTGCGCGTTTGATGTCCGTCACCATAAACTCGCCCGACATGAAGGGCTCTATCTCCTCGATGAAGCGCTTCTCTGCTTCCGTGAAACTGAGGGCGTCTACTAAATATGTCTCTGTGGTCTTCTTGATGAGACCACTCTCCAAGGTCTTGTCGTAACGGACCTTGCATTCAAACCATTCGCTTTGCATTATTCTTCTTATTATTTAAATTTCTTATTCTCTTAATTTCCCTTTTTGTACCAGAAGAAGAAGCTGTTCTGTCTGCGCTTTTCCTCGGGTGTCTTGGCGCTGAAAATCTTCTCGAGCGTGTAGGGGTGGTAACCCGTTGCCCAGCATGTCGTGCTGACTGTGAGGGGTGTGGGTGTGAAGTCCTGGACCTGTTCTAGTTTGAAGTCCAGTTGCTTCGTGATTTGTGCCAGCTCGGCCATGTCGCGATCTTTGCAGCCCGGGTGCGAGCTGATGAAGTAGGGAATGAGTTGCTGCCTTAATCCTGCTTCTCTGCAGGTCTTGTCGAAGATGCTTTTGAACTCCCTGAAGAGCCTGAATGATGGCTTGCGCATGATGTTGAGAACGGCGTCGCTGGTGTGCTCGGGAGCCACCTTCAGACGTCCGCTGACGTGTTTGGTGATGAGCTCGCGGGTGTATTCTCTGGCCGCATTGTTCAGGGCTTCGTCTTTCCAGTTGTGAAGGAGCATGTCGTAGCGGACACCACTGCCGATGAAACTCTTCTTAATGCCGGGCAACGCATCCACGGCGCGGTAGATGTCGAGCAGGGGACGGTGGTCTCCGTTCAGGTTCGGACAGATAGCAGGATGGATGCACGACGGACGTTTGCACTTCTCGCACACTTCCTGACGCTTGCCTCGCATTTTGTACATGTTGGCACTCGGCCCGCCAAGGTCGCTCAGGTAGCCCTTGAATTCGGGCATCTTGGTAATGGCCTTTACCTCTTTTAATATGCTTTCCTTCGAACGGCTCACAATGAACTTTCCTTGATGGGCGCTTATCGTGCAGAAGGCACATCCCCCGAAGCATCCGCGATGGAGTGTCAAGCTGAATTTAATCATCTCGTATGCGGGGATACGTTTGCCCTTGTATTTCGGGTGAGGAAGGCGGGTGTAAGGCAGGTCGAAACTGCGGTCCAACTCCTCTGAGGTGAGCGGAGGGTAGGGAGGATTGACGACGACGTAGTGCCCTCCTGTGGCTTGTATGAGTCGCTGAGCGTGCACTTTGTTGCTCTCTTCCTCTATGTGTCGGAAGTTCTCGGCATGAAGTTTGGGCTGCTTCAGGCAATCCTCGTAGCTGTGGAGTACGATGTCATCCTCTTTGATGCCTCCGGGTATTTCTTCCTGCTTGCAGATGAAGACAATCTGGTTGGGCATCTCGGCCACCACTTCGCGCATCACTTCCCGCGTGATGCAAGGCTCGCCATTTTCGTCATAGTGAAGCTTCGGATGGAAGCAATCGATTGCCTCATTAAGCCGCTGAACAAGCTCCAATGTTGGCTTCTCGCCCATGCCATAGGTAATGAGGTCGGCATCGCAATCCAGAAGGATGCTGGGACGGAAACGCTCCTGCCAATAGTCGTAGTGCATCACTCGGCGCAGACTTGCCTCGATGCCTCCGAGCACGATGGGAACGTCGGGAAAGAGTTTCCGCAAGATGTTGGTATAGACGATGGTGGGGTACTCGGGACGCAAGTCGTGCCGCCCATCAGGACTATAGGCATCCTCGCTCCTGAGCCGACGGGCAGCGGTGTATTTGTTCACCATGCTGTCCATACATCCTGGCGAGATGCCGAAAAAGAGACGGGGACGTCCAAGCTTCTTGAAGTCGCGGAAATCTCCATGCCAGTCGGGTTGAGGCACGATGGCTACGCGCAAGCCTTCTGCCTCGAGCAAACGCCCTATGACAGCCGCTCCAAAGGCAGGATGATCCACATAGGCATCTGCGCTGAAGAGAATCACGTCAGCCTGTTCCCACCCACGCAGGTCCATCTCTTTCCTGGTCGTCGGCAGCCAATCGTTGTAATTGAAATGCATTGAATCCAATTAATCCAAACCTTCGGGTTCTGACTTCAATGAGGCTTTCAGGGTATCGAGTTGTTCCTTCTTCCAGTCGATGTAGAGCATGATAAGCTGGTGCAGTCCGAAAGCTTTCATGTCGTTGTGGAAGAGGATGCGTTCGCAAAAGTCCACCAGATCGGGGGCGGGCATTCCGTGGGAAAGTAAGCTGCGCACGTTCAGTCGCAGTTTCTCGAGGACACTCTCTTCAACGATGCCATTGCTGTCGAGCAAATCGGAAAAGAGGGAATAGCGGTCGATGGTCTGGAGGTGGGTTTCATCGACAGAGAGCCGCCGCGAACCCTTCATATTGCAAAGTATCGTATACATATTGTCTCTGGTTTATTTTCCAAGCAGGAAGTCGATAGCGATGTTCATGATGCTTTGGCGTGTGGCCTTTTCCGTGATGCAATCAAGTGGAAAACCGAATGCCAGAACACGATAGCCAGGGCCTGGGTAAGCAACTGCAGCGGAGTGATTGCCGGATGTGTATACCATTGTGCTGAACGCACCATTGATGCCCTCCAGGATGTCTGTACTCCTTACCCAATAATTCTCCTCGTTGGGATTGGTAAAGATGGTGGCCGTGTAGTTCAGTCCTTCCACAGAGCAGATGCTGTCCGTCGGCACGTTTGCGACATAGCGGAACTTCAACTTCTCGCCTATGAAAGCATCCTGCTCGGCATTGTGCATGTCGCTGCCAACGAAGGAACCGCTCACAAGAATCGAGGTGTTCTGAAGCGTCAGCTGTGAGATGGCAGAAAGCATCTCGGGCGTGAAGGCATTGCGGCGCGTCAGGGAGTAGCCGTCGTTCTTCTGAGCACCAAGAATGAAGTCGGCTATGCGATAGCCGCGAAGGTCGACATTGGGCAGCTGAGCGGGTGTGCAACTGCTGATGTTGCAGTCGTAGTGCTTCGTGAGGATGTCCTGAGCATGACGGACGCTGTAGTTGTGCGTATTGCCGGCAAGGAACATGCCCTCCCATTCGTCGCTGCTCACACCCATGCCTTCGCCCACTTCCTTGCCATACTGGCTCTTGTCGAAGCTCAGCTGACGTCCGCAATAACCGGCTGTCTTCACGTCAATCACGCCAGGGTCTGTGTCGAAATCAAAGCCGCCAGTCGTTTCGGTATCGAAAGGCAGA
>JAGCFN010000100.1 GCA_017650085.1 Bacteroidaceae bacterium | reverse complement strand
GTGGCAAATCCCGAGGACGCTCCGAAGGCTATCTTTGTGAGCGCGTTCAACAGCATGCCGCTGAGTCAGGACTTCGAGTACATCCTGCAAGGTCAGGAGGAAGAGTTTCAGGCAGGCCTTTCCGCTTTGGCAAAGCTCGCAAAGGTTTATCTTGGCGTGAGCGCAAAGCAGACCGCTAAGGCTCTGACCGAGGCAAAAGACTGTGAAGTGAACATCTTCGACGGTCCCGCTCCTGCAGGAAACGTCGGCGTTCAAATCAATCACGTCAGCCCCATCAACAAGGGCGAAGTGGTATGGACACTCGGAGCCGAGGAAGTTATCTTCCTGGGTCGTCTCTTGAAGACTGGTAAAGTCGATTTCACCCGCACCATCGCTCTTGCAGGTAGTGAGGTGAAGGAGCCGAAGTACTACAAGGTGATGGTCGGCCAGAAGTTGACCACTCTCCTCGAGGGCACGATAAATGCTGAAGGAGCACGCATCATCAGCGGCAATGTGATGACTGGTATCAAGACCTCTGCCGAGGGTTGGCTGGGCGCACATGCAACCGAAGTGAACGTCATTCCTGAAGGCGACCATGCCGACGAAATGCTTGGTTGGATCATGCCTCGCTTCAACACCTTCAGCACTCATCGCAGCTACTTCAGCTGGCTCTTTGGAAAGAAGAAGGAATACGTCATCGATGCACGCATCAAAGGCGGCGAACGTCACATGATTATGAGCGGAGAGTACGACAAAGTCTTCCCGATGGATATCTACGCAGGCTATCTCGTGAAGGCCATCATCGCAGGAGACATCGACCGTCAAGAGGCTTTGGGCATCTACGAGGTTGCTCCCGAGGACTTTGCCATCGCAGAGTTTGTGGACAGTTCAAAGCTCGAGTTGCAACGCATCGTTCGTGAAGGACTCGATATCCTAAGGAAGGAAAACGCTTAACACATTATTTATATTGTTATGAATCCAATAAAGAAACTATTCGATAACATACATCCCTACGTTGAGGAAGGTGGCAAGTTCCATGCTTTCCGCTCGTTGGTGGACGGTTTCGAGACGTTTGCTTTCGTTCCGAACACAACCAGCCGCGTAGGTAGCGTGAACATCCACGATGCTATCGACAGCAAGCGCATCATGAGTTTCGTCGTGATAGCTCTGCTGCCAGCCCTGCTCTTCGGTATGTTCAATGTGGGTTACCAGAACGCTCTCGCTACAGGTCATTTGGCCGATGCAACGTTCTGGGGCATGTTCTGGTACGGCTTCCTGGCCGTTCTGCCTAAGATTATTGTCAGCTACGTTGTAGGTCTCGGCATCGAGTTCGTGGTTGCTCAATGGAAGAATGAGGAAATTCAGGAAGGCTTCCTTGTATCGGGTATCATCATTCCCATGATTGTTCCCGTCACTTGTCCGCTTTGGATGCTCGCCATCGCCGTTGCTTTCAGCGTGATTCTCGCTAAGGAAATCTTCGGCGGCACAGGTATGAATATCTTCAATCCTGCCCTCATCACCCGTGCTTTCCTGTTCTTCAGCTATCCCGCAGCTATGACAGGCGACGCAACAGTATGGGTCGCTCAGGACACCATCCTTGGTCTTGGCTACAAAGCAACTGATGCCTTCACCGCAGCTACACCTCTTGGCGAGGCAGCTCAGGCTGGCTTCCAAGGCTTTACACCCGAAACAATCCAGAACGCCATTACCGGTCTGATTCCTGGATGTATTGGTGAGACCAGCGTGATTGCCATCGCCCTTGGCGGTTTGCTGCTGCTGTGGACAGGAGTTGCCAGCTGGAAGACCATGCTGAGCGTCTTCGTTGGTGGTGCTTGCACAGGTTATCTGATGCAAGTTCTCGGCCTGACTCAGATTGAGTGGTACGAGCAACTCGTTCTTGGCGGCTTCGCTTTCGGTGCAGTCTTCATGGCAACCGATCCCGTCACAAGTTGTCGTACAGAATGCGGCAAGTATGTCTATGGTCTGCTCATCGGCTTTATCGCAGTCTTAGTGCGTGTCCTCAACCCAGGTTATCCTGAAGGCATGATGCTCGCTATCCTGCTGATGAACCTCTTTGCAAGTCTTATCGACTACTGCTTCGTACAGAGTAATATCAACAAGCGTGCAAAGCGCGCCATAATTAAAAAGTAAACAGATATGGCAAAGAAATTTATATGCGAACAATGCGGCCAAACATTCGAGGCTGCATCAAAGCCCGATAAGTGCCCTATCTGCGGCGCCGACGCTTCCAAGATAAAGGAAGTAAAGTCGAAGGGCGTTAACACGAACGGTAATGTCTATACCTTCTGCTATGCAGCAGTAATGGTTATCATCGTTGCCTTCCTGCTGGCTTTCGTGGCTTCTGCTTTGAAGGATACTCAGGAAGCCAACGTGGCAAACGATACGAAGGGACAGATTCTTTCTGCTCTCGGTTACGACAAAGCATCTGTCGATGTGGCTAAAGTCTATGAAGAGAAGGTGAAGGACAACCTCTTCGAAGCAGGCGAACTGAAACCTTACGAGGATAAGTTCAACACTACTTACGGCTCTCTCATCAAGGAAGGCAAGCTTCACGTCTTCACTGGCACAACTGCTCAAGGCGAACCGGCTTATGTGCTTCCAGTTGTAGGTCGCGGTCTTTGGGGCGGTCTTTGGGGTTACATCGCTGTGAACGAGGCGAAGGACAAAGTGCTCGGCACCTACTTCTACCACGAAAGCGAGACAGCCGGCCTCGGTGCACGTATCAGCGAGAAGTGGTTCCAAGACCAGTTCAACGGCAAGCCCATCTTCGGTGAAGACGGCAATGTCGCTCTCACAGTCACAAAGGCTGGTGCTGCTC
>JAGCFN010000099.1 GCA_017650085.1 Bacteroidaceae bacterium | reverse complement strand
ACACCCGGAGGCAAGAAGGAGGAAGAAGCTGGTTTCAAGCTACTTAGCGCCATCCGAGCTCGCGACCCGTACGTGCCCCTCATCCTCGATTCGAGCGAGACTGAGAATGCTAAACTCGCTAAAGAATGTCACGCAAGTTTCATCGACAAGAACTCAAAGAAAATTGATGTGGACCTACGCGACCACCTTCGCGACTACTTTTGTTTCGGCGATGTCATCTTCAGAGACCCAGATACAATGGAGGAAGTGGCGCGACTGCACAACCTGAAGGACCTGCAGAACAACATCATGACGCTTCCCACACGAAGTCTCCTCTATCATATCTCCCACAATAACGTGAGCCGCTGGCTTGCCTCTCGAGCACTCTTCCCCATTTCCGAGTTCCTGAAGGGCATTACGTGGGAAAGTCTGCAGGACGTCGATGCTCATCGTGCAATCATCCTTGACGCCATTGTTGCCTATAGAAGGATGAAGAATCAGGGTGTTGTGGCAGTCTTCCAACGTGAACGTTTCGACCAATACAGCAATTTTGCCCGCATCGGAGAAGGCAGTTTGGGAGGCAAAGGACGCGGCCTCGCCTTCATAGACCATTTGCTTGGTCGCCATACAGACCTTAACGAAAAAGAAGGCGTGACTGTCTGCATCCCCAAGACCGTCGTGCTTTGTACGGATATCTTCGACGAGTTCATGGACACCAACGACCTTTATCAGTTGGCACTCAGCGACATACCCGATGAGGAAATCCTGCAGCACTTCCTTCGCGCAAGACTTCCAATGAGGCTTGTTGGCGATATGGAAGCCTTCCTCGACGTTGTGGCAGGACCTATCGCAATACGTTCTTCAAGCCTACTCGAAGACTCCCATTACCAACCTTTCGCAGGCGTTTACAGCACATACATGGTCCCTGCGGCACATGATCGTTATGAGCGTCTCTCGATGCTCTCAGAGTCGATTAAAGCCGTATATGCCAGCGTCTTCTATCGTAGCAGCAAAGACTATATGACTGCCACGAGTAATGTGATTGACCAAGAGAAGATGGCCGTCATCCTTCAGGAGGTTGTTGGAGAGGAACATAATGGCCGTTTCTACCCGGTCATTAGTGGTGTGGCGCGAAGCATCAACTATTATCCAATCGGCGACGAGAAGGCCGAGGAAGGAACCGTCTCGCTTGCAATGGGCCTTGGCAAGTACATTGTGGATGGCGGAACAAGCCTTCGCGTCTGTCCTGCCCACCCGCATCAGGTCCTGCAGATGAGCGAAATGGAGATTGCTCTGCGCGACACCCAGACTTATTTCCTCGCTTTGAGGGCACAAAGTTCTAAGGAAGCTGGCGAGATAAGCGTGAATGATGGCTTCAATCTCATCAAAGTACCTGTCCGCGAGGCTGAAGGCGACGGCACACTTCAATGGATTTGTTCCACCTACGACCCTGTCGATCAATGCATCTACGATGGTTTCTATGAGGGTCGCAACCGCAAGATCATCTCTTTTGCTGGTGTCTTGCAAAGTGATGTCTTTCCTTTGCCCGAACTGATGAGCAAGGTGTTGAAGTATGGGCAGGACGAGATGAAACGCCCCGTCGAGATTGAGTTTGCGGTCAATCTGCATGCCGACCGAACAGGCGAGTTCTGCCTCTTGCAAATCAGACCCATGGTGGACAACCGAATGGAACTTGACGAAGACCTCACTCTTGTTCCCGATGAGGACTGTCTCTTGCGCTCTCATTCGGCAATAGGACACGGCATCTACAGCGACATACAGGACATCGTTTACGTCAAGACTGAGGGATACACGCCCTCTAACAATCCTGCGATTGCCGAAGAGATTGAGAAAATAAACAGGAAGTTCTTGGAGAATCCCAACTCTTCCTACCTCCTCATCGGTCCTGGCAGATGGGGAAGCAGCGACCCTTGGCTGGGAATTCCCGTGAAATGGAGTCATATCAGCGCCGCTCAGGTCATTGTGGAAGCAGGTCTTGACAGCTTCCAAGTTGACCCAAGCCAAGGTACGCACTTCTTCCAGAACCTCACCTCGCTTGGCGTATGCTACCTGACTATCAATGCCTTCCGAGGTGATGGCATCTATCGGCAGGAAGAACTCGACAAGTTGCCTGCCGTACAAGAGACAGAACACGTTCGACATATTCATCTGGAAAATCCCTTGACCATCAAAGTGGATGGCTGCAAGAAGGAAGCTGTAGTGATGAGTTCATAATTCACAGTAATGATTTGACATGAATAGCATTTTGAATCTTGATTTTATAAAGTTTGATCTAATCAATTCAATAAGCAATTGGCTTTGGACCTACATCGTCATCACTATGCTTGTGGGCTGTGCACTCTATTTCACATGGAACCTGCGTGCAGTACAGTTCACCATGTTGCCGACGATGTTGAGGAATCTGTTCAGGCCTAGCGACCAACCCCTCGAAAGCATTGGCAAGCGCAAGATTTCCTCATTCCAGGCCTTTGCCATCAGTCTTTCATCGAGAGTGGGAACAGGCAACTTGGCTGGTGTGGCGAGCGCCATCTTTGTGGGAGGACCTGGAGCCGTATTCTGGATGTGGGTGATGGCTTTGTTGGGAGCCTCCACAGCCTTTATGGAAGCCACACTTGCCCAACTCTTCAAGCGGAAGGGAAAGGAGTGTTTCTACGGCGGACCTGCGTATTACATGAAGTACGGCTTGAAGCAGCCTTGGATGGGCGTTCTCTTTGCACTGCTCATCATCTACGGCTTCGGGCTTTCGAACCAGATTGTGCAGAGCAACACACTTTGTGACGCCATTTCTGACACATTCCAGATTCCTATGAAATATGTGGCTGGCGGACTGACTTTGCTGACCCTCGCCATCATCTTTGGCGGCATTCAGCGTATTGCACGCTTCTGTGCGATGGTTGTTCCCTTTATGGCAATAGGTTACATTCTGTTGGCGCTCTACATTCTTATCATCAATTTCACGCAGATTCCAGCCATGCTAAGCCTCATCGTCCGTAGTGCCTTCGGATGGGAACAGGCTGCAGGAGGAGCCGTAGGAATAGCTGTGATGCAAGGCGTGAAGCGCGGCCTTTTCTCTAACGAGGCAGGTGAAGGTAGCGCTCCTAATGCCGCAGCCACAGCCACCATATCGCATCCTGTCTATCAAGGCTTGCTGCAAAGCCTTGGAGTCTTTACCGACACCCTCGTCATCTGCACTTGTACCGCCTTCATCATCCTGCTGAGCGGACTTTACACAGACGGAAGCGACGGTATCATCCTGACTGGTCATGCGATGGAGCACCATTTGGGGCACTTCGGTGGCTGGTTCCTCATGGCAGCCATCTTCCTGTTTGCCTACAGTACCATCATTGCCAACTATTTCTACGGAGAGACGAATGTCCGCTACATTACAGAAAAAACTTGGGCCATTACGCTGTTTCGATTATTGAGTGGCGTTGTGGTGCTGATGGGTGGCTTCATGACGCTTCAGCAAGCATGGTGCATTGTGGACCTTGCAATGGCTTTGATGACCATCACGAACCTCATTGCAGTCCTGTTGTTGAGCCGTTATGCCTTCCGCCTTTTGAAGGACTTCCGCGAGCAAAGGAAGAAGGGAAAGGAACCTGTCTTCAATCCTGAGCTTTTCCCTGAAGCTGACCTCGAGGGCTGGAGACAAGAGGGTAATGTTAAAGGTCAAGCCTCTTAGAGGAAAAGCGAGTTTTCAAAGCTGGGCATTTCAGTTATTTCAATTTCAGTTAGAAAAACAAGGACCACTATCTCTTTCTAAATACTACTTAACTAATTAATATATATATAGTTATATAGTATATTAAGAGAAAGTGGGTATCCGATATTTAAACTGAAATAACTGAAATTGAAATATCCAGTCAATTCAAATTTCATCTAAAAGGCAGAAATACAATAAGATACGGTACCAGTAAGGCTCCTTCACCCAAGATGCAGAACCTCAGATAAGGGGGCAAAATGTATCAAAATCCTGCCGAAAATGCCACTTAAGCCATGCAAAAAGCCCTCGTTTTGATACTTTTCCCTGTTCTTTACGCACGATTTAGTGGTTCAAAATATCAGTACACAGCCCACATTTTCAAGGGATTTGAGGCAAAATGACGAGTGTAACACGTGATGTTTGCCATCATAACACGTTAAAATGGCCAACATAACACGTTACGTTTGCGATTTAACCACGTTACGTTTTATGGCAAAATGTGCCAAGATCAGTTATTTCAATTAAGTTATTTTGTTTCTTTACCTTTTTTTTGTAAATTTGCAAAGCAAATTGTAAATCGAAAAAGAACAAAATGGTAAATTGTATCGATTGCTTCATCCCTTGGCAGAGCGACGAACAGGTCAAGGAAACGCTGGAGAGCCTGAAGGCTGACGAGAATGTGCAGAGCGTGAACTTCCTGCGGGAAGAGGGGCCTGGCAACACCAAGACCATACGCTTTATCGCGGAAACGGCAACGGCACCTTACACATTATTATATTGTAAGTACGACACCTTGCAGCTCGGCTATCACGCCCTCACCCGATTCCTCACTATCGCTGAAGACAGCCAAGCCTTGATGCTCTATGCAGACCACTACACGCTTACCCCAAATGGAGAGCGGCAAGCGATGCCTCTTATTGACTACCAACTCGGTTCTGTTCGCGATGATTTCCAACTTGGCTCTGTGTTGCTCTTCCGTACTGAAGTGCTGAAGGAGTATGTCGCTCAGGAAAACCTGCACAATTATCAGTTTGCGGCTCTCTATGACCTCAGACTCTTCATCAGCCGCAAGCAGTTGCCCCTGCATGTGGATGAGTTCCTCTATACTGAGGTGGAACACGACACGAGGCTGAGCGGACAGAAGCAGTTCGATTATGTCGACCCTCGCAATCGCAGTCGTCAGGTTGAAATGGAACGGGCTTGCACGCGTCATCTTCGTGCCCTGAACGCTTATCTGCATGGCGACGAGTATGACGAGGTGAACTTCAGCGAGGGCGAGTTTGCTGTGGAGGCTTCTGTCGTCATTCCTGTCCGCAATCGTGAGCGCACCATTCGCGATGCCATTCGCTCTGTGCTGGAGCAGAAAACTACGTTCCCCTTCAATCTCATTGTGGTGGATAATGGTTCTACTGACGGCACAACGGAAGCCATAGATGAGTTTGCCGAAGATGAACGCGTCATCCACATCATCCCAGAACGCATGGACTTGGGCATCGGCGGATGTTGGAACACAGCCGTGCATCATCCTTTAGTAGGGCGATTCGTGGTGCAGCTCGACAGCGACGACCTCTACTCTTCACCCCAGACTTTGCAACGGATGGTGGATGCCTTCTATGCTGAGGGAGCTGCGATGGTGATTGGTTCCTATCGCATGTGCGACTTCCAGCTGAACACACTTCCCCCAGGCATCATCGACCATCGTGAATGGACACTCCAAAATGGCCGCAACAATGCCCTACGCATCAACGGTCTGGGTGCGCCTCGTGCCTTCTTCACGCCTGTCCTTCGTGAACTTCAGATACCAAACACCAGCTATGGAGAGGATTATGCACTTGGTTTGATGATAAGCCGCAGGTATCGTATCGGTCGTATCTATGACGAGGTATATCTCTGCCGTCGTTGGGAAGGCAATAGTGATGCTGCCCTCAGCCAAGACAAAATCAACAAGAACAATACCTACAAGGACCACCTTCGCACTCTCGAAATCAAGGCTCGCCAGCAACTCAACCTGCTTTGGCAGCATAAAGTGACAGCCGAAGAGATAGAGGAATTCTTCCAAAAGGAATTGCAGGAATGGCACGAAGCAGCCGAAAGATATAAGGCACTAACCGAAGGGGTGAAAACGAAAGAACTTGCCTTTGGCGAAATGATGCTTGCAGCACAATGGAATCCAGCCCGAATCGTATCTACTGGAGCCTCTATCGACAAGAAAGCCATTAGCGAACGTCCGTGTTTCCTTTGCGACAATAACCGTCCGAAAGAGCAGCACAAACTGATGACAGAGAAGCACTACCAGATACTCGTCAACCCTTATCCCATCCTGCCTCAGCACTTCACCATTCCCATGCGACGCCATACGCCACAAAGCATCTACAGCTCGTTTGGCACGCTTCGTCGGATGGCTTGGGATATGCCAAAGCATATTGTCTTCTACAACGGCCCTCTTTGTGGCGCTTCGTGTCCTGACCATATGCATTTGCAGGCAGGAAGTCGTGGTGTTGTGCCCCTTGAACGCGATTGGACGATGTACGAGAAAGGACTTCGCAAACTCTATCCTCTGACGGGCGAGCAGATGGCTTCGATGGAGGAAGCAGGCAATGTGGGCAGCAGACCTGGTCTATATCTCTTGGAAGGTTATGCTTGTCCTGTTTTCGTCATTCGCAGTTTGCCAACCGAAAGCGACAGCCTCCTCTGCCAACGCGTTTATAAGGCGCTTCCTGTTGAGGGCGACGAGTCTGAGCCTCGCTTGAATATCGTTTGTTGGCGACAAGAGGGGACTGCAAGTCGACCTGATGAAATCGTCACCCTCATTTTCCCTCGCAGCAAACATCGCCCTGATTGTTACTATGCCGAAGCAGAGGAACAACTCCTGATAAGCCCTGGAGCGCTTGATATGTGTGGCCTCTTCATCACGCCTAGGGAGCAGGACTTCATGGCTTTGACAGCAGAAAAAGCCGTTTCTATCCTGCAAGAAGTGACACTCAGCCAGGAGGCCCTGAAACCCATCATAGCACAACTGACCGACAAACCTGAGGAATCCGTTACTGAAGAAGACAAGAAGGACGATATGCCAGCCATCAATCAGGAAGTCTCTGTCGGCATCATGAAGGACACAATCATTCGTTTCTGCATGAACACGCCCTATCATGCAAAAGGAAATGAGGTGGTGGGAGAGCAAACGGCAGAATATACGGAAGGTGGCATCCGATGGCGCGACAATGTTTATCAGGAACTGACTTTCAGAGGCGAGGGTTCGTTCACCCTTCATGGTGTCACAATCGGCCAGAGTTTCCATTGGGAACGGCAGGAATCGCAGACCTTCAGTGGCATCCTCAAGCTTGTAGTCGATGAGGACAAGATTGTGGCAATCAACATCTTGCCCGTAGAGGACTACCTGACAAGCGTGATCAGTAGCGAGATGAAGAGCAGCTGTTCGCTCGAGTTTCTGAAGGCTGCGGCAGTCATTTCACGCAGTTGGCTTTATGCTCAGATGCAACGTCGTCTGGAAAGAGCTGACGGACCGGCTCCGTTCTTCTCCTTTGTCAAGGGCGAAGGCGAAAGCATCCGTTGGTACGACAGGGAGGACCACACCATCTTCGACGTCTGTGCCGACGACCATTGCCAGCGGTATCAAGGCATCACTCGGGCAAGCAATCCGAGAGTCACAGAAGCCGTGAATGCCACTCGAGGGCAGGTCTTGATGTACGATGGAAAGATTTGCGACACACGTTTTGGCAAGTGTTGCGGCGGTCAGACCAACGAGTATCAGTATTGTTGGGAGAACATCGAGGTTCCTTATCTGCGTTCAGTCAAAGATCCTTTCTGCAATACGAACGACAAGAAGATACTCCGTCAAGTCCTCAACGACTATGATCTCGAGACGCACGACTTCTATGAATGGACGGAAGAACTCACCCAAGAAGAGATTCACGAACGCGTTTGCAAGCACTTAAAGATGGAGTTGGGACCGATTCTCGGTTTGGAGATTGTGGAGAAAGGACCTGGCGGACACATTAGCAAACTGCGTATCGTGGGCAAGGAAAAAGAGTTTATTGTCGGCAAGGAACTTGAGATACGTCGAATGCTCAGCACTTCGACTCTGAAGAGCAGCGCCTTTACCGTTGAGACGAAGAATGTCCGAGATGGAGTTCCGCAGCGATTTGTCCTTTACGGACGTGGCTGGGGACATGGTGTGGGCCTTTGCCAGATTGGTGCTGCCGTGATGGGAGAGCAAGGGTACAGTTACAAACAAATCCTCAAGCACTACTATACGGACGTCCAAATCAAGCGTCTCTCATAAACTATGACGCTCTACATCTTCAACCCAGAGAACGATATGGCCCTTGCCGACGGGCATCCGGGCTATACGCCACCTGCTCAGATTCAACAGATGCGGCGCGAACTTTGGTGGTTTCCGCAGTGGTGGGCTGAAGATGAGGACTTCGTCTGGAATGGTGAAGAACGCTTGGCTTTGCCTCCAGACACGCATATCGAGCCTTGGGGATGGAGTCCAGCGCTCTGTCATCAACTCAAACAAGCCGGAGTTCAAGAGTCGCTTTTGCCTTCAGAAAAGGAGTTGGAGCAAATCAGACAACTTTCCCACAGACAGACTGCCGTGTCCCTTTTGCAGGAACTTCGAGACGAACTTCCTCTCGACGGACATCTGGCAGGCAAATCTGTCCTTTGTCAGAACATCGAGGAGGCAGAGAAGGCTGTTAACGAGTTTGGTGAGGCTTTGCTGAAATCGCCTTGGAGCAGTAGTGGAAGGGGCTTGATGAAGACGGACAATCCACAGTGGAAGGCTTGGGCAAAGCGCATTCTCAAGGCGCAAGGAAGCGTCATAGTTGAGCAGTTCCTGCACAAAGTTAGCGACTTCGCCCTTGAGTTCTGGCTCGATGGAAAGGGAGGTGTCGAGTACAGAGGACTTTCCCTCTTCTACACAAACGAGCGAGGCGCTTACTTGGGCAACTGGGTGGCACCAGAAGAGCAGAAGCTTGCTTGGCTGGCACAATACGTTCCCTTGCAATATCTCCAAGCAATACGGGCTTGGTGGACTAATCGTCTGAGCCGATTCGACTACGCTGGTCCAGTCGGAATTGACATGATGCTGGCCGGGGAAGGCATCTGTCCCTGCATAGAAGTCAATTGGCGTTGGACGATGGGGCTCGTCTCGTGCCTCGTTGCAGAACAAGGTCGCTACGGACGAATGGTGGTGGAGTACATCTACGGACACTACTCGGCCGAAGTCGAGGCGTTCAGCTGATACAAGAAGAACCAAGCACATTAGACTCAAAACAATTACGAACATGAAAAAGAAAGACATCATTTTGCTTTGGACGCTGTCATTAGTGCTTTGGTTGGCAATTACGCCACTAAGAGGTTACCATTTTCAATGGGCAATGATTCCTCATAGTATTGCGTTTGCAATCCTGACCTGGTGGGCATTGAAGAGATATGAACCAAAGGTTGGCTTATGGCGTCCCTTGATTCCAATACTGGCACCATGGTTGTTTGAGTTAGTGGTACGATGCTTTATAAGCAACAATCTTTTCTCACTTCCTATAACAGTTATGCCACTATGGGCAGTCATCTCGACGGCTCTCTTCTATAGTTATCGCAAAATATGGCTTTTGCTATTATGCGCAGCCTTGTGGTTGTTTGGCGTAACAGAAGGCTTTAAGCAATGGTCTGAATGGGTTACCTTTGGCGACACACCTATGCTTACGGTCAACCTTGCTGACTACGGAGTGACGGATAGCACAGGTACATTCAAGTTATCACAGATTGATTCGGAGTATCTTGTGTTGGATGTTTGGTATAGCCGTTGCGGAGTTTGTTTCAAGGAGATGCCCAAAGTAGAGGCTTTGCGTAAAGAGTATAAGGATAGTGAAAAAATAAAAGTGGTTTCATTGTTCGCCACACTGATAGAAGGAGAAACCGTCAACGACGGTTATCGCATTATGAAAGACTTGGGCTGCAATGTTCCTGTCTATGCAATTGGCAAAGGCAGTCCTATTTTAAAGGAATGTGGCATAGATTCTTATCCTCGCATTCTGATTCTCGACAAAGATAGGAAAGTAATTTTCAATGGTAGTCTTGAGTTCGCCAAACGTAAGTTGAAAAGCATCGGAACATAGTAATCCGCTTAGTCTGCCTTGTTGCAAGCCCGTCTTACACATTTGACATAATGTCGGCCTTTTGCGTATTTTGCTTACACTCGCATTTTTGACAAACGCTCCAGAATCGCTTAAAATAGTCTCGAGCATAGTTTAGGTCATTTTTTCAAAGAAATGCGCTTAAATCGAATCCGCACTGAGTATCAAGATGTTACAAGACAACCCAAGAAGAGAAAAAAGTCAAATTGACAACTATACCTTACAAAATCGGCCATTTCATCGTGTTTTTGCACACTTTTTTACGTGATTCTTCTGTAAAAACAACACAGTTAAATTTCAAACGTGACGTGTTAAGTTGACCAACTTAACAGGCCAAATTGGCAGACATGGCGTGTTACGTTTGCAAACATGGCGTGTTTCGTGCCTTTTTTACCCCTTTTAAGAAGTGTGCAATAATAGCATAAAGTAAGAAATATGGCATTTTGCGTGACAATTTGTCAACTACATATTTTACCGACATAAAGTATCGCTGTTACTCTTAATCCCTACCGAGGTATTGCAAATCCAAGGGAACGAACAAAAACTTTGAACTTCGGACTTTGAACTTTGAACTATTTTGCGTATCTTTGCAGCGCATAATAATAGATTATGAACAGAAGAGAATTCCTTCAGCGCTCTGGTGTCCTGGCCGGAGCAGCCTATCTGGGTTCGCCTGCCCTTGCAGAAAAGTTGGCGACTTTGGGCAATCCCAACCTCGTCATCGGCATTGTGAGCGACATCCATCTGCGTGGCGCAGATACGGCTGGGACGTTCATCCACACCTTGGAATACTTCCGTAGTCAGAAGGTGGACGGCGTCATCATTGCCGGAGATATGGCCGACAGAGGACTGCTTCCCGAGTTGCAAGTCGTGGCCGACGCTTGGTTCAAGGTCTTTCCGAAGAATAAAGGCTTGGACGGGAAAAGGACGGAACCGCTCTTCGTTTATGGCAATCATGATGTGGAAGCTCACACTTGGGGCGGCACCATCAATAGTGTCGGGAAAGAGGTTGCAGAGGCTCAAGGCATCGGACCTCGGCGGGCAAAGGCTTGGAAGCAGTGCTTCAAGGAGCCCTATCAGCCCATCTGGATGAAGACCATCAAGGGCTACCACTTCATTGGCGCACATTGGGAGAACCAAAAACACATCTCGGGCCTTGCCGACTTCCTTCAGGAGCACAACTCCGAGCTGACAGCCGACGGAAAGCCTTTCTTCTACATCCAGCATGCCCATCCCAAGGACACTTGCAACTGCGCTTGGGCTTGGGGCAGGGACGACGGAACGGTCACAAAGTTGCTTAGCAACTATCCCAATGCCGTCGCTTTCTCTGGGCACTCACATTCGCCTCTCGACGACGACAGAGACCTTTGGCAAGGCAGTTTCACCAGCATCGGAACCTCCTCGCTCAAGTATCTCTACCCTATGCCGGCTCGCGAAAACACCTATCAGGACGACTGGTCTGCCAAGCCGCCTTCGCAGATGCCCAAGATGAACCCATCAGACGGGCGTCAGGGAATGGTGATGCGGGTCTACGATTCGGCTATCACGTTCGAAAAGAGGGAGTTTGTCTATGACGAGCCTATTGGCGAAGCTTGGTATCTTCCCTGGCCCATCTCTACAAAAGAGCCGCTTTCCTTCGAGAATCGTGCCAAGTCGGCTCCCATTCCGCAATTCCCTGCAGATACGAAGGTGACCGTCACAGAAGGCTCAGGTTCCGACCGTTATGGCACCTCTCAGAAGCAGGTTACGGTTCATTTCCCAACTGTCCTGAAGAAGAACGCTGGTGTTCGTGCCTTCGATTACGAGATTCAAGTGGAGTACGACTGGCTCGATGTCCGTCACATTACTGCCACGAAGCGCGTCTTCTCGCCTAAGTGCTACCTCGGCGAGAACAAGGAAGAGGGAGAAGTCATCTGCGTCTTCGGCGAGAGCGAGCTGCCCAAGAACTTTGCCTATCGCTTTGCCGTCCGTCCATGCAACTGCTTCGGTGGCAAAGGCAACCCCATCTATACCGATTGGATAAAATAATAAAACATGCCATTCATGCTCAAATACAAGATCCTACATATCGTGGCATTCGTGCTCCTGATTCTCGTTTGCATATCATGCGAAACGGGACCGGATGTGGGCTTGTACCAGTTTGGATGGACCACCGACGATGGTTACCGATATCTCGAAATATATCGTCCGGACAGCTCCCTTATAGATACGACACATATCGCAGGAGCTGCTTTCCTTGAAGCTGATGCACACAACCTTTGGTGCCTT
>JAGCFN010000098.1 GCA_017650085.1 Bacteroidaceae bacterium | reverse complement strand
CATAATATTAAATAATGTATTATAACGTTTCTTTTTGTGCATTTTTATGTCCTTTCGACGGTGCAAAGTTACGGCAACATGAAATTTCTTCCAAGAAAAATCAAATATTTAGAAATATTCACTAACTTTGCATCGGCAAACAGATATATTTACCTAAGAAGAGAAACAAAACGACATTCCAGCAGGAATAAAATTCTTTAAGAAATATGACTACTCAACTTGACGAAACAGATCTGCGGATTTTAGACCTTTTGCAGGACGATTCCAGGCTGACTAACAAGGAGTTAGCGGCAAAGATTCACCTCTCTCCCACTCCCACATTCGAACGCGTGAAACGTTTGGAGCGCGAAGGTTACATCAAGAAATACATGGCTGTCTTGGATGCGGAGAAGATTAATCGCGGCTTCATCGCTTTTTGCAACCTCAGAATGAAGCAGCATTCCCACGAGAACGCACACCGCATCATGGAAGCCGTACAGCGAATCCCTGAGATTGTGGAGTGCTACAATATCAGCGGCGACTACGACTTCATGCTCAAAATCTACGTTTCCGACATGAAAGCCTACCAGGAATTCGTGCTCAGGATTCTTGGCGACCTTGACTGCATCGGCTCGCTCAACTCGTTCTTCGTCCTCGGCGAGGTCAAGAACTCGCACCAGCTTCCGTTGAGCTAATAAAAACGACTGCAGTGTCGTTGCCCTTTTTAACGTGTTATGTTTGCCGATGCTCCACGTTAAGTTTGCATTTACTCCATGGAGCATGAGGAAACTCAACTTGGAGAGTTTTGCAAAAGTACTCTACACTCTACACCAGCCTATCATAATCAACTGATTCCCAACAAGTAGCAAGGTGTAGAGACTCTACACCACTCTACACCCACTCTACACCGCTATATTCCTCTGTATGTCAGCACTTTAAGGGGTGTTGGCGTAGAGTGTAGACTATTTTAAAAACTTTCTGCAAAACACTCGTCACTCATCAAAGTCATTGATAATGAGAAAGTAAGAGCCTGATGAGTATATGATGAGTCATCAAGCACTCATTAGGTTGTATCATACTGAAATACTTTACGTTAAGTGCCAAACCTGACGAGTGACGAGTGTTTTTGATTTCTTTCACAATTTTCCTATATGGATTTCCTTCATTCCTTTTTCTTTGCGTCCAAATGGTATGCGAAGCTGATGCCAATGTAGTGATGGCGGAAGTCATTCCAAGTCGTTGTCTGCTGATAAGCGGACTGTTGGCTCCTGCGTCCGTCCTCGTTGTTCAGGATGTCGTCGAACTCCAGCATGAGGCGCGCTTTGTTCTTCACGATCTTCCAGCCAATGGCAGCGTTCCAGACAAGAATGTCGCGGTTCATGCTCTCCATGGTGTAGCCGCGGCTTGTGCGTTCGGTGAGGCTTGAATAGAATACAAAGTGGCGGTACGTAGCCTCGAAGGACAGCCCGAAACTGTTGTTCCAATGCGTGGTGTTCTGTTCGGGCGAAGCTGTGTAGCGCAGCTGTTCGGCGTTGATTTCGGCGAAAGCAGAGGCTTTGAGCCAATTGTAGTCGAGCGAGAAGGTGAGTCTCTCGCTTGGGTTAAGGCTACTCTGTCGGTTCACGATGCGCTCGGATTGAGAGGGAAGGAGGGTAAGGAAGCCATAGCGTCTGCTGGCATTCATGCGGAAGTCGTTTTGCAAGCGGAAATAGTCACCGAGACCTTGGTCGTAGTTCAGTCGGAAATTCCATGACTTACTGCCTCTGATGTTTTCGGGGCGGCTGACATAAACGGCGGTTGTGGGGTTGTAACCGAGTGCAGTTGTTGTCTCGCGGTCATTGTGATTGTAGTTGACTGTAGCGCTGAATGAGGTCTGACTACGAGCGAGCACCATGTTGGATGTCAGTTTCATGTCATGAGCATGGGTGTTACGCAGGTTGGGGTTTCCCTCGGTAATGAAAAGCGGGTCGGTGAGGTCGCGATAGCCAATGGCCTGGATGATTTCCGGTTGTTTTGTCTTGAAGTTGTATTCCAGTTCAAATCCCACTGTCTTGCTCAGTTTCCACGTGGCACGAAGCGAAGGGTCGATGAAGAAATGGCGGCGCACGGCAGTAGTATCAAGCAAACCACGCTGGTAGTCTTGTTTCTCGTGTTGCCATCGAGCTGAGACAGTCGGCATGAGCTGAACAGGTTGTAGGTTGATGGTCTGTGCGAGTCGTAGGCTATGCTCATTACGTGTGTAGAGGTTGCGGTAGCTGTTGGCAGCATCGGCCACACCGTCGGTCAGGAAGTCGCGGTCATTTCGGTTGCGGTTATAGTTAAGAGCGTATTGTGTTTGAACCATCCATATTTTCGTGAGCCAGCGGGCATGATGAGCCTCAGCATAGGTGGAGAACTGCTTTGAGGGTGATGTGTAGGTCTGGGTAAGTTGCGAAGAGGAATAGGTTTGGGTGTGTGCCGTGATGGTTCTGTCTGTTGTTCCGTCTGTCTTTCCGTTTTGATAGTTTAACGTGACGCTGGCTCCGAGTGCACCATCCTTTATATAATGTTCCCACTCCGCTTTCGTGTTGAGTTTCGTTTCGCGTCCATCGGTGTGAGTTTCCGTAAGCTGCGATATCGTCGGTGCATATTCCAAGCCAAATGCTTCTTCCTGTTCATTTGTTTGATGACTTCTTGAGCGGCTATTACTATATTCTGTACTGGCACTCAACGTAAATGTGTTCAGCGAGTCGCGCACCCACTTTAGGCTAGCATTCAAACGTGGTTCCAGTTTGTGATTGCGTTGATAGCTCTCCGACGAGGAACGTGTGGCGGCAGTGTTGGGGAGATAGGTTTCAGTCAGTTGGTTGCTGGCGCGCCAGTCATCGTCGTGCGCCAATCCGCCAGTAAAACTGTAGTTGCTCTTCAGTTCGTGGGTTCCCTCCTTGCGCTGCCAGTTGTGCTGATAGCCTGTCGATGCGCCGAGCTCTTTGCCAAAACCGCTGCCCATGTAGGCAGAGCTCCCACTCATATTACGGCGCCAATGCCTGTCGATACTGTTGACATTGGCAAAGACCATCACAGGGTCAGTCTTCGACAAGCGGTTCGCTATCAGTTCACCATCGTAGTACTTCTTTGTCTGGTAACCAGCCTTCACGTCGCCATACCAGCGGTCGAGGAAGCCGGGTTTGATGCTGAGGTCGAGCACCATGTCTTCCTTGCCGTCGTCCTTGCCCGTGCGCTCGCTTAGCTCCGACTGCTTGTTGTATGTCTTGATGTCTTGCACGGCTTCTGCGGGCAGTTGCTTCACCAAGTCATCGCCGCCAAAGAGACTCTCGCCATCCATCGTGATGCGGATGGGCTTGCCGTTCCATGAGAGTTTGCCCTTGTCATCAACCTCGACGCCAGGCAACTTCTTAATCAGTTCGTCGAGTCTTGCGCCCTCCTGCAAATGGAACGCCTCGGGATGGAATACTATCGTATCGCCCTTGACGGTGAAACGGCGTGCACGACCCGTCACCTCGACCATCCTCATCATTTGCGGCGACATCTTCAGTTCTATCGTTCCTATGTCGAGCGTGTCCTTGTTGCTATCGCTGAAGGCCAACACGGGCTTCGACTTTGTATAGTAACCAAGCATGGATACCTCGATGCTGCCTCGTCCGTTGGCTGAGAAGGCGAACATCCCCAACGAGTCAGTCTTTGTGCTCTTCATCGAATAACCGTAGTCTCCAAAACGCTGAGTGTGTTTCACCATAGCATCT
>JAGCFN010000097.1 GCA_017650085.1 Bacteroidaceae bacterium | reverse complement strand
CTGACAATCTCTTCCACCGCTTCATATTTTGCCCTGACTTCATTGGGCAGGAAATATGGCAAGGCCATTTCCTTCAAAGGATAAGTGTGTTCACTTTTCGGCAGCTCATCGATCTTGCCGATTTGGTATTCCAGCGTTTCAGGATTGATCTGCAACGCATAATTGGAGTACTGCTTGTTGACCACACTCTTGTTAATGTCATCAAAGATGCATCTGATGTAGTCGTAGAAATCATTGATGCTGACGAAGCCTAAGGAATCTCTCTTTGGAACAAACATGGTTCTGAAAGTTGGGTTGGCAAAGATACACATTTTTACCGACCAAGCCGCCGCTGTCATGGTTTTTGCATTGCTTAGGCATCAACCTTGGCCACCCCAAGCTGTTCGGTAATGCCGCCGTTCAGGGTGCTCGTCCTCGTTCCTGCGGGCGAACACTCTGCCCGTCGACAACACCGCCCAGTGCCGCGCGACGGCCTGCCACCACTTCTAAATCGCCCTGGGCAAGAGTCGTTAGCGGCTGAAAGCATCATCTGTTTTTCTTCTGGCCATTGGCCCGCTAACGACACTTGCCCGGGGCGGCTCCATCGATAGGGGAGCCTCTACTTCTAAGAAGGTCTATTGAAAGGCCGTCGCGCCTTACCCACAGCTCGGGCTTTATGATGAGCAAAAACCCCGCCAGCGGCTGCCTCAACTGCTATCTTAAAGCTTCTACAAGATTTATGGCACCAACCAAAACTTTTCCTATCTTTGTCGCCTAAAACAAGAGTAATATGGCAGAAAAACCCACAACAGGCATCACGGTGGTCGAACCAAAGGAATTGATGCAAGTTTGCGACAATCTTTACAGTGGCATTTCCGAAATCATCGACTCTGCAAGACAGAAGGTCGCTGTTTATGTCAATGCCCAATCAAGCATGATGTTCTGGCACATCGGCCACTATATCAATGAAGACCTGAGCTATGTGACGTATTCTGCCTACGGCGAGAAAATCCTTGCGACACTGTCGCAAAGATTGACCGCTACTTATGGCAAGGGCTTTACCTATTCAGCCCTGACCAGAATGATGAAAGTTGCTCTGTGTTATGATGATGAGGAGATGTTTGCGACACTGTCGCAAACATTGTCTTGGAGCCATTTCCTCGAACTCATAACCATCGAGGACAAAACCAAACGATTGTTCTATCAGCAAATGGGAATAATCGAGCATTGGAGCATCCGCACCCTTCGCGAAAAGCAAGACAGCATGGCCTACGAGCGTTCGCTAATTGCCGCGAAGCCCGAGGATGAGGCAATGAAAACCCTTGAAGAGATCACGCCACAGCACATGGAACCTGATGTAGTGCTGAAGAACTCCTATGTCCTCGATTTCCTCGGCTTGAACGGTTACTACTCGGAAGAAGAACTCGAAGATGCCATCATCACCCAACTAGAAGCGTTCATCCTTGAATTGGGTCAAGGTTTCGCCTTCTTGGAACGTCAAAAACGTTTCACTGTTGACGGGACCGACTATTACCTTGACTTGCTGTTCTACCACCGTCGCCTGAAATGCTTGGTAGCCATCGATCTGAAGCTTGGAAAGTTCAAGCCCCAGTATAAAGGCCAGATGGAACTCTATCTGAAGTATTTGCAAAAGCACGACATGCAAGAAGGCGAGAATCCGCCTATCGGTTTGCTGTTATGCAGCGAAGGCAATACCGAGCATATCGAACTGTTGATGCTTGATGAGCCTAACATCAAGGTCGGTCAGTATCTGACATACTTGCCAGAAAAGCAGTGGTTTATTGACAAACTGAACCGTTCCATCCTTATCGCCAAGGAATACAAGGACAAACAAAAGTAACACACAATTCTCCTACCGCACAACCTACCCAATAAAAAACCGAGGGGGAAATCGGTGTTCCCTGCGTCGCCGCTTCTTGCGCCTGCCTTGGTGTGCGCAAGGCTATAACGAGCGTTGATGAAAACAAAATGCTGAGCTCCGCAAGCTCCGTGCGCTTTTGCTTTCATCAGCGGCCTTGCGCAACACCGCCGCTTCCTTCGTCTGTCCCGCGACAAGCGTTCCGCTGCGCTCCACTGGCGCGGCTCCAGACGAGCGTCTTCGGCTCCAAGGCCAGCCGCTTTCGTGGCTCCTTGCTCGCTCGGGGCTTTCTTGGCCGCCCCCGTACCCCCTAAGCG
>JAGCFN010000096.1 GCA_017650085.1 Bacteroidaceae bacterium | reverse complement strand
CGGCAAATACATCGCCCCGCAAATGCTCGAATCGAAGTTCTGTGTGGACCGCTACATCGACCAGATTGTCATCATAGCCGACCAGCACAAATTCGTCTCGGCTCTCGTCATCCCCGAATACAAACTGCTTGAAGACCTGGCAAAGAAGCGGGGAATCCCCTTCAGCAGCCGTGCTGAGCTGTGCGACAACCCACAGATAGTGCAATTTGTCATGGACCGCATCGAGACGATACAACAGGACTTGGCTTCCTACGAGCAAGTGAAGCGCATCACACTCCTGCCGGAACCATTCAGCATGGAGCGAGGCGAACTCACCAACACACTTAAAGTCAAACGCCCTGTCCTCAACGAACTCTACAAAAAGGAAATAGCAAGAATGTACGAAGAGGCCCCCTCCCCGCTCCCCCTTTAGGGGAATGCCTCATCATTCCCATTCCTCCCATTATTTCCGTCAAACCCATTAATCCCATAACCCCATAAATGATAACTCAAGACCAACTAAAGGAAGTAAAAGACCGCACCGAGCAACTGAACCGCTACCTCGACATCGACGGCAAAAAGATACAGTACGAAGAAGAGCAACTCCGCACCCAAGCCCCCGGATTCTGGGACGACCAGAAGCGGGCTGAAGCACAGATGAAACTCGTCAAGAGCCTTGAGAAATGGCTCAAAGGCTATGCCGAAGTCAAGACACTTTGCGATGAGCTCGACACCGCCTTCGAATTCTACAAGGAGGAACTCGTCACCGAAGACGAGGTGGATGCTCTCTATGACAAGGCCATCACAGCCATTGAAGAACTCGAACTCAAGAACATGCTTCGGCGCGAGGAAGACTCGATGGATGCCGTCCTCAAAATTAACTCCGGCGCTGGCGGCACAGAGGCTCAGGACTGGGCACAGATGCTCATGCGAATGTATATGCGCTATGCCGAGACTCATGGCTACAAGTGTGTGGTCAGCAACTTGCTCGACGGCGATGATGCGGGCATCAAGTCCTGCACACTCGAGATTCAGGGCGAGTATGCCTACGGCTACCTGAAAAGCGAGAACGGTGTGCATCGTCTGGTTCGCGTCTCTCCCTACAATGCTCAGGGCAAGCGCATGACCAGCTTCGCATCGGTCTTCGTCACCCCGCTCGTCGATGATACCATCGAGGTGAACATCGAGCAGGCACGCATCTCTTGGGACACTTTCCGCAGCTCTGGTGCCGGCGGTCAGAACGTCAACAAGGTCGAGTCGGGTGTCCGCCTTCGTTATCAGTACAAAGACCCCTATACGGGCGAGGAGGAGGAAATCCTCATCGAGAATACCGAGACGCGCGACCAGCCCAAGAACAAGGAGAATGCCCTCCGTCTGCTGCGCTCCATGCTCTACGACAAAGAGTTGAAGCATCGTATGGCTGAGCAGGCAAAGGTCGAAGCTGGCAAGAAGAAGATTGAATGGGGCAGCCAGATCCGCAGCTATGTCTTCGATGACCGCCGAGTGAAAGACCATCGCACCAACTATCAGACCAGCGACGTCGGTGGTGTCATGGACGGCAAGATCGACGCCTTCATCAAAGCCTACCTCATGGAATTCGGTGGCGAGTGAAGCTCCCTACCCAATGTGTCGTCTTTAACTTCTTTAACTCCCATAACTTCTTTAACTTCCACGAAAAGCCCATGCCTCTCCTCGAAATCGAACGCAAGTTCCTCGTCGTTGGCGACTTCAAGAGCCAAGCCGTCAGCTCCACTCACATTGCCCAGGGCTACATAGCCTCGGGTAACGGTCGTACCGTCCGTGTCCGCATCCGTGGCGACAAAGGATATCTCACCATCAAAGGTCCAAGCGGCAAGGCAGGCTTGACGCGTTTCGAGTGGGAGAAGGAAATCCCCTTGGCAGAAGCAGAAGCCCTGATGCAGATTTGCGAACCGGGCATCATAGAGAAGACGCGCTGGCTGGTGCCGAGCGAAGATGGCAAACACACTTGGGAGGTTGACGTCTTCGAGGGCGACAATGCAGGTTTGATAATGGCAGAAATCGAGTTGGAGAGCGAGACCGACCATTTCGAAAAGCCAGATTTCATCGGTCCGGAAGTTACTGGTGACCGCCGTTTCTACAACAGTCACATGAGAAGGTACCCCTACAAACTCTGGGGGAAAGTTCACCTAACGTAGTATTTCTTGCTACCTTTAATGAAGATCCCTCGCCCAAGTTTACTGATGCGTTGACCTGAAAGATTGTAAAAAAAGCCCATTTCATCGCCATTTTCAGTAGGGCTTTTTATACCATCATCGTCAATGCCGCCATCCCCTGTATAGATGTCTATGCGATGAAGCATGACATATCCACCTTTTGGCGCTTGAAACTTCAAGTCTTTAAACTCCCTGTTAACAACTATATCTGGCAATTGATAGTATGTCGAAGCCGGATT
>JAGCFN010000095.1 GCA_017650085.1 Bacteroidaceae bacterium | reverse complement strand
GTTGAGGTCACTCGTTGCAAAGCGGCCACCATCCAGAGGCACCAAGGGACGAAGCTCGGGCGGAATGACTGGCAAGGTGCGCATAATCATCCATTCGGGCCTGTTCACCTTAGAACTCAGGCGGAAACTCTCCACAACCTGCAGACGCTTCAAGACGTCGTTCTTGTGCTGCTGAGCATTCTCCTTGCTGGCCTCATCACGAAGTTGGTTGGAGAGAGAATCAAGGTCAAGCTCAACGAGCAGGTCGTAGATTGCCTCAGCACCCATCTTGGCGATGAACTTGTTGGGATCCTTGTCATCAAGATACTCATTGCCTTGGGGCAGACGTTCCATGATGGCTTCGTACTCATCCTCGGAGAGGAGATCGAGCTTCTGAACAGGTATGTCCTTGTTCTTTGCCATCACACCAGGCTGAAGCACGATGTAACGCTCGTAGTAGATGACGGCGTCGAGCTTCTTGGTGGGAATGCCAAGCAGATAACCTATCTTGTTGGGCAGAGAACGGAAGTACCAGATGTGAGCCACAGGCACAACGAGCTGAATGTGTCCGCTGCGTTCGCGGCGCACCTTCTTCTCGGTAATCTCCACACCACAACGGTCGCAGACGTTACCCTTGTAACGAATACGCTTGTATTTACCGCAGTGGCACTCGTAGTCCTTCGTAGGACCGAAGATGCGTTCGCAGAAGAGACCGTCACGCTCGGGCTTGTAGGTTCGGTAGTTGATGGTTTCGGGCTTGAGCACTTCGCCATAAGAGTTCGCGAGAATCTCTTCGGGAGAAGCCAATCCGATGGTTATCTTGGTAAAGTTCGTCTTTACCTTATTTTCTTTCTTAAAAGCCATGTTTATCCTTTCTAAAAAAGCGATTCATTATTCCAAACTTACACGCAATCCCAGACCGCGCAGCTCATGGAGCAGCACGTTGAGAGATTCGGGAATGCCCGGCGTGGGCATGTGGTCACCCTTGACGATGGCTTCGTAAGCCTTGCTGCGACCTACGACATCATCACTCTTGATGGTGAGGATCTCCTGCAATACATGGGAAGCACCGAAGGCCTCGATTGCCCAAACCTCCATCTCACCGAAACGCTGACCACCAAACTGTGCTTTACCACCGAGAGGCTGCTGAGTGATGAGTGAGTACGGGCCAATGCTACGAGCATGCATCTTGTCTTCAACCATGTGACCGAGCTTCAGCATGTAGGAAACGCCTACAGTTGCCAGCTGGTCGAACGGTTCGCCGGTAGCGCCATCATAGAGCTGTGTAGAACAGTAGCGAGGCAGACCGGCTTTGTCAGTCCATTCGCAGAGGTCATCGAGAGATGCACCATCAAAGATGGGTGTGGCGAACTTGACACCAAGCTTCTGGCCTGCAGCACCAAGAACGGTCTCGAAGATCTGACCGATGTTCATACGAGAAGGCACACCCAGCGGGTTGAGCACTACATCGACAGGTGTACCATCGGCTAAGAATGGCATGTCTTCTTGACGGACCACCTTGCTGACAATACCCTTGTTACCGTGACGACCTGCCATTTTATCGCCGACACCAATCTTACGCTTCTTGGCGATGTAAACCTTAGCAAGCTGGATGATACCGTTGGGCAGTTCATCACCGAGGCTGATAGATATCTTTTTGCGTTTCATCTCGGTCTCAAGCAGTTTGTACTTCTTGAGGTAGTTGATGATGAGTTTGCCGATGAGCTCGTTGATGTGCTCGTCGTTGGTCCAACCTTTGAGTTGAACAGTGGTGTAGTCAATATTGTCGAGCACGTTAGCCGTGATGGCGCTGTTCTTGGCAACAATCACTACGCCTACGTTGTCAACGATGCCTTGACTCTTCTTGCCCTTTGTGAGTTCGAGGAGTTTATCAACGAGGATAGCCTTCAGGTCTCCTACTTTGCTGTTGAACTCTTCGTCAATGGCAGCCAAACGAGGCTTATCCTGCAGTTTCACCTTACCTGTCTTGGAGGCCTTAGTGAAGAGTTTCTTGTCGATGACCACGCCATTGAGAGAGGGACTTGCCTTGAGGGAAGCGTCCTTCACATCGCCAGCCTTGTCACCAAAGATGGCACGAAGCAGCTTCTCTTCAGGACTGGGGTCGCTTTCGCCCTTGGGCGTAATCTTACCAATCATGATATCGCCAGGAGCCACACGAGCACCAATACGGATGATACCGTTCTCGTCAAGGTCCTTGGTTGCCTCTTCGCTGACATTAGGAATGTCGGCAGTGAGTTCCTCCATGCCACGCTTTGTCTCACGTACTTCAAGAGAGAACTCTTCGACGTGAACACTAGTGAGGATATCTTCACGAACAACGCGCTCGTTGAGCACGATGGCATCCTCGTAGTTATAACCCTTCCAAGGCATGTATGCCACGAGCAGGTTCTTACCAAGTGCCAGTTCACCATCCTCTGTAGAGTAACCTTCTGTCAGGATCTGACCCTTCACAACCTTGTCGCCCTTGTTGCAGATAGGACGCAGGTCGATGGTCATGTTCTGGTTCGTACGACGGAACTTGGGAATGCGATATTCCTTCAGAGCGGGCTCGAAGCTTACGAACTCTTCGTCCTCTGTACGATCATAAAGGATGCGGATGGTAGTTGCGTCAACATATTCGACAACACCATCGCCCTCGGCAGTAATCATCGTGCGAGAGTCTTCGCAGACCTGACGCTCGATGCCAGTACCGACAATAGGAGCCTCGGTGCGCATCAAAGGCACAGCCTGACGCATCATGTTCGATCCCATCAACGCACGGTGAGCATCGTCGTGTTCGAGGAAAGGAATGAGGGCTGCAGCGATTGATGCAATCTGCTGAGGAGCAACGTCCATAAGGTTGACCTCCGAAGGAGGAACAACTGGATAGTCGTCGTCCTGACGGCATTTAACCTTAGTGCGGATGAAGGTTCCGTCTTCATTGAGTGGCGCGTTACCCTGACCGATGATGAGACCCTTCTCTTCTTCGGCAGTCATGTAACGAACACCTTCTGGCGAGAGGTCAACCTTCGCGTTCTCAACCTTACGGTATGGCGTCTCGATGAAGCCCAGGTCGTTAATCTTCGCATAGACGCAAAGAGATGAAATCAGACCGATGTTAGGACCTTCAGGTGACTCGATAGGACAGAGACGTCCGTAGTGTGTGTAGTGTACGTCACGCACCTCGAAGCCGGCACGCTCACGAGAAAGGCCGCCGGGGCCAAGGGCAGAGAGACGACGCTTGTGTGTCACCTCAGCCAACGGGTTGGTCTGGTCCATGAACTGGCTCAGAGCATTAGTACCGAAGAAACTGTTGATGACACCACCCAAGCTTTTGCTTGTCAGCAGTTCGGTTGGTGTGAACACCTCGTTGTCGCGGACATTCATGCGTTCGCGAATGGTGCGGATCATGCGAGCCAGACCGATGGCGAACTGATTGGCGAGTTGCTCGCCTACAGTACGAACGCGACGGTTGCTCAAGTGGTCAATATCATCGACACTTGCTTTTGAGTTAACAAGCTCGATCAAGTACTTGATAATCTCGATGATATCTTCCTTGGTCAGCACACGAACACTTGGGTCTGTATCCAGACCAAGCTTGTGGTTAATACGATAGCGTCCTACTTCGCCGAGATCATAACGCTTCTCGCTGAAGAAGAGGTTGAGAATAACCTCCTTAGCGCTGGCATCATCCACAGGATCTGCATTACGCAGCTGCTTGTAGATGTAGCTGATGGCCTCCTTCTCGCTGTTTGTAGCATCCTTCTGGAAAGTGTTGAAGATGATGCTATAGTCGGAAGACTGTGCATCTTCCTTATGAATGAGGATAGAAGGCACGTTGCTTGCCATAATCTGTTCGATGGCTTCTTCGTCGAGCACACGTTCGCGTTCGAGGATGATCTCGTTACGCTCTATAGATACCACTTCACCTGTATCCTCATCGACGAAGTCCTCGATCCAACTCTTGAGCACACGTGCAGCAAGTTTCTGGCCGAGATGTTTCTTCAGATTCTCGCGAGTAGCTTGAACCTCCTCTGCAAGGTTGAAGATCTGGAGAATGTCTTTATCATTCTCGAAACCGATGGCACGAAGCAGAGTCGTTACGGGCAATTTCTTCTTACGGTCGATGTACGCGTACATTACATTATTAATGTCCGTAGCGAACTCGATCCAGCTGCCCTTGAAGGGGATGATACGGGCTGAATAGAGCAGAGAGCCATTAGCATGCACACTGCTGCCAAAGAAGACACCGGGTGAGCGGTGCAGCTGTGAAACCACAACGCGCTCGGCACCATTGATGATGAAGGTGCCGTTGTCTGTCATGTAAGGGATAAAGCCCAGGAACACATCCTGAACTACTGTGTCGAAGTCTTCATGATCGGGATCGTCGCAGCTCAACTTCAGCTTAGCTTTCAGGGGCACGCTGTAAGTGAGGTCACGCTCCAGACACTCCTCGATAGAGTAGCGAGGGGGGTCAATGAAATAATCGAGAAACTCCAGATTAAAGTTGTTACGCGTGTCATTAATCGGGAAATTCTCAGAGAAGACTTTGTACAAACCATCGTACTTCCTCAGCTCTGGAGGAGTATCGAGTTGGAGGAAGTCCTTGAAAGACTTCAGTTGCACTTCCAGGAAGTCGGGATAAGCCAGCGGACTCTTTACGGAAGCGAAATTAACTCTCTGATTCTTTTTGTTAGCCATCTAAACTTGTATTGTTTTCTCGTGATTTTTTATGTGGCACGCCTAGTTCGCCAACTAAGCACGTTATGTTTGCCAACGTAACGTGTCATGTTTGCAATCGTAACACGCCATGATTGGCATCGCAGCACGCTGCGTTTTTCGATGCGACTCATCACCTGAAAATGAAGGACTTGTCTTGGGTGCGAAAACTCACAAAGAAGTTTATAGACACAAAAAGGCAAAGAACCCTCTACCAGAGGATCCTTTACCTAAGTCCCTTTTTCAGGGGAGGAGTATTACTTCAGTTCAACTTCTGCGCCAGCTTCCTCGAGGGTCTTCTTCAGAGCCTCTGCGTCAGCCTTAGGCATGCCTTCCTTCAGCACGCTGGGAGCGCCGTCAACCATTTCCTTTGCTTCCTTCAGGCCGAGACCGCAAGCTTCCTTGACAGCCTTAACAACCTGCAACTTAGCAGCACCTGCACTCTTGAGGACAACATCGAAGTCAGTCTTCTCCTCAGCAGCAGCACCAGCACCTTCACCACCAGCAGCAACTACAACAGCAGCAGCAGCGGGCTCGATGCCATAAGTCTCCTTAAGTTCATTCTTAAGATCAATTACTTCCTGTACTGTGAGCGCTACGAGCTCAGCAGCAATAGCCTTAATATCAGCCATTTCTTTAATGTATTTAAGTTGTTATTATACTTGGTTAATTACTCAGCAGCAGGTTCGGCTGCGGGTTCTGTTGCAGGCTC
>JAGCFN010000094.1 GCA_017650085.1 Bacteroidaceae bacterium | reverse complement strand
TCAAGAACTACGAGGGCAAATATTCTCTTAAGGACGGAAAACCAGTGAAGCAAGAGCCGAAGCAAGAACCAGCGCCAGCGCAAACAAACGGGACTACCGATGTCCCAGCATGGGCACAGGCGCTGATAGACGCAAACAAGGTTCTTAGCGACAAGTTGACAGCCCTAGAGGGGAAGAACACGGCAAACAAGAGACTTGAACTGTTGAAGGCCGCTTTAAAGGATATTCCAGAAACCATCTCAAAGAGCCAGTTGAAGCAGTTCGAGCGTATGTCGTTTGCTGACGATAACGACTTTGAAAAATGGATTGAAGAAGTCAAAACAGACACATCCGCAATCGCTGAGGCCATGAAGGCGTCTGGCGCTGGTGTCGGAGGCACAAAGGGAAGTACCCCGGGTGCAGGCGGAGAACCTAGTAAGGAAGACATCGACGAAATTGTGTCGATGCTTTCAGTTTAATAACTTAATACAAAAAGAAAATGGCAGAAGCATTGTTGAATAACGAAGAGGAGCAGTTCTCTTTCGGAAAAGAGCAGAAAGTCATTATCAATGACTTGGGCGATATAGCAGGCGGCCGAACCCTCGACACGACAGACTATACCGACAAATTTATCAAGGCTGGGCACATCATCATCAAAAAGTCAAGCGGTGCGTTCGCCCCACTTGGCCTTACATCCGGTGGCGCATACAAGACGCTCGCATCGGGCGAAAGCTACGTAGGTGTCCTGAAGGCAACCATCAAGACCGCACAACCGATGGCGGCTATCCTGACCATCGGGCAGGTTAACAAGGACGTTTGTCCTGTAGCTATCACAAGTGCTATTGAGCAGGGTCTGCCACGCATACAGTTTATGTAAAAAAAGAGGAGGATTAATTTATGGTATCATCACTTTTTAAAGATTTGGTCGATAAGTACCTCAACAAGGTTGTAGGTGCTATTACCGAGAAGATTAACGGAGAGAAGACAGAACGTCCGCTCTTCTACAAAAGCAAGCTCAACACCGAGTATACGGCAACTTTGGAATGGGCAAACACCGAGATTTCAAACAACGTCGTTTCGGCTGATGTTGTGTCTATGGATTCGTCAATTCCACTTAAGAGCCGCCCTTCCATCCGAAAGGCATCGGGCAACGTGCCTAAGCTGGGGCTTAAATACCCACTTAAGGAAAGCACGCTTAACGACATTCAGATTATGAAGGCGCAGGGCGTCAAGGAAAGCCAGATTGTGGCCAAATTGTTTGACGACGTAAACCGCTGTATCAAGGGTATCGAGCACCGCATCGAAATGATGTTCTTGCAAGGTCTCTCAACCGGTTCTATCCTTGTTCAGGACAGCGAGACAGAGGGAACTGCCGTCCGTGCGAACTTCGGCTATTTGTCAGAGAACCTGTTCACGACCACTACGGCCGTTTGGAGTTCGGCAGCTACTGCAACACCAATTTCCGACATCCGCCAGTTGTTCGACAAGGCGGAAACTGACAATTCAAGCATCGCTGAGTTGTGGATTTCCCGTCAGTATCTTGACTTGATCCGTGCAACTACCGAGGGTAAGCGCCTCGTAGCGAACTCGAACGGGTACAACATCGACGACAACAACCTCGGCACGCCAACACGCACACAGATGCAAGATGCGCTAGAGCTTGAGTTTGGCGTTAAGTTGAACGTTGTAAGCTCAAAATTCGCCATCGAGGGTCACAACGGCACAGTCACTATGGTTTCTCCTTACAAGGCATCGTCAGTTGTCGCTGTGCCATCATCGCAAGTGGGCACATTATTCTATGGAGAACTCGCAGAAGCCAAGAATCCTGTTGCCGGAGTAAACTACCAGACGGCAGACACGTTTATCCTGGTGTCGAAATACGCAAAGAACGACCCATTACAGGAGTTCACAGCGGGACAGGCGCTCGCCATTCCTGTTATAAACAATGCGAACTACGTGTATGTGCTTGACGCAAACGAAGCGCCAGAATCAAACGAAGAGCCAGTATCAGGCGATTAACGGACAATAAACACCTGTGAATTATGACTGTAATTGAATCCTTGCAATCATTAAACGCTTACCCGCTTACAAGGGCGGCACTGCGGAACATAGCAGAAGAGAACGGCATAGACGCAGACGAAGAGGTAACCTTTGAACTGCGCTCTACAAAGCCGTTCAGAAAAGCAGTAGCAGGTGTTTATCTTCTTCTTGCCGAAAGCCCTAATATAACGCAGGAGGGGATATCGTACTCCTTTCCCGAGAGCGAGCGCAAGCTGTTCAAGGCAAAGGCGGCTGCGGAACTCGATGCGGTAGGGGAAGAAGGTGGGATTGCGCCCAAATACGGTTACAAAGGTCAGTATTTATGATTATCGGGAACGGCAGTATACAAATCTTGCACAAGTCGGTAGAGGGGCTTGACGGCAATGGTTTCCCAATCGTGTCGGAAGACGAGTTGGGATGTCCTATTCCGTGCCAGTTCCGTGCAAACTACTACTCCAATATGGGCAAGAGCGACAATGCGGGAGCTTTCGTTACTGCAAGTTTCGAAATACTGATAGACCTGCCCGAAGAGCCGTTTGAGTATGAGCAAATTAGGCTTAACGACAAATTTGGGAGAAAATTAGGTGATTACAGTATAATAAGCGCAACGCCACTGGCTGTTGTCGGATTGCTAAGAATTATCGTGTAATGGGCATAAAACGAACAACATCGGAAAAAGCCGTATTAGGCGCACTGCTTGCAACAGCAGAAGCACAGCGAAAGTTAGTGCTGACAGACCTCGGCTACATTGGCGAAAGCGCTGTTAGGCACGCAAGGCAGAGCCATTCCTACAAAGACCAAACGGGCAACCTTACATCCTCAATCGGCTATGTAGTATATGAAGACGACAAGCCGATACAGATGAGCCAGTTTGAACGGGTTGTCGGCACAGACACCAACACACAGCAGAACGGCAGTGAGGTAGGCAGACAGTTTGCCGAACAGGTGGCGAAGGTAGCAAAGCAGAAACACAAGCTCGTAATAGTAGCAGGAATGGAGTATGCAGAAGCCGTTCAAGCCAAAGGTTACGAAGTCCTGCAAGGTGCTATTATATTGGCGAAAAACCTATTAAAACGATGGTATCCAAACGCTAAATTTGAAGAACGATGAAGACAGCAAAAGAGATTCAACAATTCTTCTACCACCTGGTAAAGGACAGCATCCTAGCGAATGGGGTAAGCGGCAGTGTTTATCTTGACGGCTACAGACCACGCTCTTCTAAAGAGGAGGATATTATTGTTTCTTTCACGACCGGCAACGCAGAACAGATACAGCAGGGCGTTGTAACGATAACAGTATTCGTGCAGGACATAGCGCCTTACGAGAACGGAGTTAAGGTCGAGAACGGAAGCCGAACGCTAGAACTTGAACAGCTGGCGCTGCAATGGTTTAACTCTCTTACGGCTCAACTTGACTACAAGCTGAGTCTGAATGACATTATAGGCACGTATGCGGACGAACAGACATCTTCGCACTTCGTGTCAATTCCAATCTATTACGAACTAAAAGAATAACATTATGAGCTTATTGTCGTGGGGTAAACCCAAAATTGAATTCGGTGTTTCAGTTGGCGGAGCACAAGCAGCCTCGTGGACTGAGATGCCAGAGATTGTAGACGGAACTACGCAGCTGAACACAGAGGATGGTGAAGTAACAGAAGCCAGGGAAGAGGGAGGAGGAATCGTTGACGTCAAGCGAGACCGCTCTAAGTTCAGCCTTACATTCACCATCTTCATGAAGAAGGGTGACAGCCTGCCTATCGCAGATGATGATGGCGTAATTATCGCAGACTATTCGGTGCGTCTTACTCCTGAAGACGTGGAATGTACCGGATTTGTGCTAGACTGCTGTACTGTCAGCCTTCAGAAGACATTCTCGAGCACAGACGGCTACAGGGTTCAGTACACGTTTGAAGCGAAGAAGCCAGCTACCGGGCAGATGTTCAAGGAGTATGTACAGCCTACTGGCGGTGGAACAGGAGATTAAAACTGCGTTGATTTATTCATAATTGGAGGGGGATGGAGTGATTTTCATCCCCTTCTGTGTTTAATAAGTTAAGATATGGCAAAAATAGAACAAAAGACGGCAAAGGTTTTACTGCAAGAGCAGATGAGTGTAACGATTGGCGGCAAGGCTTACAAGACCAGCCAGCCTACAATCGCAACCCTCGTTATGGCAAGTGAAAAGATATCGCAGCTTCCGGTTACAGAGTTGAACAAGGACGACATTCTCACAGAAGCGCTCGCAATTGCGCCACAATGCAGAGAAATAGCGGAAATTATAGCGGTATTCATTTTAGGCGCAAAGGCTGTCAGAAGCCAAGAAAACGGACTAAAGGCGAAGTTTTGCAAGTTCTTGCACCTGCCGTACAAAAGCGAGTTCAGGACAATAACGGACGAACTCTACTACAACGCAACGCCAAGCCAGCTCAACAAGGCGCTTGCCGAGCTGATAATGGCAATGGAGATAGGTGATTTTTTCGGGCTTACCACTACCCTGCTAAGCATAAATCTGACGAGGGAGAAGATGAAAAAAGCGACAGCATCTGGGCGGTAGTGGCAGGTGTCGTTAAGGCTTTCAATCTACCGATAGAATACGTGTTGTACGACATGAGCTACGCAAACGCAATCCTCTATTGTGCGTGTCTCCCATCTTACGACAGCAAGGCATCTGAGAAGTCTGGTGACGAGCACTACGACGGAGACGACGTAAAAACGAACGAAATAATTAAACAACTGGCATTCAAAAGCGACTAATGGCACAGAAGACAAACGGCATAGGCTTTTTCGTAGACCTTGACCTCGACCAGCTGAAACGGCAGGCAGAAGAGGCGAACAAGATTTTGAACGGCATCGGCAAGGATGCCAACGAGGCATCGAAGAACACCGATGCGTTAACCAGCAGAATCGGCAAGAACGTGTCGGGAATAGCGGCAGGCTCACAAGCTGCAGCAAAGAACATAAAACAGGTTCAGAAACAGGCGGAAGATAGCGCATCGGCACTCAACAAGTTAGGCAAGACTATTGGCGGTCTGTTCGCAATCGGAACGATCAAGAATTTTGGTGAGAGCATTTTCCAAGTGCGTAGCGAAATGCAGGCGCTTGAAACCTCGTTCGAGGTGCTTGTCGGGAACAAAGACAAGGCAACCGCCCTCTTTTCTGAAATCAAGGAGTTCGCAGTAAGCACACCTATGGACATGCCACAACTGGCTAAAGGAGCACAGACACTGTTGTCGTTCGGTATAGCGCAAGAGAAGGTGATGCCGCTGTTAAGGCAGATTGGCGATATTTCAAAAGGCAACGCAGAGAACTTCAACGGCCTTGTACTCGCCTATGCGCAGATGAGCAGTGCCGGAAAGCTTATGGGGCAGGACTTGATGCAGATGATAGGCCGTGGCTTCAATCCGCTTAACGAGATAGCACGGACGACTGGCAAATCGCTTGCCCAGGTTAAAGAAGAAATGGCGGCTGGCAAACTGACGGTCGAGGATGTGCAGAAAGCATTCGAGACGGCCACAAGCGCAGGCGGACAGTTCAACGGCATGCTTGCAAAGCAGTCGCAGACATTGGGAGGCGCACTGTCAAACTTGCGTGGAGCGATAACCGACATGGAGAACGAATTGGGCGAACAGTTACAGGGGGCATTCGCTACTGCAATAGACCTGGCGACAACACTGGTGAAGAACTACGAGAAGCTTGCAACCATTATAGAGATGGTAGCGGCAGCTTACGGAACGTACAAGGCGTCTGTTGTCGCACTGATGGCGGCTGAAAAGGTCAAGCGCATTATAGAGCTGTACAACCAGTACGGACAACTGACACGCATACTGAAGGCGGCCACGCAGGCACAGTCCGCCTACAACCTTGTAGCAAGCCTTAATCCGGTAGGGGCGATAGCCGCAGGATTGGCGGCGGCAACGGTAGGTTTTGTGAAACTAACAAGCTACGTCCGTGAGGCTGAGAGCGGGGAAAAGATGTACAACGAGGCTATGGAAAAAACCAACGAGGCTATGGAAAAACGGAAGGCACTCGTAAACAGCCTTATCGCAAAGGCGAAAGAGGGTGACGGTACGGGCGTCGGACAGATACAGGCCTACGAGGAACTGAAGGAAGTGGCGAGAGAGCTGACAGACACCTACACCTCTTTGCAAGAGCTGAGGAATGCAACAGACGAAGAATTGCAATACATCGAAAACGGCTTGTACGACAAGGAAAGGTTAAACAAGAACAGGCAGATATACAAGGATACAAAAAAAGAAATAGAAGACCTGCAGAAGGATCTTGCAGATATGAAGAATAACCTCGGCAACGCAGGACAGGCGATGGCCTATGCCGAGTATAATAACCACCTGTCGGAACTGAAAGAGGCGAACAGCAAGGCGGCAAAAGTCATAAGGGACTACAATACTGCGCTACAACAGCAGAAGAAGATAACGGAGGAAATCGATGCAGACAAGACGCAGAAGGAGTACCTTGAGGAAATCAACAAGCAGCTTGCCGACAATAACAAGTCGCTCTCTGAACGTGCGAAGATTCTAAAGGAGCTGGAGCAGTTCGAGAAATCAATGGGTGACGACTATACCCGGAGCGACGAATTGCAAAAGTCGGTTGATGCGCTGAACAAGGAATTAAAGAAGGAGGCAGAGGAAACCAGGAAAAGGAAGCAGGGTGCGCTGAACTCTATAAAGGAATTCACGAAGGAGGAGATAAAGGCAGAACGTGATGCCGCATTCGAGCGGCAACAAGTACGTGTCGACCTTATGGAAGACGGCATTGAAAAAGAGTTGTCGCAGATAGAGCTCAATAAACAGCGTTCTGTAACGGCGATAAGGGATGCGGAGGAAAAGAAACTGCAAGCGTACAAGAAGAACGCATACCAGCAGTTCATCGCCAGCAACCCTAGTTCAAAGATGGACTATGCCGACTGGGAGGCTAGAAAAGGCGGTTCTGTCAAACTGCCGAACTCTGTACAGCGCATTTATGCGGGTATGCTGGAGGATGCGGACGCAACAGCAGACAATCAGAGAAAACAGGCTATAAAGAATGCGCTGGCCGACTACAAGACCTATTACGACAAACTGGCCGACATAGAGGAGGATTTCAGGCGCAAGCGTGACAAACTCGGCAAGTACATGACAAAAGGGCAACTCGCAGAACTCAACAAGCAGGAACGGGAGGCAGTTAAGCGGCTGAGGGACGAATACGGCATGGATGAGCTTAAAGACAACATGATGATGCTTTCCGAACAGGAAAAAGAGCTTGTCAGGCTCACAGAGGAAGAACTGATGAACCGTATACACGCCCTCGAGGTCGACAAAGTGAGGGCGGAGGTCGCAGGCAAAATGACCGAGGAGCAGAAGAAGCAATACGACCTGTCGATAAAGCAGTTAAAGAACGCACTTAACGTCAAGACAAAAGGAGAGGTGAAAGGCGCTGACGGCAAGACTGACAGCAAGGAAAGTTTAAAGACCATCAACAACCTCGCACAGACCATGGGAACCGTCAGTCAGACGATAAAGGCGGCAAGCGAGGCAATATCAGACAGCGCAACCTCTTCAACCGAAAAGGTTGGGGCTGTAGTTGACGCTACCGCAAGCGCAACGCAGGCGGTAGGCTCGTTTATGGACGGACTTGGAAGTAAGTACGGTACATTCTTGTCTACATTCGGAGGCATCATACAATTAGTATGGGACGTTGGTAATCTCATCAATAAGGGCATCAATGCGGCTGTTGCAAAAACAAATAACTACGCAGAAGAGATGATGGCTCTGTATGACGCAACAAACAAGGTAAGCGGTGCACAAACAGACATGGTCAAGAAAATGAATGAGCTCTACAACGAGAATTCTTCAAAGTGGATTAGTGATTCGCTGACCGAGCGCATGAATAAGTTATCGAAATCTTACAGCCGTAGCGCTATAAACATGATGCGTGCGGAACAGGCAGCTAACAATGCCGTGTTTGCGGCCACTGTAACCGCTTATCAGCAAGAAGTAGACCATCTTGCGAAAGGGCTGGCTAAGAGCAAAAACATCTTCACAAGGATGTTTTCAGTAGGAACATCAAGCCTTCAACAGGTGAAGTATTCGAATGAGAAGCGGCAAAAGGAAAATGAATTCGCAGAAGCAATAAAGAAAGTCCAGCAAGCCCTACAGAGCAAGACAGGCATCCTTGATGTAATCAACGGCAACGGCAAGACCGTAAAGCAGTATCTGAACGCAATTGGCTACAACGACAAGGACTTGTACAAAGAAGACCCGTTCGGCAACAGAACCATTAACTGGGATGTGGTTGTTTCGGCATCGCAGACGGACGAATTCAAGGCGTTCTTCGGGCAGTGGGTGACAGACACCTTTGAAAAAGTAGGCGATGCGAGCGAGGAACTGAACGAGCAGTTGCAAGCCATTATCGAGAACGTGAAGGACTTGATTGGCGAGGTGGGTACAGGCTTGGGCGATGCACTTGTAGACGCATTCGCAAAGGGCGAGGTAGCGGCAGACGCATTCAGCAACACCTTGAAGACAGACATGCAGAACGCCATCAAGTCGATGATTAGCGACACGGTGTATAACAACACCATCAAGAAAACCATTGAGGCGATGTATGCCGAACTCGGACAAATCCAGTCGGGAGTGGATAAGGACGGAAACGCCAACACCCCACTTGATGAGTACATGAAGCAGATGCAGGCGAATGCACTCATGGCAGACAAGTACAAGGACAGCAAGATGATGCAGATGCTCACCTTCGGCAAGACTTCGGACGCTGTTACCGCAGAGACAAAGGAATGGTACAACAAGAGCGGTCTAACGCTACTGAACGTAACGTGGGAGCAGTTCTTAAAAGGTTCGGCAGACGATTTCGAGGACTGGGCAAACCAGTTGAAAACTATTATGAGCTCGCAAGTGCTACAGAAGTATTCGGTTGATCTGCAAGAGGCCGAAAAAATTGCCGAGCAGGAAATGAAACAGATGATGGAGGCAGCCGGACTAAGCAGCGGGTTTGAGAACGAGGCGCAAACGGCAAGCGCAAAGAAGAGCGAGGCACTGGCATCTGTGACACAGGACAGCGTGGATGAGATGAACGGCAGGCTGACTGCAATACAAGCGCACACGTTCAATATATCGGAGAACACGAACATGCTGGTAGACTACACGAACAGCATCCTGGCAAACGTGATGCAGATAAACACGAACACACAACGGCTGGCTTCAATCGAGCAGTCGTTGAAAGACATTAACAGTTACGGTATTAAAGTAAAGGCTTGATTATGTTCGCACACAGAGTAGAAATAGACGGGGACGATTTATGGACGGAGTATTGCATGTATATCGCAAAGGGCGGCAGGCTTGGACTTATGCAATACCCTCCTTTAAAGAACGTGTACACAAACGAGTGGGCGGAAGAAGACGGGTTGGATTGCGACTTGTCAGCTCCACGCCTCGACAGCAAGGAGTTTGACATAAAGCTCAACATCGACGACAGGGAGTACGGGCAAGCGGCTGTATTGTACGACGATTTTGTGCACAACGTGTGTGACGGGAAGTACCACGACTGGTATTTTGCCGATTTGCAGAAGTTCTTCCGCCTGAGGTTCGTATCGCACAGCAATATAAAGATAATGAACCAGCCAAAGAGCGGCTATGGCAATCTGACAGCGCAAACAGGAATGCTACTCTCCTTGAAGTTCGCAGACGATTTCCCATTATTCCAGTATACCTATCAGCGCCCGAACATAGAAGAGCCGTTTTACAGGCGTTTCAGGAGCATAGACAGCGCATCGAAGATAGACAGCCTGTACTTCTACGAGTACGGGGCGGTGTTGTTGGAGGGCAGCTTGCTTGAAGTCTACAAGACCCCGGAAATGAAGACAGCACTGATTCAGAATATCAGTTCCGGTACAGGTCGGCAGATGCTGAGCCAGTTTGGCACGCACAAGGGCAAGCAGGCGAAGATAACACTGCTTATGACAGCGCCTAACATGCAAGACCTTCTGCGAAGTTATTACGCACTGCTGTGGCGTATAACACAGCCAGATTCGCACACCCTAATCGTAAAAAGAGGGGACGGAGTACTGATACAGCACGATGTGTATTACAAGTCGTCTGCCGTAAAGAAATTTTACACAGAAAACACACCGAGCATTATTTTTTCTATTACTTTTCAAGTAATTGATTAGATTTGCATTATGATTAGTATTTACGACATAAATAACAATCTACTGCTTAGCACCGAGGTTTCGGACGACAGTTACGTGCATACAGAATTGAAGGGAGACTGGTATGCCTTCCTTCGGTTCTCAACTGCAAACTATACGGCTATTCCGGTAGGCTCTTACTTCGAAATTGCGGGGATGCGATTTATACTGTTCGCACCGCACAACATAACGATTGTCAACAGGGGACACTTCGATTATGAGGCTACTTTCTACACGCAGGGGCACATGCTGAAGCTTGTAAAGATGCGTGATGTCGTAATGGCTGGCAATGGCGTGTTCGGAGGTTCAAACAGAATATCGTTCGAGCTAACGGCAACACCATACGAGCACTTGAAGATGATTGTTGACTGCTTAAACAAGAGGGCACAAGACTGGAACCTAGCGACATGGAACATCGGAGGCATTATATCAGACACGGAGAAGCTGATAGCCTACGACAGCACCTACTGCTGGGATGCGCTTGAAGACTTGACGGAAGAGTTCAATACAGAATTCCAGGTCGTAAACAACACCATTTCGCTAGGGAAGGTGGAAGTCTTTCAGAACAGCCCGTTATCATTGTCCTACGGTAAGGGTAACGGTTTAATTTCGGGTGTTAGGCGGTCAAATGACGGAGATACGGAAATCGGTATTCTATACGTACAAGGCGGAGACCGGAACATTATCAAGAGCCAGTACGGGAACAAATACCTGCTGTTGCCGCCAGCGGGTACAGGCATAGGCTTTGACGGGACGTATTTCAACCAGGAGACCGGCTACGACGAGAGCAAGGCAAAGTTCTATGTGGTAAGTAGCGACAGACTTTACATAAAGGAGGCTGGCGACACAAGCCTGCTTGGTCAGTGGAGGGAGGACACAATAGATTGTAGTGGAATTTATCCATCCCACACATGTACAATTAGCTCTGTGAGCGTCGATGCACAGGGTTGCTACAATGTTACCATTTCGCAGAATGACGCTTCTGTAGCGCCTTATTTCGTTAACAACCGCATCCCAGACACCTACGAGACTATTATTTTCCAAACTGGGGAGCTGGCAGGTAGGGAATTCCAAGTAAATCCGCTCAACAATGGAATGACTTTTCAGATAATAGAGGCCGATATGGATGGTGTGATTATGCCGTCTGGCTCGTTCATTCCAGCAGTTGGCGACACCTTCAATGTCTATAATATAACACTGCCGGAGCAATACGTGACAGAAGCTCAGATAGAGATGTTCAAGAAAGCGGTGAAGTATATGTATGAGAACGGCAGACAGAAGATTAACATCGATTGCAAGGTCGACAGGGTTTGGCTTGCATCGCATCAGGAGGAAGACAGGCATTTTGTAATTGGTGGCTACATTTCGTTTACTGACACAGACGTACAGCAGACACCTCTCCGGATGCGTATCGTATCTTTAAAGCGTATGCTAAACAATTGGTTTGACATAGATATAACGCTTTCGACTGCAACGATAGACAACCGCTCTATTTTGCGTGATATAGCGAATGCGCAAGCGCAAAAGGTATCAATTAAGAATGTTACGAATATCGCAACGACGATAAAGAACGAGGTGATTAACGGAGATTCGGTAAAATGGGAGGATGAATAATGGCAGAAAGCTACAAAGTTGGCGGATGTTCGAAAGCAACATTCAACAGGCTAGTAAGAGAACACAAACTCATTACAAGGAAGGTGTATTTCGTTGCTGATCGTGCCTCGGAAGAAAGCGGGTTGCTCACGACTGATGAGACTGGCGCATTGTACATTGCGACATCGGACAGAACATTTATGAAGACATCCGACACGGGCTCTGAAAACGAAAGACCAGCTGACAAAGTGTTCACAATCCAAAACAATGTTACAGATTACCGCTCATTCTATTTTGCACGCTGGAAGCGATACGACTATCCAGACCCAAACGAGCAGTCAGTTAGTTATAATTCCGTTCGCAAATTCCACGTACGAGTAACAAAAGAAGTAGAAGAATACAGTTCCCCGATTGTAACAGATGTTACATTCCTGTATTGCGGTTACTCAGCAATGGCTATCGGCAACACTGGAAGAGGTGGAACTTATCTAATAATAGATGGAGTTCCGGTAAACACAGATGCAACAGGTAATGAAGGGACGTTTTACTACGGAGATATCGCTGTCTACAATGGGCATTACGTATCAGAGGATGATACTAGTTACAACTACCTTGGCTTTGTTACGTATCAAGACAGCGAACTACCTCAGCCGAGAACTGACAGAATGAAAGTAGAGATATGGCACGAGGGTTTCTACATAACAGACGGGAAAGACGATGGTTTTGAATGGCTTGACGGACAAGTACACACGCATGAAGACGGTTATCCGTGGTCACTGCAACAACTATCTACTGTTTGCGAATATGCGTACTGGAATTTGCGAACAGTAGAGAACACAAATAACAAAAGCTGGACGATAGCAAGCGATTCTCCGGACGAGACTTATCCGACATGCAGAAGTGTGTATAACTTCGTAACAGGTCTGTTGGCGAATAAGACAGAGTATTGGGATATAGAATTCTATACTTACTCACGGCAGGTTATAACAGCTCCAGCCGAAATGACACACTTTATCGTGTTGCAGAGTTACGGGGCGAACAGCGTTGTTGACATAACGAACATAGGCACGTTTAATGGGAAAGTGTTGGAGTTCTTGAATTTGAACGGCAATTCTTACAAGATAAAAACTGATGCAGAAACAGAAATTGAAATAGGTGGCGGGTTTACGATGTCGAAGGTCTTAGTAGTCTTTAAATCGAATGCTTGGCACATCTATAAGGTGGCAGAACTAACAGAAATACAATAAAGACATGATAAACAACATACCACGATTTATTTGCTTCGCAGGCGAGACTAAGTCGCTTGTGATTGAAATAGAGAACGAGCAGGAAGGCTCGGATGTAAACGTTGCGTTCGTGCGTGGGCATAACGAGATAAAGAAGGCTTTCAGTACAAAGGACGGAACGCTGACAAAGGAAGAGGACGGCTGTTATCATTGCGAGCTTTCCTCGGAGGACACGCTCGCTATGGGGCTGACAACATTCGCTATCGAGGTAGAAATAGAGGCTCCAGGCGGTAACACTATACGACCAGTCGGAGTGCTCGAAATAAAGCGAGATAAGGTACACATTCTATAAGGAGGGCGGCAATATGGCAGTTAATAACGGAGAAATTAGGATATCCGTAAGGGAAGACCACACGGGAATTTCACAGCAGTATGTAGACAATAAGGTAGCACAGGAAGCGACCGCACGGCAGGAAGCCGACAACGCACTCAGAAGCGAGCTAACGGCACTTGTGGAGCAAGAGGCAACGGCACGGGATACAGCCGTAAGCGCAGAGCGAACAGCGAGAGAAGCGGCAGAAGGCGCATTGTCGGCACGCATCACAGCCAACGCAGGCGCTATTGAAGCCGTGAACGGACGTGTTACGACTGAGGCGAACACACGGGCAAGCGAGGACGCACGCATAGAGGCTGTTGTGGAAGCGAACAGACAGGCAACGGCAAATACTTTTGCAAGCGTTAATCAGACAATCGCTGACAACGATACAGCCTGCCAGCAACGTGTCGCAACTGTAGACGCAAAGGTTGACCAGAAAGCGGCTGAGAGTGCCGCACTGGTAACGGCAGAACGGCAGGCAAGGGAAGCGAGCGAAGCCCTTATACGATCGTATGTCGATACAAAGACAGCGGGCGCACTGCATTACAAGGGAACGGTCGCAACAGTCGCTTATCTTCCGCAGACAGGACAGGTAACTGGCGATATGTATAACGTTCAAGCCGACGGGCAGAATTACGCTTGGGACGGTTCACGCTGGGATAGTATGGGTGCACTTATAGACCTAGACCCACTTTGGGCAGGCATAAACGCAAACGCAACAGCAATCAGTGAAGAGGTTACCAACCGCCAGTCTGCTGTCAGTGGTGTGCAGAATAACCTCAATACAGAGATAACAAACCGACAAGCGGCTGTAAGCGCAGTACAAGGCAACATCGACACAGAAACCACAAACAGACAATCTGCGGTAAGTGGAGTTCGTAACGAGGTAGTTGCAGAGACTAACAGAGCAACAGCGGCTGAATCCTCGCTACAAACAGCAATATCAGAAGAAGCAACTAACCG
>JAGCFN010000093.1 GCA_017650085.1 Bacteroidaceae bacterium | reverse complement strand
TATCTTCGGCAAAGGGACAGGAGCACCAGACAAAGCCTATCCGCAAACGATTAGCCTTGTCACCTCGAGCAACACGACGACTGATTGCACTCTGCAGCTCTCATCCCGTTTCTCGACGAATGGTTATACGAATGGCGGCTTGCAGAATCCCTCCAGAACCTTGCTTGGCGACCTCGCCATCGAGAGTGCCACACAGGACTATATCTTCCTGGAAGGCGGCCAGGACTATGGCGTCATCCACTTCAAAGGACTCGACCAGAGCAAAGGTTACCGCTTTTATCTCTTCGGCTCACGAACTGCAACTGATACTAGAGCTGCCGATTTCGACTTGACTGGCGAGAACTGTTGGCGCGAGGAAATGGTGATGTCAGGCTCTGGAATAGGCAATGGAGGCTATAATGGCAACAATAATAAGGTCCTGACCTCAGACTTGATTTTCCCAGACAAGAGCGGCAACATCGACCTCACCATCATAAAGAGGAACTCAGGCATCATGGTCTACCTCAATTGCATGAAGATGGAGGAAGTCTCTGGTGTGGAACGGCCCAACCAAGAGCTGACCTTGACGCAAAAGATGTACTTCGATTTCGGCGAAACAGCCAATAATACTCGCGGACATCAGACTACTGGAACAGACGCTAACGGCAATCGCTGGAACAATATCACCTCGACAACAAGCACAAGCAACGTCATCTCGGCAAGCAAGACGATTACCGTCAAAAATAGCGGAGGCACTACTACTGGGGCAAGATTCACAGTCGTGGAGAAGACCTACACGAATGGCATCGATGCTGGAGGCAACAATAATCCAACGTCGGAAGACTTGGGCGACCTCGCCATAAAGACGGCTACGGAGGATTATGTCTTCACAGATAACGCAGATGTGCGTTCCTTCAAGATGACCAAACTCAATCCTGAACATTGCTATCGCTTCTACATTTACGGCTCTCGCAATCATACGGACAATCGCGCAACACTCTATACCTTCAAGGGACAAAAGACTTGGACTGGCGGACAAACCACTTCTGGTTCAGACATAGGTGGCGAAGGCTATCACGGCAACCTGCGAAACATCCTGCAGACCGACTATATCTATCCAGACAAGAGCGGCAATATCTTCATCACTTACCAGCGAGTCTTTGGAATGGCACACATCAGTGCGATGAGGGTGGAAGAGTACGAAGGCGGAACTCGGCCTGAAGAACCGCTCGAATTTGCAAGCCTTTCTCTTAGCGGAAATGCAGAAGATGTGACTTTCAAATCGCTTGGAAGCAACCTCTATGAAACCTATGCCCGTCTCGAAGCAGGCACTTTCACACTTTCTGGTAAAGTTGATAGCGAAACGGTGACGCTCTCGGATAAAGGTGACGGCAGTTTTGGCGTCGAAGGTGAAACACCTTTCTCTGTCGTACAAAACTGTGTGGCTCGCATCACAGTCAATACAGGAAACAAGACAGTTACGGTTCTTCCTGTCACGATGAACGTTCGAGGCAATATGGGGGCAGGCAATCCCACCATTCCCTACAAGGCTGATGGCGTCTTCGAGGGTGAGGTGACACTCCTGGAAACCACCTCTCAGCAATGGGTTGACAAGACAATGTACTTCGCTCTCAACAACAATGACGCCTACGCCATCAAGCGTCTTCAAGGTGCAACCACAAGATATGTGCTTGGAGAGGTTGAGAAGGGACAAAGCACGGAGAACATCTATCAGAACTCTGGCACTTATACCATCACCGTCAATATGAAGGATATGGTGTACGACATATCAGCCCCAATCGACGAGTACCGCATATCTGTCTTCGGCTCTTCTGTTGCAAACGGTCAAGGTGCTACAGATTGGAAGGGTTATCGCTACCTTTATGGCCAGCAACTCATCGCTCGCCATAATGAAGGCAGGAGCGAGAATCCCTTCTACACAACTAATGTCTCCATCGGAGGCAACACCACAACCAACCTCCTGAATCGCTACGATGACCTGATTCGCGACTTTGGCCGTTATGTCATCTTCGGTCTTTCGCTTGGCAACGAAGGCATTCATGGAGCGAGCAACCAGCAATCTGTCTTCAATCAATGGCGCGACAACATGCTTTCGTTAATAAGAAAGGTTCGCGCAGACGGGAAGATTCCGATGGTGATGAACAACTATACCCGTAGCGACTACAACAACGACGACTACTATTATGTGAAACAACTCAATCTGCTCATTCACGAATGGGATGTACCCTCGACCAACGTTCTCGGTTCTATCGACAAAGGAAACGGACAATGGGCTGACGGATATGTTGCCGACACTTACCATCAGAACACGGCTGGCCATGCGGAATTCATGTATGCGATGGTGCCTTCGCTCTTCGACGCTCTCAAGGCAGGCAAACCTCAGCCAGTTCGCAACCAGTCAAAGAGCATGACCATCGCTGCAGGAAAGCGAATCTACTTCGAACCGGAAGAGACAGTTCATCCCTTTACTGTAACAGTTCGCATCAAAGGCACAGAAGGTCAGGTCGTCTCTCTCGTTCAAGCAGTTTCATTGGAAGAGGCCGTTGTTCGAGTCAATGCTGATGGAACCGTCACATACACAACTCCAACAGGTTCGACAATCACTTCCACCACAACAATCAACGATGGGAATTGGCACAACATCTCTCTGACAAGTTACTATGCACAGCGTCGCACCATCCTGTATGTCGACAAGGTAAAGGCTGGCGAAGTAGGGGAGCGTTTGTCGAAGATTGAATTTGTCAGTGTTGGCGACGACAGCCATAGTCGCGAAGTTAGCGAGTTGTCTTTCTGGCGTTCAGGTATGACACCAGAGGAAATCACAGCAGTTTGCAATGGACGCATGCTGAAATCCAGCCTCGAAATATACGCTCCTCTTGGCGGAGAAAACGATATGGAGAACCTTGCTCAAAGCACGAACAGGCTCTATTACGGCTCAGCAAAGACGAAAGAATACGAGAAGACAAGTGCCGACGTCTTCTTCATTCCAGATGAAGGCACGGCAGGTTTCGGCTCTGGCGAAGACTACGATAAGATTGTCGACGGCAACACTTCCTCGAAATGGTGCCTGAATGGTGGTGAAGGGAATGAAGTGTACAACATCTTCCATTCGTCTCTGCCCATCTTTGTGACAGGTTATACGATTACGACAGCCAACGATAATGCCACTTATCCAGGTCGCAATCCCAAGTCTTGGCAGCTCTACGGCTCTACTGCCGACAGCAATCCTGGCAAGGACGATACTTCGTGGGAGCTGATAGCTTCTGTTACGAACGACACCAAACTTCAGGACCAGAACTTCAAGACCTATACTTATACATTACCATCTGAAACGACGAAGGCTTACCAGAGTTTCAAGTGGGTCATCACAGCAAGAAAAGGCGGCGGTAATGGCGTGATTCAAGTCTCGGAGTTTCGTCCCACGTATACTGATGCGCTGGTTGAAGTCCCTCTTCCCGATGATGATACCGGCATAGGTTCTGTTCCTTTCCCTTTTCCGAATAGAGGCGAGCTTTACAACCTTGCAGGCCAACGCCTCAGTCGTCCGGTAAAGGGCATTAACATCAGTCAAGGCAAGAAAATCCTGAGCAGCAAATGAGGGAAGACAAGATGTTCATTGTGGCTGGCGAGCCTGAAGTTGTGACGGAAGCGCGCAGAAAGGTCCTTGGCGAGTTTGAGGACCTTGAATTCTATGACGAAGGACATCGTTATGTCTTGGACGGAAAGGAGTTGACCTCTGCCACGAATGTCGCTCATCAATTCATTCGCGAACCTTTCGACGAACAACTGCAGGCAAAGTGTTATGCAGAGAAGAATGGTGAGACACCAGAATACTGGATTCAGCAATGGCGACAGATCAAATTCCGAGCCACCACACTTGGTACCAAGACTCATGCCTATGGCGAAAGTCTCGGCTATTTGCGGGCAGGAATGCCAGAACGCATTTGCCCTATTGTTGAGAGTCAATATATGCCCGAGTATGGTTTCCTCGCTCCAATTCATCCGAAGGAAGAGGCTGTGTTCAAGTTCATGAATGAATTGCCCAAAAGTATGCACCTTGTCCTCAACGAAGGAAGGGCGTATAGTGGAAAGAATCCCTGTCAGGAGCGAAACCTCAAAGAGCAGATTGCAGGAACCTTCGACATGCTTTATTACAACGACGGAAGCAATGGCAAACGGGAAGGCTTCATAATCCTCGACTATAAGACTAATGCCAATCTTGCAAACGAGTACAACAGGAAATATGGAAAGATGCTGAAGTCACCTTTTGATTATATGACAGAAGAAGACTTCTCCATCTACACCATACAACTCTCCCTCTATGCTCTTATGCTGGAAGACATCGGCATTCCCATTATCTCACGTTGCATCATCTGGCTCAAAGACGGAGATTATCAAGTGGTGCCTGTCAAAAGTGTTACTGAGGAACTCAGACAGACGCTATGAAAGAATTTTGAACCCATAATGAATCATGTCTTGCCTGCTTAGTTTCAGAATCATTTTTGCCATCATAGGTTGGCGGATAGGTGGAGGTCGAGGACTCATCTTCGGTTTCCTCTTAGGTTGGCTTCTCGACTCCATGTATCGTCGTCCCACCATACATTTCACCTTCCAACACGATTCAGACGACTTCTCGAACTACGACAAACAGGAGCGTGGCTGGCAGCCATACGTGGATGTCACCTTGCAGGAAGCCTATCGGACACTTGGCATTAGCGAGACGGCAACAGACGAAGAGGTGCGACAAGCCTATCGCGAGTTGGCACTTCGCTATCATCCTGATCGAGTCGAGTCACAGGGTAATGCTGCAAGAGAGCAAGCAGAGAAGAAGTTTCGTGAGATAACAGAGGCTCGCGACATCATTATGAGGGCTCGAGGACTATAATATATATGGAATACACCTGCTTTTTACGTGCATCGTTTCATTTTGACCAACTTTTTTTATAAAAAGGAGAAAAAAAAAGTGAAAAAGTTTTGGCGGTTATGAAAAAAGCACTAAATTTGCAGCAGAAAAGTATAAAACAACATTAATAATACTAAAACTAAGTTTTTTATGAAAAAGAGAATTCTACTCTCTCTGGTGTCATTCTTCATGATGACAGCCATGTGGGCTTCCTTGACTGAAGCTTACAAGATTACAGTGTCTGCAGAAAACGGCAAAACTTATGAGAATGCTACTCTGACATTGAACATGGACAACCGCAACGCTATTTCTATTTGGTCTTGCACAGTTGTTCTTCCTCAAGGCGTTACTTATGTAGACGGTTCTGCTGCTATTGTAGACGGTCGCTATCCCGAGGGATATTGCGGAACTGAAGAAGCTCCCTTCAATCCTCTTACAGTTGTTGTAAGCGAAGACGGTTCTTCTGTTACCATTACATGTGCTGGTCCTGTTGACGAAGAGACAGGTCTTCCCCTGTTCGCTTTGACAGGTACTGCTGGTGCTGTTGCTACTATCCAGGTTGCAATTGCTGGTGGCGAAGGTGGCGCAGTTGTTGGCGAAAACGAAGTGAAGGTTACCAACACCAAACTTACTGAAATTGACGGTAATGCTATTCACGAGAGAGATTCTTGGGAAGGCAAGTGGACCATCGAAGAAGGCACAGCTCCTGGCGTTAAGGGTGACGTGAACAACGATGGTGAAGTTACTATTGCTGACTTCGTTGCTGTTCTGAACGCAATGGCTGGTAGTGAAGTTCCTGGCGATCCCGATGTAAATGGTGACGGTGATGTTACAATCGCTGACGGCGTAGCAGTCCTGAACATCATGGCTGGTGGCGAATAAAACTAATAAGGAAATAACAAAGTATAAACCAATTAATAAATTCAAGCAACAATGAAAAAGATTTACATGACAATGGTTGCTTTGCTGTGCAGCGTTGCAGCAATGGCACAAATGACTCTTTCTGCTGACAAAGTTATCGCAGAAGCAGGTCAAACCGCTTATCTTGAGATTAAGTTCACAGAAGCTGAGGCTGGCGTGATCACAGCAGCTGCTTGCTGGGTTACACTTCCCGATGGTTTCTCTATTGCTCAGGTTTACGATGAGGATGAAGAGGACTACGTAGACGATATTGAATATCCCGCTGCAAAGAAAGGTCATGACACTCGCATGATTAAGGTTACTGAAGAGAAAGCTGGTAATAACAACACATATCAGTTCTCTGCTGCCAGCAACAAGGATGCTTTCAAGACATCTACCGATGTAATGTTCAAGATTGGTGTTGCTGTTCCCGAAGGCACTGCAAAGGGCAACTATCCCGTTGCAATCACAAAGGTGAACTTCTCTGATGCAGCTAGTGTTGCAAGCTATCAGGATGATTTCAGCACAGAGATCGAGGTTGGTGGTACTGGCATCAACAGCATCAACGCTGCTGACAGCAAGGCTCCCGTTTACAACCTCTCTGGCCAGCGCGTAAGCAAGGCTCAGCAGGGCGTATTCATCCAGAACGGTAAGAAGGTTGCTGTTAAGTAATTGACAAAGCAATTCAAAACAATAAGCCTCCGACTTTCTCGGAGGCTTTTTTGTGACCTATAAGGTAATGAAGGGAAACGTATAACGTTATGATTGCAATCGTAACGTTATACGTTTACAAACAACACACGTGACGTTGGGCAACATCACGTGTGTCATTTGGCAACGACCTTAGCCATCTTTCAGCTAAGGCTTGCCTTTATGCTTCTTCCCACTGTTTGCGAAGTAGTTCTACAGCTGCAGGGAGAACAATCTTCGGATCGCCTTCGCAACCACACTCGAAGCTGACAAAACCAGGATACCCCAGCTCCTTCAGTGCACGGAAACCGTCGCGATAGTTGTCCTTCTCGCCGTCTTCGCCTGGAGTCTTGCGTCGACCACGACTTGCAATATGGACGTGTTGCAGGTATTCTGTTCCTGCAGCCATGAATGCTGCATAGTCGGAAGTTTCTTCTTGCATGTGCCAGAAGTCGCCCATGCACTTCACGCCCTTACTGTCAGCATCACGAGCAATAGCCGCAGCATCGGCAACCAAGCGCATGTAGAAGCATTCGCCTCTGTTCAAGGGCTCCAAGATGACGGTTGTTCCGCATTGAACTGCGAACTCGCCAAGTTCGTGAAGCTGTTCGCAAAGGTAGTTTCTCGTATCCATTGTGTGGGGGCGGCAAGGTTTCTGTCCGTTGAAGGCTGGCACCATAATGACGCCACAAGAGTTGATCTTGCCTGCAGCCTCGATAATTTCACGCATTGTGCGGTCGAACTCGTCTTTCTGTCCGTCCTCGGCAAGAATAAAACCGTCGAAACCTGCACATATTGCAGCCATCCGAACGTTACGGCCCTTGAGGGCATTGTTTATCTCGTCCACACGACCGGCTAAGCCCCTTCCGCCTACTTCGAAACCTGTTACGCCCAGACTTTCGCAGTAGTCGAGCTTCTCCTGAAGGGTCGCGCCAAGGGCGATGCCTTCCTGGAAACACAGATTGAGTGGGGTAGTATTGGCTTTCTTCCCGTCCTTCTTAGGAGTGCAGGAAGCCAGAACCGTTGAGGGAGCCAGTGCAGCAGTTGCTGCACCTGCCATTGATGTTAAAAGGAAATTGCGTCGTTTCATAGTGTAAGGTATTTATTGTCCAGGCACGGGCACAGTCATCGAAGCCAAGTCGAGCGGACCAAGTTCGAGCTTCTCAGGTAGGAAGTCCTGCTGAGACTGTGTCATCTCGTCCCAAGTGACGGTTTGACCTGTGTAGGCAGCTTCGCGCCCCATGATGCCAGCCATGCATGAGATGGCGTTGTCTGTTGCTTCTTCATGGGCAGTTCCCTTGCGGATGTGGTTCACCCAATCAATGTGCTCCAATGTATAGGGATCGTGTTGTTGGAACTCTTGCTTTGCTTTCTCCTCGTCGTACTTCCAGATGACATTGCCTTCGAGGTCTTTAATTTCGTTCGTTTCGCTGTTCCAGCTGCCTTTGCTGCCTTGGATGAACTCGCTCACCTTGCTGCTGCAACCGTCAATCTGGCGGCACATCGAGTGCATGTGGATGCCGTTCTCCATTGTGAAGTCTGTGCTGAAGAAGTCGTACTGATCGCCTGTGACGCGACGCTGACGAGAACCGAAACCTGTTGCGGAAACGGGTTTCAAACCACTCATCCAAAGGAAGACGTCGATGTTGTGAACGTGTTGCTCGATGATATGGTCGCCGGAGAGCCACTTCCAGTTCACCCAGTCGCGGATGTTCCACTCCATATCTGTCCATCCAGCCTCGCGCTGACGGTACCACAGCATTCCCTGATTCCAATAAACATTGCCGCCAGTAATCTCGCCAATCATGCCAGCCTGAATCTGCTTGTTAGCTTCAACATAGCGGCGTTCGTGGTGACGCTGAGTGCCAACCACAACGCTCAAACCCTTTGCCTGAGCCTGCTTGGCGGTTGCCATAACGGAACGGTAACCCTTGGCATCAACTGCGATAGGTTTCTCGAGGAAAGAGTGAACGCCCTTTTCCGTGGCATACTTGAACATCTCGGGACGGAAGACGGGAGGCGTGGTGAGTATAACCATATCTACACCCGAGTCAATCACCTTCTTGTAAGCATCGAAGCCAACGAAGCAATTCTCTTGAGGCACTTCTTGCTGGCGTTCGTTGATAAGGCGATTGCGAACATCATTCAGACGGTCCTCGAAGACATCGCCAAGAGCCACAACCTTGATGCCGTCGGCAGCATCAAGCAAGTTGATGATGGCACCACTTCCGCGACCGCCACAACCGATGAGACCTACCTTCAGTTCCTTGCCTTCGATGGCTTTGTCGGGAAGTTCTGGTACATAGAATTCGCCTTCCTTCTTGAGAGGCGTGAGTTTGTCTTTGCCAGAACAACTGGCAAGCAATGCAGGAGCAGCAACAGCAGCGGCTCCGACTGCAGCAGCGCCGGTCAGGAAGTGGCGTCTGCTCATACCTTCTTGTTTCATAATGAATTAGTTTGTTAATATGTTGGTCTGTAAGTTTTCTAGTTCTCTGCATCGCAAACGACACGGAAGCCGATGCCTTTCATGTCGCTCAACCACCAAATGCTTTTCGGGTTTTGCGGATCGGTCTTGAGCCATGCTTCGTAGTCGCTGTGACGTCGAGCTGCACAGCGCAACTCGCTTGCATCATCGTTGTAGCAGCCTCCGCGAACCACATAGTCTGTGCCTGTCGCAGGCCCTTTCGGGTTGACTGTGTTCGCGCTTCCCTTTTCGTAGGCGTCCTCGGCATACCAGTCCTGACAGTACTCCATCACGTTGCCCAACATGTTGCGAAGGCCGAACGGATTAGCCGCCACTCTGGAAGGTTCCTGGGTGCGGTTCTTGCTGTTGAGGGCATATATGGCGTAGCGATTGATGGTTGTTGTGTCTGTTCCGAAGATGCTGTTCCAGAGTCCCTGACTCGAGAAGGAAGAAGGTTTGCCTTCGAAGAAATAGGGCGTTTCTGTACCGCCTCTAGCTGCATATTCCCATTCTGCTTCGGTCGGCAAGCGATAGTGTCGGCCAGTCTTAAGGCTCAACCATTGACAGAAGGTTTCAGCTGCATAGTGCGTCATAGTGATGGCGGGACGATTCCCCATGCCCCAGCCTTGATCGGGCATTCCAAAGGGTGGGGTGGGACCAGACACGGCATCCACGTCTGGACGGCTGTTGTTGGCATAGATGACCTCGGGCTTGGTGCGTCCTTCTGACATTGTTTCGACATAGAAAGCCCAGTATTGGTTCCACGTTACTTCCATTTCTCCCATGAAGAAGGGCGAGATGGTAACTTCGTGAGCAGGGTATTCATCGGGCCTGCTGAACTTGTCACCCTTGTTGCTGCCCATCATAAACTTACCTCCAGGAACGGCAATCATGCTGATGGAGGCTCGAGTGCCTGGTATGGTCTCGATGAAGTTCGTGAAACCCGTTACTGATGCGGGTTCCGTATAAACCGGTCCTGTCGTGTCGATGGGAGCCGTTGTCATCTTTTCATGCTTGTATCCGGCTATGAAATGGCCTGCGTCGAGGTGGCACGAGACACATTACAGTCCCAGTTTCTCCTCGTTCTCTTCGTAATAGAGATGTGCTGCGACACCGTCGTCGGTGATGTCTTCCGGAAACAGATTAGTGTGACATTTCTTGCAAGAACTGTTGAAGACGATGTTCGGAGCATATTCTTCTGTCCGTTTCGACTCGAAGTCGAAGTCTTCTTTGTCGTGAGTGAGATACATCCAAATGTCGTGCAAGCCAAACTTAACCTTTTCCCAATAATGGGAAGCCGTTCCTTTTGGGGGAAGGTGGCAATCTGCGCAATCTGTCTGCACACCGCTTTTGTTCATGTAGTGCTTGCTTTGCTTCCAGCTTGTTTCAGCTTCGGGATGAACATGACAAGCCGCGCACGACTCGTTTGTCGATGTGGCAGAGCTTGTGTAGAAGGCGGCCAGAACGAGCACGATGCCGAACAGGACACCACCTAAAGCTGTGAGAATGTATTTCTTGCGAGTTGTCATTTCTTAATTGTCATTTTCATTTCCGACGGAATCTTCACCAACTTCTTTCCCTGAGCCCGTTTCACGGCATTGTATCCGAGGAATTTCAGTTGATAGGTGGAGTCGGAGTTTTGTGTTAATGTCAGCTTCTGATCCTCACTCCCAAGATCGTTGGCGATGGTGATGCTGGCATTCTTGTCGTCCTTGATGTCGAACCCCACCACATACCAGACGCCATAGATGTTGCCATCCATGTAGCCGTTCATCGGTCCGAAAGTCTCCATTCCGGGCACTTCGATGCTCTCTTCGTAGAGATCGAGATGCAAGTCGATTTTCTCTTCCGGACAATGCAACTGAAGCTTCCAGGGTTGTCCGCCATTAACTGCAGTGAAGATTGCAAACATCACAGCAGTAGTTGTCCATCTTCTCATGTGAACTTTCGTATTTACCCTTTAGGAGTTCTTAACTCCTACAAAGATAGTGAAAAAAGTATTATGTTGTAACGCAAACCCTATACATTTATATATAAAAAGCACAAAACGTTTCTTTTTTAACATAAATTGTTGTACCTTTGCGCGCGAAATAAGGAAAGATTAGTTGTTAATGAGAGAAAACAGATTGGTACCAGACTTCATTTTCGAGAGCAGCTGGGAGGTTTGCAACAAGATGGGCGGCATCTATACGGTGCTCTCTACTCGTGCCAAGACTCTGCAGGAGAAGTTTCCAGACAGGCTCCTGTTCATCGGTCCTGATGTATGGCAGGAGAAAGAGAATCCCCTCTTCCTGGAGGATGGGGAGATGTGGCGTCCTTGGGTAGAGATGGCTGCGGAAAGTGGCCTCCATGTTCGCACAGGCCGTTGGAACATCCCAGGCAAACCTTGTGTTGTTCTCGTAAGCTTTCAGCCCTACTATGAGTTCAAGAATGATATCTACGGCTCTGTATGGAAGGACTTTGGCGTGGACAGCCTCCGTGCTTACGGCGACTACGACGAAGCAAGCATGTTCAGCATAGCTGCAGCCCTTGTTGTGGAAAGCTTTTTCCATTATTATCTTGGTGCCAAGAAGAAGGTCGTTTTTCAGGCTCACGAATGGATGACTTGCCTTGGAGCACTCTACATCAAGAAGCATGTGCCTGAGATAGCAACGATTTTCACCACGCACGCTACAAGTATCGGACGTAGCATTGCAGGCAACAACAAACCTCTCTACGACTATCTTTGGGCGTACAACGGTACTCAAATGGCTACCGAACTCAATATGGAAGCCAAGCATAGCATAGAACGCCAAGCTGCTCACAACGTCGATTGCTTTACGACAGTTAGCGATGTGACGGGCCGAGAATGTGCGGAACTGCTTGACAAACAACCAGATGTCATCCTTCCGAACGGTTTCGAAGCAGACTTTGTGCCTGTCGGGGCAGCCTTTGCGAAACGTCGTCGCGAGGCAAGAGCCAAGATTCTGCAGGTTGCAAATGCTCTGACAGGAGCCGAGTTCACGGATGACACACTCATAGTCGCAACAAGTGGCCGTTATGAGTATCGCAACAAAGGCATCGACGTCTTCCTCGAGGCAGCCTATCGCAGCCTCTACGACAACGACTTGCAACGTCCGGTTCTGATGCTCATACAGGTTCCGGCTTGGGTGGAAAGCCCTCGAATCGACCTGCAGGAACGACTCAAACAGGGCGGCACATACTCCGAACCGTTGCCCGATCCCGTCATCACCCATAACCTTCATGAACCTTGGAACGACCCTGTACTCAATTTCCTGCGTTCTCACGGCATGAAGAACGACGGGCAAAGTCGTGTGAAAGTCATCTTCGTTCCCTGCTATCTTGACGGCAACGACGGCATTTTCCAGATGCCTTACTACGACCTCCTCATTGGCGATGACCTCGCAGCCTATCCCTCTTACTACGAACCTTGGGGCTATACGCCGCTCGAGGCAATCGCTTTCCATGTTCCCTGCATCACCACCTCTCTTAGCGGCTTCGGTATGTGGGCCAGCAAATGTGTCGGACACGACAGCAAGCTGGAGGATGGCGTGGAAGTCATTACCCGAAACGATTACAATGCTCAGGATGTGGCAGAACAACTCAGCGCCGCCATTTCCCGATATTCCGCTTTCGACAAGAAGACTGTCGACAAGGTGCGCATGAATGCAGCCAAACTCGCCGAGAAAGCACTTTGGAAGAACTTTATCACATATTACTACGAAGCTTACGACTTCGCTCTGCGAAAAGCAAAAGAAAGAACAATCAAATAACCTATATAAATAAGTATGAAGATTAAAGCAAGTAATGCAAATCAGCCCAGCTGGAAGCCAATCATTGTAAAAGGCAGCGTTCCAGCCGAACTCAGCAAACTGGAAGAACTCGCTCACAATATGTGGTGGGTGTGGAACTACGAAGCTCGCGACCTTTTCCGCGACCTCGATCCTGATCTCTATCGCAATGTGAAGCACAACCCTGTAGCTCTTTTGGAACGTCTGAGCTTCAGTCGCAAAGAAGAGATTGTTAAGGATAAGAAATTGATGAAGCGTATCAACGACGTCTATGCGTTATTCCGTAAATACATGGATGTTGAGCCAGATCGCAAGCGTCCGTCAGTCGCATATTTCTGCATGGAGTATGGCATCCATTCTGCCCTGAAGATTTACAGCGGCGGTTTGGGTATGTTGGCTGGCGACTACGTGAAGGAAGCATCCGACTCCAACGTCGATATGTGCGCTGTCGGCTTCCTCTATCGCTATGGTTATTTTACCCAAAGCCTTGCGATGGATGGGCAACAGATTGCCAACTACGAGGCTCAGAACTTCGGTTCGTTGCCTATCGAACAACAGATGAACGAGGATGGCACTCCGATGGTTATCGATGTTCCCTATATGAACTATCATGTGCACGCATACGTTTGGCGTGTTAATGTTGGTCGTGTGAAGCTCTACCTGTTGGATACCGACAACGAGATGAACTCCGAGTTCGACAAGCCCATCACTCACGCCCTTTATGGCGGCGATTGGGAGAACCGTCTGAAGCAGGAGATTCTGCTCGGTATCGGCGGTATGCTGCTGCTCAAGAAACTTGGCATCAAGAAGGATGTTTATCATTGCAATGAGGGTCATGCCGCACTCTGCAACCTGCAGCGTCTTTGCGACTACATTCGCGAAGGTCTGACATTCAACCAGGCTCTCGAGATTGTCCGTGCTTCTTCCCTTTATACCGTTCACACTCCTGTTCCTGCAGGTCATGACTACTTCACCGAAGACCTCTTCGGAAAGTACATGAGCGGCTATCCTCAGATGCTCGGCATCAGTTGGGATGAGTTCATCGGTATGGGTCGCACGAATCCCGACGACCACAACGAGAAGTTCTGCATGAGCACCTTCGCTTGCAACACTTGTCAAGAGGTTAACGGCGTGAGCTGGTTGCATGGTGAAGTCAGCAAGAAGATGTTCAACAACATCTGGAATGGCTATTATCCCGAGGAGAGCCATGTCGGCTATGTTACCAACGGCGTTCACTTCCCGACATGGTGCGCTACGGAATGGCGACAGATTTATGCCAAGTATTTCGACGCGAAGCATCTTAGCGACCAGTCGAACGAAGAGATATGGCACGGCATCTACAACTGTCCGGACGAAGAGATTTGGGAAACCCGTCAGACTTTGAAGAAGAAGCTCTTCAAGTATGTTGCCGAGCAATACAAGGAGACATGGCTGAAGAATCAGGGCGATCCGCAGCGAGTTGTCAAACTCATCGAGAGCTTCAACCCCAATGCTCTGGTTATCGGTTTCTGCCGCCGCTTTGCTACTTATAAGCGTGCTCATCTGCTCTTTACCGACCTGGAGCGTCTCAGCAAGATTGTGAACAATCCCGAGCGCCCCGTTATCTTCCTGTTTGCCGGAAAGGCTCATCCTGCAGACGGAGCAGGTCAAGGTCTCATCAAGAAGATTTACGAGATAAGTCAACGCCCCGAATTCCAGGCGAAGATTATCTTTGTGGAGGACTACGACTTCCTGCTTGCACGTCGTCTCGTCAGCGGTGTCGATATTTGGATGAACACCCCGACTCGTCCGATGGAAGCGAGCGGTACTTCCGGCGAGAAGGCCGAGATGAATGGCGTAGTCAACCTCAGCGTTAAGGACGGATGGTGGCTCGAAGGCTATCGCGAGGGTGCAGGATGGGCTCTTACAGAGCAGCGTACCTACGAAAATCAGGAGTATCAGGACCGCCTTGATGCTGCAACCATCTACTCTCTCTTGGAGAACGAGATCCTGCCTTTGTATTACGATAAGGGCAAGAATGGCATCTCGAAGGGTTGGATCAAGGTTATTAAGAACTCGATTGCACAGATCGCTCCCCACTATACGATGAAACGTCAGCTCGACGATTACTACGAGAGATTCTACAACAAGTTGAGCGAACGCTCGAAGAAGTTGCAGGCGAATGGTTGTCAGCTTGCCAAGGAGATTGCTCTTTGGAAGGAGGCTGTTGCCGAGCGTTGGGATGCCGTCAATGTGGTCAGCATCAACAGAAGCGACGACCTTAACAGTGGCAACATCGAGGCTGGCACGAAGTACAACATCGAGGTTGTTGTGGACGAGGCTGGCTTGGACGATGCAATCGGCGTAGAGCTCGTGATGCTCGTTACCGATAAGGAGGGCGAGGACCATGTCTATCAGGTTACTCCTTTCGAACTCAAGGGTCGCGACGGCAACAAATATACCTTTGTTTGTTCCCACGCCATAGACAATGCTGGTACCTTCAAGGTTTGCTATCGTCTCTTCCCGAAGAACGATAAGTTGCCGCATCGTCAGGACTTCTGCTATGTAAAGTGGTTCGCGTAAAGGCATCACACTATACCGACCTTCTGCGCATCGGCGTTCCGATCATGTTGGGGCAGCTGAGCTCCATTGTGATGGGATTCGCCGATACGCTTATGGTGGGCCATTATGGTACGAACGAACTGGCTGCATCCGGTTTCGTGAATAACATTGTTGCCCTGCTCATTGTAGGTGGTATGGGCTTCTCCTACGGACTCACGCCTATTGTGGGTGCATTGTTTGGGGCGGGAAGAGTGCACTCCATTGCCGGCAAACTCAAGAACGGCATCTTTGCCTGCTCTGGTATAGGTTTGCTGATGATGGTTCTGGCAGGACTTCTCCTGACAGGTCTTCCCGGGCTCGGTTTGCCGTCGGAACTTTTGCCTTTGATGCGCCCATATCTGCTGACTTTGTTGCTCAGCCTTTTGCCCTTGATGGTGTTCAACGCCTACAAGCAGTTCAGCGACGGCATACAGGACACTTCGATGCCGATGTGGATAATGCTCATCGCTAATGTGCTCAACATTTTCGGCAATTGGTTGCTGATTTTCGGACATTTCGGCTTCCCTGAAATGGGATTGTTCGGAGCCGGACTTGCCACCTTGCTGAGCCGAATTCTGCAGTTGGTGCTGATGGCAGGTGTCTTCCATCTTACGAAGCATTACAGGCTTTATCGTGAGGACTTCCGCAAGACAAGCATTACGAAAGCGGACCAACGCGAGCTCCATCGCATGGGATGGCCTGTAGCGCTGCAGTTGGGCATGGAAACGGCTTCGTTCAGCTTCAGCGCTCTTTATGTGGGGTGGTTGGGAGCGACGGCTTTGGCGGCACATCAGATTATGATAACCATCAGCCAGCTCTTCTTCATGCTCTACTACGGACTGTCGGCTGCAGTAGCTGTTCAGGTGAGCTATTACAGAGGTGCAGGCGAGGTGGAGGAGACGAGGAAAGTTGCGGCATCGGGTCTTCATCTGTGTTGGCTGATTGCTTTCTGCGAAGGCCTTCCGTTGTTCCTGTTGCGTGATAAGGTCGGTCTGCTCTTTACGAATAATGCCGAAGTCGTTTGCCTCGTGGCAATGATGACTATACCTTTCCTTCTCTTCCAGTTTGGCGATGCCTTGCAGAGCACGTATGCCAACGCCCTTCGAGGAATGGCCCGAGTGAAGCCCATGATATGGATAGCTTTCGTGGCATATATCATCATCTCGTTGCCTTTAGGCTACATCTTCGGTTTCGTTTGCGGATGGGGGCTCGTCGGAGTTTGGATGGCGTTTCCTTTCGGCTTAACCAGCGCAGGATTATTATATTATAGAGAATTCAGGAGATGGAACTGAAGCCGATTGCACATATCGAGACGGATTTCCCCACCAAGTTCGGAGTCCCGCGTCAGAGCGGATTGGTTAAGGGGTTGAGGGGCAGGATTGTTTTCGAGCCCGAGTATCGCGACCCTGAGGCTTTGAGGGGGTTGGAGGGATTCAGCCACATCTGGTTGCTTTGGGACTTCAGCGAGGCGCGTCGTGATGGGGCGAAATGGCAGCCTACGGTTCGTCCTCCCCGTCTTGGCGGCAACCGTCGGATGGGCGTTTTCGCTACGAGGAGCCCTTTCCGTCCCAATAATATCGGCCTCTCTTCGGTCCGCATCCTCAGCATCGATTTGCACACGCCGGACGGGCCGACGATTGAGGTTGAAGGCGCTGACTTGATGAGCGGCACGCCCATCTTCGACATCAAGCCCTACCTGCCCTTTACCGACAGTCATCCCGAAGCGAAGGGGGGATTCGCGGAGGAGACGCTGCGTCCTTCTTTGGGGGCTTCCGAGGTTCGCTTCAGCGATTCTCTCGTCGCGAGTTTCGATGCCGAGCATCTCGAAGCCTTGCGCGAGATACTGCTTTCCGACCCTCGTCCGCACTATCACGACGATGCGGAGCGCGTCTATGCCTTCGAGTTTGCGGGACGGGAGGTCAAGTTCCGCATCGAAAACAATCAGATTGAGGTTTGGACGGAATGACAGCCTGCGTTTGCAAACGTCACACTATTAAATCGCAAACTTAACACTATTAAATCGCAAACTTAACACTATTAAATCGCCAACGTCACACTATATGATTGCGAACGTCACACGCGATGATTGCCGGCGACGCTGGGGACGCACGACAAAAGCCGAGCCGTTCCGAAGTTTTTTCGCGAAACGGGGAGAATAATGGAAATCTTTTTGTAACTTTGTGCAGAAAAAAATCTTATAACATGAAAAAAACAGTACTTTTTATTCTCGGATGTTTGGCCGTCGCAGTTTCGGCTCAAGCCCAACTTCAGAAACCTTTGCCCTCGCTTCATGTGGAGGGGCGTTGGTTGGTCGACACGCACGGAAACCATGTGGTTCTGCATGGCGTGATGGATACCCCCAACATGTTCTTCAACGACTATCGGTGGGGCAAGCCTTGGCCCGAAGACGGACAGGCTGCCGTCGCTTACGACTCGAACGGCGCTACCAAGTGCAAGGCCTATTTCAGGACGCTTTTCACAGGACTGGAGAAGGCGAAGTGCGACGTCTTCCGTCTGCATCTCGATTGTTGCTGGACGAACGACCCCTCGGACAGCTACACCTACTCCGTCGCAGCCGATCAGCCTGAAGGTACCGGCGGCGAAGCCAACATCAAGAAGTTCAATCCCACCCGTCTGAAGTCGTTCATGAAGAGCCTCTTCTTCCCCCTCGCCAAGGACGCCATGAATCACGGCATGTACGTCGTGATGCGTCCTCCAGGAGTCTGCCCTGGCGAGCTGAAGGTGGGCGACTACTACAACCAGTACCTCATGACGGTATGGGACATCGTCTCGAGCAACGACTCCGTGAAGAAGTATGCCGGACAGATCAGCATAGAACTCGCGAACGAGCCTGTCTCGCTGAAGAACGCTGACGGCATGGACGACCCTGCAGCCCTGCACGACTTCTTCCAACCCATCGTCGACAAGATCCGTCAGAACGGCTTTACAGGCATCATCTGGGCGCCCGGAACGGGTTGGCAGGCCAACTATACCAGCTACGCCTCCTATCCCATCGAAGGTGCCGACATCGGCTATGCCGTGCACGACTATACGGGTTGGTACGGCTGCAGCGACAGTCATTGCAATCCGCAAGACAAGATCAACCAGTTCCACGCGCAGGTGCCCGTCGTGGACTTCGCCCCCATCATCATCACGGAGGTCGACTGGAGCCCGAAGAAGCCCGGCGAAGGCCATTACAACGAGCATGGAGAGTGGGTGGAGCCCAACTACGGAACATGGTCTACAGGTTCCACCTCGAAGTGGGGGAAGGCCTACAAAGCCTGTCTGGACCATTACGGCAACATCTCGATGACGCTTTCCGGAACGGGTTGCCTCATCGACCGTGACACCTTGCTGCAGACGGGGAGGGTTGTGCCCGCCTTCGGAGGCCTTGAGGAGGCTTGCGGAAAGGCTTGCATGGACTGGTATGCCGAGTATTACGAGACGGACTGGGCGCATCCCGACTACAAGAATGTGTCCCTGAGCGACTTGGGGAACGGCCGGTTCAAGAACCCCGTCATCAGGGCCGACTTCCCCGACCCGGACGTCATACGCGTGGGCGATACCTTCTATATGGTATCCACCACTATGCATCACTTCCCCGGAGCTACCATATTGAAGTCCAAGGACTTGGTGAATTGGGAGTATTGTGCCCAACCCCTGACGCAACTTTCCGCCAGCAACCGCTATAGCCTCCTTGGCGGCGAGAATGCTTATGCTGCGGGAATGTGGGCGTGCTCCATGACGTATCACGACGGCAAGTTCTACATCCTCATCAACGGCAACGATGCAGGCGGATATGTGCTCTCCGCAAGCGACCCCGAAGATGTTTGGGAGATGAAGAAGCTCCCGCGCATCTACTACGACCCCGGCATGCTCTTCGACAACGGGAAAGTCTATGTGGCTTGCGGCATCAACGAGATAAAGATTTGCGAACTCGACCAGCAGTTCAACTTCAAGCAGGAGAAGACAGTCCTGACGCGCGAGAACTCGGGGCTGGAGGGCTGCCACCTCTACAAGATAGGCGACTACTATTACATCTACGCCACCTACGGAGGCTGGCCGAGCGGTCAGGTCGTGTTCCGTTCGCAGAACATCTTCGGCCCGTACGAGGAGAGGATGCTCGTGGAGAAGACTATCAACGGAAAGCCCAACACGATTCATCAGGGCGCCCTCATCGATACGCCGACGGGAGAGTGGTGGACCATCATGCAGCAAGACCTGGGGTGCTTGGGACGCTTCCCCAACCTGCAACCCGTGAAGTGGACGAACGGATGGCCCGTCGTGGGTAACAACGGCGTGCCTTACGAGACGACGAGGAAGCCATCGACGAACGGCGCAACGAAGCGCGAACCCTTGCCCACGAACGACAATTTCCGCAGTTTCCCCATCGGAATGCAATGGCAATGGAATCACAATCCCGACGATGCGGCGTGGAGCCTTTTCGAGCGTCAGGGATGGTTGAGGCTGAGGGCTTCGGAGCCCGTCACACGCCTGACGCAAGCCCGCAACATGCTTACCCAACGCATCTTCGCCTTCGACAATGCCGTTTCGCAAGGCACCATCCGCCTCGACGCGTCGAACCTGCAGGAGGGCGACTATGCCGGCATCTCCATCTTCCAAGACCCCTACGCCATGCTTGCCGTTCGCGTACGGGACGGACAGAAGCAGCTCGTCTGGCGTCAGGACACACTCCGCGTGCATAGCGATTTCACACCTTCGGAGCAGGTGGAGACGGTCGGCATCGACAGCGTCGTCTATCTGCGCGCCACCATCTCCTACGCCACGAGCAAGACGAAGTTCTACTATTCGCTCGACAACGAGAACTACCTCCCCATCGGAGGCGAGACGACGCTCGGCTTCAGCCTGACCGTCTTCGTCGGAGCGCGCTTCGGACTCTTCTGCTTCGCCACGGAGGAGGGTAGCGAGGGCTATGCCGACTTCGACTGGTTCTCCACCGAAAGTGAGTTCTCCGAGTCCGCCTTCTTCCCCGACACCTTCGCGGGCTACAGCCGCGAGATGCTGACGGCGGAGTCGCTCGTGCTGGAGAAGGAGAACATCGAGATTCTGGCAGGCGGAAACACGCCCCTCAGCCTGAAGGCCGTCTTCATGGACGGACATACCGAGGATGTGGCGGCAACGGCGAAATACACGCTCAGCAACGACTATGCCGTCCGCATCGAGCACGGACGCATGCGAGGCCTGCACGAGGGCAATGTCAGCGTCGAGGCGACCTACAAGGACCCCTTGGGGAACATCCTGACGAAGTCCTTCACCGTGCGCTCCACCTTCTTCCCCTTCGGAAAGGAGTTCATCAACACCTCGTTCTTCGGAGAGGGCAAATACAACGAGCTCTACCATCGCTTCCAGCCGAGCCAATACGGGCAGATGGGATGGCAGTACACGGACGGCGCCGATTGGAGCGAGTACAAGTACCTGGTCATCAAGCTGAAGGCGGCTCAGACTTGCGACGCCCACCTGAACATCTTCACCGCCAACAGCATCTGGAGCGACTGTTGCGCCACGCCCTCTTCGGGCAGCTTCGGCTCCAGCCGCCGCGTCGTGCTCAAGCTTCGCGAGGCCAAGTACACCTCGGGCGACAAGACGGGACAACCGCTCGACCTGAAGAACATCCACATCGTGGCATTCTGGGGTAACGGCAACGGCTCGCTCTCCATCGACCAGATGTATCTGACGGACAACGACGACCTCTCGCCCGTCGACCCCGACGCCATCCAGATGATTGAGGAGGAGAGGAACGAGCCCGACGCCATCTACGACCTGAGCGGCAGGAAGTTGCCCGAACGACCCCTGCAGAAGGGCATCTACATCATAGGCGGGAAGAAAGTGGTGCGTTAGAGGGGAATGAAAGAATGAAAAGTGAAAAGTGAAAAATGAAAGAATGAAGGAGGGGAGATGATTTGCCTTAACTGCGGAAACAGGTTCAAGGGTAATTTTTGCCCTCATTGCGGTCAGAGCGCGAAGACCAGACGGTTGAAGCTGCGCGAGATGATGACGAACGCGATAGCGCCCTTCGTGGGCGGCGACAACAGGTTTGTCCGCTCCTGTCGCGACCTCTTCGTCCGCCCCGGCATCATAGCGCGCAACTATCTGATAGGCAGGCGGATGCGCTACTACCATCCCCTGCAGATGTATGTCTATCTGCTCACGGCCTACGCCGTCTTCTCGTATGTCCTGGGCGTCTCGGGCTCCTTCTTCGACGACATGACCACCATCAGATTCGATGCTGAAGTCGAGCCTTCGAAATACTCCTCCGTCGACTATGTCTTGGGGCAGATAACCAACATCTCGTCCAACAAACTCTACGGCACCATCATCATCGCGCTCTTCTCCGTAGTGCCCTTCACATGGGTTTTCCGCAAGTGCGATGTGGTGCGTCAGGACGGGGAGGCGCTTCCCCTGAACCACATCGAGCAGTTCTACACGCAGCTGTACCATTCGTGCGTCTCGCTCGCGCTTTCCATCCTGATGCTTCCCCTGTGCTTCATACCGGGTGCCGACGATGTGCTGTCCGATGCTTTCCCCTACATCAGCTTCGTCTACTCCATCATCCTCTACAGCCAGCTTATGGGCATCAAGTTGTGGAAGAGTGCGGTCCTGAACGCCATAGCGTGGGGCCTGACAATCCTGCTCGTCAGCTTGGCCCTGTTCCTCGTCGTCGTTCCCTTCGGTGTGATGGAAGGGCTGAAGGAAGTGGGATAATAAGAGAATAAGATATTAGGAGAATAAGAAATTAAGAAATTAAGAAAATAAGAGAATAAGTAATCCCCGCTGCAGAACGACCTGTAACGGGGATTTGTTTGTTGGAGAGGAAAGATTATCTGTTTTCCTTAGAGAACTGCTGACTTGAGTGGGTGTAACATATTTTTCGTATCAGATACGCTTTACGCTTCTATTTTCCTGAAAACGCCGTTCTGGAGACGCTTTGGTAAAAACGTATCACGTATCATTTACGCGAAATATGATACGCCCCCTCGGGAATGAACCTCTATTATTATTATTATTATATAATAATAGACCTCAAAATCCTATATCCGTATCACTTTTTTCGTATATGATACGCTTTACGCCACTTTAGGGTAGTCAATCCCATATTGCTGGCAAATCCATGCGACAGCCCTTTCCACAACAAATAATAGACAATAATAGACAATGTTAGACAAAGACAGACAACGCCCTCCAAGAATGTCGTACCTTTGCAGTGTGATTGAAAATAATCCGTGCCAAAAGTGAGAACATAACACGTTACAAGTGGCCACGTAACACGTTAAGAATCTCATCACGGCACGCCATATATGAAATAAGGACACGCAGCAGCGTATCCTTATCCCAAATGAATCTTTGACTTACTGAAACAACCTGGTTAAGCTAAATCCCAAACTTCAAACGTGATGATTGCAATCGTGGCACTATACGTTTGCCAACGTCACACGTTAAGAATTAAGAATTAAAGGTCTGTGTTCAGACGGAAACAAATCCGTCCGAACTGGGCCAGAACTAATTAACTTTCAACTGACTCTACACGCTAAAGGCTGCGATTAAGCGAGAGCAGAGCCAAATCCGGATTTGAGCTATGCCGAGCGGAAGCAGTCTCGACCAAAGGTCAACTCTAAACTCTAAACTGGATTCGCCATGAAAAACAAGAACATCTGGGAACTGATCCTGAAGGTCATTGTGGCCGCAATAACGGCAGCATTGACCGCAATAACAACGACTTCGTGCATGGGCTGCGGGCCGTTCTTCGGCTAAAAAGCCTCAGGCGCAGGCGGAACTGAACTGAAAAGAGCCCTTTCTGAGGGCTCTTTTGTTCCGTTTATTTCAGCGCTTCCTTGAGGAAAGCGAGGCTGTCCTGGCGCATGCGCTCGAGGAGGGTGTCGACGGAGGCCCAGTCGATGGGGCGCGCGATGATGTCGGCGTAGGCGGTGCCCTCGTGCAGGGTCCTGTCCTCGAGACGGAGGTCGCGCAGGAGGTCGAGGATGCGGTTGTTGGCGCCCTCGAACTCACCCTTCAGGGGGACATAGACGAAGGGCGTGTGCATGAGTATGCTGAAGGCGATGCCGTGGAAGGATGTCGTGACGACGAGCCCTGCCGATGCTATCTGTGCAATCCATTGCGCTGGCGTGGCATAGAGGTACTCCACTTCGCTGCCGAAGAGTTCCGCACTCTCGTTGTACCCAGCTGCGGGCGTGACGACCACCTCCCCGTCTACGGCTTCGCGAAGCTCGCTAAAACGGATGTCCGATGGGGAGGAGATGTTCAGACTATAAATAAACAAGCCCCCTCTCCGCTCCCCCTTTGGGGGAGTACTTTGGAGGGTTTCGTAGTTTTCTTTTTTGAGCAGCAGGGTGGGGTCGAGGACTTTGGTGGCTTCGAGGCCGAGGTCGCGGCAGATTTCCACGCCGCTATATTCTCGGCAAGAGATTGCATTGAATCGGCTCAAGAGTCTTTTCAACTCGGCTTTGTCCTCGTCGGGGTAGTGTTCCATTCCGAAACTGGCGGCATAGGCGATTCGGCGCACTTCGGGCCGTCCGAAGTCGAGGAAATAGGCGGGCTGCTGGGGGTTACGGAGCGACTGCTTCCATATCTGGTCGGAGCCTGCGATGTAGGCGTCGTAGCGCGGGGGACAGCTGCGTATCTGCGCGATGGAGGTGTAGAGGGGGCTCATGCGGAAATGCTCCTTGCGGAAGGCTTCGAAGCCGCGTTGGCGGTCGGTCGGGCTGGGCTTGCGGCAGAGGAAGGGCAGCAGCCTCTTGACGAGCTTGCGGAGGCGGCTCTCGCCGTAGCCTACGAAGCGTATGATGTAGGGCTCGCGCCCCAGCTGTTCGAGCACTCGTTGCAGGGCATAGCTCTGCAGTATCTGTCCGTAGTTGGAATTGCCGTACCAGAATGTCAGGACGCCTGTCTTGCTGCTTTTCTCCATTTTCGTCTGTTTCCTCCTTTCTTACTTGACCATTACTTTCCTGCCGCTCGTGATGTAGATGCCGCGTTGTGCGGGTTTGCCCTGCAGCGGACGTCCGTCTAGAGTGTACCAGCCCGTTTCGCTCCTCGTGGGGATGAGGTCGAGGCGGGTCTCGTCTTCGATGTCGAAGATAATGTGGTACTTCGCTCCGCTGCTGACCTCGTTGTGCGTGAGGTAGGCGCGATAGGGGGCGATGCGCTCGCCTTTGTAGTAGAAGAATCCGAGCACGCCCGAGCTGTTGCGCCCAAGGGTGAGGATGCTGCCGCGGTCGGAGTCGCCCTGGTTGACGCGCATGCCGTCGCGTCCCACGCCGTTGAGTAGGTTCTCGTACATCTTCCATGGCTCCAGCTCTTCGCCGAGGGGTTCCAGACGGTAGGTGCCGGCTTCTGCGGCGAAGATGACGACGGGCGAGCGGTTGGGCACCCTGCGGCTCATCTCGAGCAGATAGGCCGCGTTCTTCTCGTCGCCCTCCATGCCGGAGGCGGTGTTGTCGTTCGCTTTCCTGACGATGTAGGGCGTGAGGCCGGCAGGCAGCTCCGTGTCGAATCCGATATACATGGTGGAGGCCTTGGCGGAGCCTATCTTCAGGGGGTAGTAGCAGTGCAGCTTGCCTGCGTCGATGTACTCGTCCCACGACCCGTCGCTGAAGTAGCCCTCCATCAGAACGCTTTCGTAGGTGGCGTCGCTGACATAGATGTCGAGCAGTTCGCCGTCTTCGGAGACGATGCCGTCGATGTTCAGGTAGGGCACGGTCTCGTAGTCCTCCGTCTCGAAGTAGATGCGCTTCAGTCCGTCCACCTTATAGACGGCTCCGACGGCGAACTCGCTGATGGTGCCTGTCAGTATGGCTTCCTCGCCTGTGCGTCCGTTAGGATAGGCGACGAGCCCGTCGTTGGTGTCGAAGAGGATGCCGTCGCGCGAGACGTAGCAGTCGTTGAAGGGGTCGACCTCGACATCCTTGATGGCAGAGCCGTAGAAGGGGTGTGCCTCCACCCATTCGACCTTCGACGGGATGGTGACCTTCAGGAGGCTGGAGCAGCCCTGGAATGCGTCGCTGGAGATGGTCTCCAAGGCGTAGGGGAGCGATATTTCCTGCAGGCGGGACAAGCCGTTGAGTTGCGTGGAGAGGTCCGTCACGGCCTTGAAGAAGCGGAACTCGGGGAACTGCACTATCTGACGCGCAGTAGCGGTCTGGAAGGCATCCTGTGTCTGCTCGTCGGTGACGGCCTTCAGCTCGGCCAGGGTGAGAACGCCGTCTCGGTCGGTGTCGAAAGCATCCAGACAGGCCTGTCGGGCGTTGGGGTCGACGAAGGTGAAGCCGGCATTGACATTACCCCTGCGCGTACGGACGGGAAGGAGGTGGTGGAACTTCCCCAAGCTACCCTTGATGAAGAGCATGCCGGGGATTCTCCTGACCCTCTCGAAGCCGGGTAGGATATCGTTGGCGGTGAAGCTGGCGCTGACGGGTACGATGACTCCCATGTCGGCATCGGCCTCCATATAGCGGCTGCTCTCGTCGGTGGAAATCCATTCGGCAGAGCCGGGCTCGAAAAGCAACTGCTTGCCGAACCCCATCAGATAGTTGTCAGACCCGTCGGAGGCGCTGTATTCGTAGTCCACATCCGTGCGGAAGGGCACCATGAGGAGCTTGGCCATATCCGTCTCGGCAAACGCCTTCAGCGTGGGCAGATAACCCTTGAAAATCTTCCAGTTCTTGCGGCTCCCCAGGGCGGTGCAAATCTCCTCGAGCGTATAGCCCGTATTCAGCTGGTCGTAACCCTTCAGCCAGTAGCAGTTCTCGAAGTAGCTCTTTCCCCAAGGCGTGATGCCGCTCTGGTTGAGGTCCTTGTCGGCAAAAATCATGGGTACTGCGGAGAGGCAGTTCCTCACCTTGCCGCGATTCTCGTCGGAGAGGCTGACGAAGGGCGTGACATCCTCGAAGAAGAAGGGGCAGAACGCAGCCGAGATGCAGTCCTCGATGACGGCATCGGGGTTCGTCTTTCCCACGATGGAGGCAAAACCTCCGGCATAGTCCTTGTAGTAGTCGTCGTCGGTGGGGTGCATGGAACCTATCGCTCCCTCGGCGATGCAATTTGTGATGGAGCCGTCCATGGTTCCCGCAAAAAGGCCCGAGCGCATGGGAGCCGAGGAGTCGACGATGCCCAGATTGGCGATGCCGCCCGATTCAGCCACATTGCCGAACACGCCCCAGCCGTTTCTGCTGATGCGGGCACCCCTGATGAAATGTCCGTCCCCGTCATATTGCGCTTTCCACAAGACCTCGTTTCCCCAAGGCCCTCCCCAGGGATCGTTGTCGAACCAATGGTTGGGAATGCGGTCGAAGTTGTTCTCCATCCCCTCGTCGTTGAGCAAGTCCCTGTTCAGGGTGATGTCGCAAATCTGCTTGTACCATTCGCCCTCCTCGTTGTTCAGCACGGCGTAGGCCAGTTGGGAACCGTTCCTGATGATGTAGGGGTCTTCCTTGAGGCCCGTACCTGCAGCAACACCCGTGCCGATAGTGCCGTCCCACTCCTGGTCGACTGTGGAGGTGAAGAACAGCTGCTTGATGCCATCGATAGGCAAGGGCCGGTTCCAGACGGGCGTGGGGCGGTCGGGCTTGGCCGTGACGGTCGCCATGAAAGTGCCGTTGGCGACGGCATAGGCTGTGTCGTTGCTTATCCTGATGCAAGGCAGATTGTCGTAGGAAACCTTGCTGTTCATCTTGACGGAGCGTCCGGCATCCTCCAGGACGGTGTTCTTGCTCGGCCCGATAGTGTGCGTCACAAAGTCGAAGGCGGCATCGCCCTTCTGAATCATCATGGGAAGCGAGCAAAGCCACGCTCCGGAAAGGAACAGGGTGGAGGGCTCGGCTTCGGGCGCGGCAGAAAGGGGCACGGGCAATGTCTGGCCGTCGTAGTAGACTGCGCAGGGAACATAGCTGACGAGCATGGGATAGTATCCGGCCTTCAACATAAAGGCGTTCTCCGCAGTATCATCTTCGTTGAGCATCGCCGTGGGGCCTGATTTGCCCGAAGTCAGCTCTTCAGTCGTCAGCCCCCGAATGCTGGAATGTCTCTCCTTGTCGCACACGGGAAAGCCTTTGAAAAGCGAGGCATCGAAGTAGCATCCGCCAACATTCTCGTCGGGCTGCGGGGTGTAGGCAACGGTAGCGGCAGCATGCTCGGCACCCTCAGTCGTCATCGTTCCGGCAAAGAGGCAGGAATTGACCTGCAAGTCCTTACCCTCTTCGTTGTAGCCGCAAATGCCGCCCGCATATTGGCTCTGACTGCCGTCGATATGTCCGCTGAAAGCGCAGCAGTCGATGGCGGTAAAGCTTTCGTCGTACGGGCTGCCATGCTCGTATCCTTGCCTGTATCCTGCGATGCCGCCGATGTGTTCGCCCCCAATCAGGGTGGCTGTGCTGGCGCAACCCCTCAGTTGGCAAGTCTCCTGGAAATAGCCGCAAATGCCTCCCACGTAGGTTGAGCCGGCAGTAGTGATGGAACCCATCGACGAGCTCGACACGATGCTGTTGGTGCATCTGTCCACATTCATCCTTGACTTTTCCAGCATAGCGCAGATGCCTCCCACATAACTGTAGTCCCCCTTCGTGTAATTGCTGTTGATGGTGACATGAGCGGTGCAGTCGAGAATGGTTGTCAGAACGAGGTCGTTCGTACCGCCTCCTTGACCCGCATCAGCGCACACGCCTCCCACATATTTGCAATCCGTTGCATTGATGATGACCGATGCCGAGGAGTGCACGATGCCATGATTCATGATATATCCGGCAATGCCTCCCACACGGATATGGTTGTTTTCACCTTTGTTTCCGACAACCTTTATCTTGCCACTTGTCGAGACACTCTCGAAGGCGACCTTGAAGGTCTTGCCCGAAGCATTATCCACGGGAATGGTCTGGATGGCAGTTTGCCCCGCATGGTCGCGTCCGCTCAGGATACCTATTTGATTGCTTTGATTGCTGATCCCCTTAGATGAGAAATCAACCGATATGTCTGCATCGACGATGTCGAGATAGCCTATATACCCGTTCGTGCTGCTGAACAGTCCGAATGGATAAGAACCCCCGCCGTTTGCCATATCGTCGGCAGAGAGGCTGATATACATGCCCGACACTTTGTGCCGCTGCGGAGCGTCGAACTGCTCGTCTCGAGGGTCAATTCCCAAGACGGCGCCTGCGAATCTCACATTACCGTATCCGATGGGAATCCATTGCACGCGTTCCCCGTTCACGGTCTTCTCCAGGTTGATGTCGCTCCCCAGGATGACTACCTTCTCCTCCCATCCGCCATTCACATTATCACGAGGGTCTGTAGTGTTATAGAGATAGGCGAATTGCGCGAGCTGCTCCGCTGTGTTGATGACAATCGGATTCGAGAACGACCCCTTCCCCTCGATGCTGAAAGACTGGTCGCGATAGTCGTACCAGGTCGGATGACTGGCAAACTCGGCCGGAGTCGCGCTATCGGCGAAGATATATAGGGGTGTCAGACTCCCAAGGACAAACAACAAAAGGTTTCGAATGCTATTCATAACTTAATCGGTTATCATTTCAAAAACTGAACTTAAACACTTCGTCTTCGGCGCTGAGCAGATATACAGCATGGTGCTTCAGAGGCACGAAGAGGGTGGTGGAGGCGGACTTCTCCGAGAAGACAAGCATGCCGTCGGCGTTGAAGATGCGAACCGTCTCGCCTGCTTTCAGACCATGCAGGGCGACACCATTCTCCTGAGCGTTGATTTTTATGCGATGACTGCTGAAAGCATCATCAATCTGGGGCCGTACAATCTTAGTCGGATTCTCGTTGGGGAAGAGATAGACGTAGGTGGGATTCGCCTCGCCATGAATGTTGTCAATACGCACAAGTCCCAAACTGTCCTCCTCATTGCTTGCGTCGAAAACGTGGCAGTTGATGTATGCCTCTACCGGCTCGGTAATGTTGCCGATGCTAACCGTGGCGTAAGCCTTGCGAACATTACCCATCTGCACGAAATCGTCGCTTGTGACGGTTACCTCGGCATCGTCGTTAAGGGGCACACCTATTGCGGGATGGGCATAGATACCCACACGCACATCCATATCGTCAATCGGACTGTCATGGTCAATCAGTTCGACAACGAATGTGTTCACGCCATCCTTGATGCTGCGGCTCACAACGTTGCATTCTATGTTCGACAATGTCACACGAGCTTGGGACATGTGTACAGTCTGGCGAACATTGTTCTTCAGTTTGAGGCGCGGGTGTTGCTTCGTCCTGAAGATATTGTTGAACTCAACATCCACCGAACTGGAGATGTAGCCGTTGAAGTCATCATTGATGGGATAGAGAACAACGAAGTCACGCGTTTTCTGTGGAGCCACATAAGCGTCCTCTATGTCGAAATGTTCGTTGTTGACGGTCACTTTGACAGCCTGGATGGCTGAAGTGCCCGTGTTGCGAATCCTCACGTTGATGGGCAGGGAACTGCTTCCCATAAGGGCCGTTCTCGCATACGACACTTCCGACTCGAAGTTGTTGCAGAAGTCCTTACTGTTGGTCATGATGATACCAGAAGCGTTTTCGATGTCGGCAAGCGTATAGACTGCGCTGATGTGACTGTCGTCGAGGAATCCGTCGAAATCGGTCATTATCAGACTGTCAATCTCACATCCCAACGTAATGGGGTCGGTAAGTTGGAGCGTGTTTCCAAGGTGGATGCGCGAGGCATTAAGCATCGTACAGATGTCGGAGAAACTCCGCTTGCTGCCGTCCTCGTTACGATAGACACTACTCTGCTCCGTCCAGAGCAGGGCGAAGTCACTCAGACTCTCGGCATCGCGGTCACATACGATTTTCATCCTGCCAGGCATTCGTGCACCAACACCAAGGTCGCAGCCTTGCCGTCCGTCACCCATTCCGTTCATGTCGAGCGTTTTGACGTATATCTCGCGGATAGAATCGCTCTTCTCGTAGAGCATGGCGATAACAGCGTTGTTGCCTACACGATGCATCATGAAATGCTTTGCCTGGATGTTGTCGTCAACATAATTGATCTGCGACGAATTGACATGCTTTGAAGCATAGCGTGTGACGGAGGACTCCATGTCTTCTGCAACCAGATTGGCTGCGACAAGCACGGTATCGTTACGCATAAGCAGGTCGTAATGCGTGATTAAATGACTGCGGTCCAGGTCGAAGAAGAGTGGGGTAGGAGCACTCCATTGCCCATTCTCGTACGTGCGCAGCAAGAGCTGTCCGTCGAAAGCCTGGTTGGTGATGGAGTCCATGGAAACCTCCTCGTCGGCAGCGACGAAACGTCCGTGCTGATAGATGCATGCAGCCTTGCCGTCCTCTTGAATGGTAACAACAGGTCTCAGGTCGGCCATGCCGTCATCAACAGTCACATCGGAATGAATCCATTCACCGTTGCCATTACGTACCGATGCTTTGATGACATTATGCGATTGCAATTGGTTGCTGCTGATGAGCAAATGGTCATTATCAATGTCGCCATCTTCAACGGGATTGGCAAACTGTTCGAAGACCACTATCTCATGGTTGCCACGCTTTGAACGCATGTGATTGCTTGCCGTCAGTCCTTCGGTAGAGAGCGTCTCGACGGAGTTGTTTTCTGTGTTGAGCAACGCCACACGGTCGTCATTATAATCGGTAGCCAAGCGCAGGTCGTTATAAACAACATGATTGCCATCAAGATAGTGAGGATTGGCATCTACAGAGACATCGGTTACCAACGGCTCTCCTATTTCCACGTTGCTCTCGGGAGCTTTCAACGGACGATAAGCCATCGCTATTTGCTTGACGTTGTTCTTTTCAATCCAATACGGGAAGTCGCGGTGGAATGGGTTGTGCGCATCGTCAGGCTTCAGGTATTCGAAACCGAAATGAACCTGCCCGCTACCGGACCATCGGAAGACAGGTGTCTTGATGTGAGCATGAGCCTGGCCCACGACGAGCAGGACAGAGCGGAACCCGATGCCCGGCATATAATTTGCAAACGGTCCCTCCACTCCGAACTGCACACCAAATTTGGCTCCGAAGCGCAAACCGGCATGAATGTTCATCCATGATGAGATGCTGAATTTGTGGTTAAACAGCTTGATTTCCTTGGGTGTGAAGAAATCGAGTGACGCTCCTGCAGCCACTTTGGCGCTGAAATGAGCGAAATAGCCCATGTTTGTGCCCGACATGGATTCTTTTACCCCGCTGATATACGACTTGACGCCGAAGTCCATCTGCAAAGAGGCTTGGGCAAATGCCGTAAGCGACATGAATTTCTTGAAGTCGTCGAGAGCATCGGCAAGTTTGCTGAATCGGGCATCGCGCGCAACCTGGTTCCAGTAGATGCCTACGCCGTAGCCAATCTGGCCCGAAGCATTTGCAATCTGGAAACGGGAAAAGTCGGTGGTGGGCATCTTGAAGTTGAACGAAGCTCCGCCAAACCATCCTTGACCGATACGTTTCGAGGAGAAGTCAAAGATATCGTCGATGTCTTCATATATCCATCCGTCAAGACCTTTGTCGCTTCCTACGGGACGCACCTTTACCTTATCACTTTTTATCGAAGAGTATTCGTAATTCTCAACAGCTTTAAGCTCATCGCGGGCGAGCTTGTCCTTGTCAGTCAATTCCCGTTCGCCACCATTATAGACGATGTTCACTTTTATGTCCCAAAGGCTTTTGCGGAAGTCATAGCCAAATGAACTCTTCACAGTTACGGGTTTGAAGGTGAACTTGAAGTCGGGAGCTATTTTGAGGTCGAAACCGCTGCTGCCGCTTGCGTCGTTGATGTTTTCTTCGTTATCGGTAACGTATTTGTTGTCAATCTCCTTCTCTGTATCTTCGCGTCCTTTGTCGCGGTCGAAAACAAAATTGTGCAGGAAGGGGAACTTGGAGAAAGACATGCTGCCAGACGTGAGGTTCAGCTTGCAGACACTGTTGAGTGGAATCACGTCGAGCAGGTCGAAGTCGACAAAGAAATAGTCGTAGTTGAATGACTTGTATACTTTGCTGCTGAGGATGAGGGTTTCTTTTTCCGTAGCCTCGCGAACGCTCTTGTCTTCGAGGTCGGTCGCCGTCAGGGTGCAGTCTTCTGTGGTGTCGCCTTTCGGTCGAGAGAAAGCAAGGCGCAACTTCGCATAGCGCTCTACCGACTTGTTGTTCAGGAGCTTGGGATACTTCTGCCCGCAATCTTCCTGATAATGTACTGTATCGGCTTCTATCTTTGCTGCAAGGTCAATTTCATCGATGCTGCACAATACGTGGTCTTTTCCTCCACGCACCACTACTGTTTTGTCATCGTTGAGGTTGAGGAAGTGCATGCTGCTGAAAGTCAATCCCTTTCTGTTCACTTGGCCGGAACGCAAAGTCAGATCGACTGAACACCGTTCTTCGCTGACGATGCCTGTTTCAGGGTCGGCAGGACCTGAGTACTTGTAAACTACGGGCAGATAGCCGTTAACGATTATCTCGATGTATGCCGGCTGTCCCATAGTAAGAATCTTGTGAGTCCCGATTTTGCTGTCATAACCAAGATATCTTACTGCGGTGTTGCCTGTAGGATTGCCTTTTTCATCGACGCTCTCGACGTTGAACTTACCGCTTATCAGCTGTCGACTGCGGTCGTTCCATAAATTAAGGTAGAGGGTGTCGTATTTCTCGTAAAGTCCTGTTCCCAACCAGTTGAAGTTCATGAACTCGCGGTTCTCGTGCTTGTCCAGATAGAAACCTGTAGACAGTTCCATGTATTTGAAGCGGTCGTTCAGGTCGATGCCTGGATGAAGCTTCTTCTTGTTGATGCGCAACTTGTTGCCCTTGTTCTCCAGAATCACGTCGAGCAGGTCTTTCCCTTCGGGTACGTAGAAACTCTGGAAGGATTTTGCCTGCAGTTCCAGACGGGTCGTGTCGCGCTCCATGTCGCCTTCCTCGTTCATGCTGCCCGTAATGCACTCCAGCGTGTATGGCATGTTCTCGGCCTGACGTTTCTGGTCGAGCTGGAAGATGTAGAGTCTGTCGTCGTTCCACCCCCTGATGAAATAGCGGAACGTGTAGAATCTCTCGGGTTCGCCTACCTTGTATACTTTTATTTCATAAGGCTCATTCTGCAACGGCAGGTTTGCAAAGAAGTAGTCGCTTACGGTCTGGACGAGTTTCTTGCCCGACCCATTGTCGAGCGTTACCTCGTAGGCGCTCGAAGTGTCGCCGTGGTCGTCGATGCGGAAGCATAGCAAAGTATGGTCTCGCATCGTCCAGAACTGTTGTTGGTCGGCCAGCCATTTCTTACGAGTCGAGCCGAGCATGTTGACGATGTCAGCTACCTCAGCATAGTTGCCCGACATGTCGCCGTCAGCTGTTTGCACTTTTGTCCAGTTCAAACCAGAGTCAGGCGACTTGATTTCGTCGAAGTTCTGAACATCGGTCACATTGTTGGCAAAGTAGAGGTCGAAGTCTGGCATTTGGGCGAATGCGGCAGAGAATGCCCATGCCAGCGCTAGAAGGATTAGTTGCAGTCGTTTGTTCATATTCTGAAGCAGTATTTCGTGTTGTGAAAATGCAGGGAGAGGCTTACCACTCTTCATCCCAAATGTTTGTAATGTGCTGTTTTGTCAAGGCTTCGTCGGTACCATCTTCGGGATTGAAGGGTATGATTATTTCCTCTCTTTGACTGTTTGTCATAAAGGTGACATGTGGGGAAAGTCCGAGAACTCTCGTTTGGGGAGTTTGATAATGATTGCGTTTCATTCTGTTTCTAATAAGTATATTACGTCCCAAACGGTGAAGAATGGCGCCTCTTTCCTACGCGAGGGATTGTGATGGAGCATAAGGCAATCAGGAGCGCCGCCGATATCAGAACGGAAGAAATAATTGTATCCTTGAAATAACAGTCTTGTATTATTGTTTCTGCAAATATACGAATTATTTCATATCGCTTGCAAACTTTTTCTGGAAAAATATATTCTTGACGTGGAATATCGTGAGTGTCAAGTGTTTTGGCATGACATGAAAGATCCCTCACCAAAGGGGGAAGATTTCTCTTCCCCACCTTAGTGTCAGCTTTCGCCGTGGAACATGCGTGGATGCTCCAGGTGTCGTTTGCAAATTACTAGTGTGACGTTTGCAAATTACTAGTGTGACGTTTGCGATTTACTAGTGTGAAGTTAGCAATTTACTAGTGTTAAGTTTGCGATTTAACCACGTCATGTTTGCCCACGCTCCCAGTCCCTACTTTTCTTTCATCAATGGATGAAGAGCATTTCGCGATATTTAGGCAGGGGCCAGAGCTCGTCGTCGACGATGAGTTCGAGGTGGTCAACGTGGTAACGTATTTCCTCTATGAGAGGTGCAACCGTGTCGTGATAGGCGATGGCGCGTTCGCGTCCGTCCTTTATGCGGTTGGCCACCCGTCGCGCTTCGATGAGTCGTTCCACGTTCTCGATGATGAAGGCGTTGTGCTCTCCCATCTGCTTGATCAGGCTCAGATTGGTGCTGTTCAGGCGGTCGGCCGTCTCGGCAGGGAAGATGTCCTTCATCTTGTGCACATTGTCGATGAGCTGCGTCTGGTAGCGGGTTGCGACGGGTATGATGTGGTTCATGCAGATGTCGCCGAAGATGCGTGCCTCGATCTGTATCTTCTTGATGTATGTGTCGAGTTTTATCTCGTTGCGCGCCTCCAGTTCGGCCTTTGTCAGGACGTTCATGCGCTCGAACATCTCCACCGTTTCGGGCTTGAGGTACTGGTCGAGGATGATGGGGGCACTGGTCTCCACATCGAGTCCGCGGCGTGCCGCCTCCTGCTTCCAAGCCTCGCTGTAGCCGTTGCCGTCGAAGCGGATGGGCTTGCACGTCTTGATGTCCTCGCGCACGATGCGGAGGATAGCTTTCATGGGCTCCACGCCTTCGCCGATGAGGGCGTCGACGCGCTTCTTGAAGTTCGTCAAAGCCTCTGCCATGGCGGTGTTCAGCACAATCATCGAGGCAGCGCAGTTCTGCTGGCTTCCGACGGCGCGGAACTCGAAGCGGTTGCCCGTGAAGGCGAAGGGCGAGGTGCGGTTGCGGTCCGTGTTGTCCTGCGTCAGTTCGGGAATCTGCGGTATGTCGAGGCTGAGCGTTTGTTTGCCTGAAAGGCTGATGAGCTCGTCGTCGGTACTCGTTTCGAGGTGCTCGAGCAAATCGCTGATTTCCTTTCCGAGGAAGCTCGACACGATGGCTGGCGGTGCTTCTGCCGCTCCCAATCTGTGTACATTGGTAGCGCTGATTATAGATGCCTTCAGAAGTCCATTGTGGCAATAAACTGCCATCAACGACTCGACGATGAAGGTGACGAATCGCAGGTTGTCGAGCGGTGTTTTGCCAGGGCCGTGCAGAAGGATTCCCGTGTCGGTCGAGAGGCTCCAGTTGTTGTGTTTGCCGCTTCCGTTGATGCCCGCGAAGGGTTTCTCGTGGAGCAGGCAACGGAATCCGTGCTTGCGTGCCACCTTCTTCATCAGGCTCATAATCAGCATGTTGTGGTCAACGGCGAGGTTCGTCTCCTCGAAGATGGGCGCGAGCTCAAACTGGTTGGGCGCCACCTCGTTGTGTCGCGTCTTGCAAGGGATGCCAAGCTCCAACGACTTGATTTCCAAGTCCTTCATGAAGGCGGCGACGCGCATCGGGATGGAGCCGAAGTAATGGTCGTCCATCTGTTGGTTCTTCGCGCTGTCGTGTCCGAGCAGGGTGCGGCCTGTCATTAACAAATCAGGTCTGGCAGCATAGAGACCCTCGTCGACGAGGAAATACTCCTGTTCCCAGCCGAGGTTGCTGACGACCTTCTTGACGTCGGGGTAGAAGTAGCGCGCGACGGCTGTGGCAGCCTTGTCGACGGCCTTGAGCGACTTCTTCAGGGGTGCCTTGTAGTCGAGCGCCTCGCCCGTGTAGGAGATGAAGATGGTGGGTATCATCAGAGTGTCGCCGAAGACGAAGACGGGGCTTGTGGGGTCCCACGCACTATATCCGCGCGCCTCGAAGGTGGAGCGGATTCCTCCGCTCGGGAACGAGCTTGCGTCGGGCTCTTGCTGTACGAGCTGCTTGCCCGTGAACTCCTCGATCATGCCGCCCTTTCCATCGTGCACGACAAAGCCGTCGTGCTTCTCGGCGGTGCCTTCGGTGAGGGGCTGGAACCAATGCGTGCAGTGCGTGGCGCCAAGCTCCATCGCCCATTTCTTCATGCCTTCGGCCACGGCATCGGCAGTCGCCATGTCGAGGGGCGCTCCGCCGTCGATGACGTCGCACATCTTCTTGTAGACGTCGGAAGGCAGGTATTGCTGCATCTTCTGACGGTTGAACACGTATTTTGCAAAGAACTCGCTCGGGCGTTCCTTGCGTTTGGGGACTTCGACGGGCCTTTTCTTGAACGCCTCGCCTACAATCTGAAACCTAAGTGTGCTGGACATATCTCTTGTTTTCTTCTTTCTTTACTATTTGTCAATAAAGCGGCATGTGAGGTCGCCATACGCGTCGATTCGTCTGTCGCGAAGGAATGGCCACCAACGGCGTACCCCCTCTGTACGCTGCAAATCAACATCGATGATGGCAGTTTCTTGCTCAGTTTCGCTCGCCTTGTAGAGGAGTTCGCCTTGCTGACCTGCAACGAAGCTGCTCCCCCAGAACTGAATGCCGTTTGTCGAGCCGCTCGGATCGGGCTCGAAGCCGACGCGATTGACCGTCACGACAGGGATGCCGTTCGCAATGGCGTGGCTGCGCTGAATCGTCGTCCAGGCCTCGCGCTGGCGTTGCTGCTCCTCCTTCGTGTCGGTACTCTCGTATCCGATGGCGGTGGGGTAGATCAGGATGTCGGCACCTTGAAGCGCCATCAGCCGCGCTCCCTCGGGATACCATTGGTCCCAGCATACCTGCACGCCAAGCTTCCCAACGCTCGTCTGGATGGGGTGGAAGCCGAGGTCGCCAGGCGTGAAGTAGAACTTCTCGTAGTAGGCGGGGTCGTCGGGAATGTGCATCTTGCGGTGGATGCCGGCGATGCTTCCGTCGCGCTCGAACACGACTGCCGTATTGTGGTACAGACCTGATGCACGTCGCTCGAACAGGCTTGTGACGAGTACAACTTGGTTGTCCATTGCCACCTTCGAATAGAACTCAGTAGCCTCGCCCGGGATGGGAAGGGCGTAACGGAAATTCTCCACATCTTCCGTCTGGCAGAAGTAGGGGCTGTCGTGCAACTCTTGCAAGACGACGAGCTCGGCGCCCAGTTTCGCCAGCTTAGCGATGCTTTCGGACAGCTTTTTGCGATTCTCTTCGATGCTTTCGGTGCAGCTTTGTTGTATGATTCCTATCTTCATAGTACTTCTTTTGGGTATTGCATGGTGCAGCAATGCAGGCTGCCATGCTGAGTTATAAGTGGTTGGCAATCGATGCCAATAATGTCGTAGTTTGGGAAGGCCTTTTGAAGCTGCTCCTTCGCCTCAAGGTCCGTGTCGGGATTCCCGTAGGTGGGCATCAAGACGGCTCCGTTCGTGATGAGGAAGTTCGCGTATGTGGCGGGCAATCGGGTGCCATCTTCGTCGTACGCGGCCTTTGCCATCGGGAGTGGGATGAGGCGGTACGGTTCGCCCTTCAGCGTGAGGAACTCCTTGAGTTGGACTTCCATCTTCGCCAGTTCGGCATGGTGTTCGTCGTTCTCGTCGAGGCATTTGACGTAAGCAATTGTATCGTCGGGACAGAGTCGTGCAAGCGTGTCGATATGACTGTCTGTATCGTCTCCCGCGAGGTAGCCGTAGTCAAGCCAAAGGATACGCTCGGCATGGAGGGTTTCGAGCAGTCGTGCCTCGATTTGCGCCTTCGTAAGGGGTTGGTTGCGGTGTGGCGCGAGCAGGCATTTGCTTGTCGTCAGGATGGTTCCCTTCCCGTCGCTCTCGATGCTTCCTCCTTCGAGCACGAAGTCGAGATGGTCCTCGTAGTGCCCTTTCAGGATGCCTTGCTCCATCATTCTGCGGTTGATTCCGTTGTCGAGCTCGGCAGGGAACTTCTCGCCCCATCCGTTGAATCTGAAGTCAAGCAGGCGCGGACCGTCGGGGGCGAGCAAGGTGATGAAGCCGTGGTCGCGAGCCCAAGTGTCGTTCGTAGGCGCCTTGCAGAAGGCGATGCGGGAGAGTTCCCTTGCGGTCAGGGCTTCCTGCAACTCCAGACGGACATGCGCAGGTTCGGGCGTAACTATAATAAGATGTACGCGCGCGATAATCGCCTTCGCCATCTCCGTATAGCAACGGCATACATCCTCCAGAATGGGGCGCCAATCGGTGTCTAAGTGCGGCCAAGTCAGCTGCACGGCACCCTGTTCGTGCCATTCTGCGGGCAGGTAGATTTCTCTGTTCGTCATAGGAGGATATACAGTATGCGTGTGCAAAGTTACGAATAAATTAAGAATAAATGCAAAGAAATTTGGTTTTTATCTTGGAAAGCCGTACCTTTGCGCACGAAAACATACAATTCGTATGAGCGTAAGAGTTCAAGACGTTATCGACGCCCTTGAAG
>JAGCFN010000012.1 GCA_017650085.1 Bacteroidaceae bacterium | reverse complement strand
GGTATCACTCTTCGCGAGAAGGGCGAAGCTGGCATGAGCGAGAAGCAGCTCGAGGCCCTGAAAGTGGAGCAGCTCGGCACCGTCTATAAGATGCTCGTCATGGCCTATGGCGTGCCTCCAACAGAGTTCACTTGGGAGGGTAAGAAGTATACTCCGCAGGAGTTCTTCAAGGCCTATTGCATCGAGGATGGCGAAGACCTCAACAAGGACTATGTGATGCTGATGAACGACCCCAGCCGTCCCTACAACAAGGTCTATGAGATAGACTACGACCGCCATGTCTACGACGGACACAACTGGCTCTACGTCAATATCCCCATCGAGGACCTGGAGAGCATCGCCATCGCCTCTCTGAAGGACAGTTGCCAGATCTATTTCAGCTGCGACGTGAACAAGTTCCTCGACCGCAGCACAGGCATAGCCGACCTCAAGAACTTCGACTACGGAAGCCTCCTCGGAACGACCTTCGGCATGAACAAGAAGCAGCGTATCCAGACCTTCGACAGCGGCAGCACCCACGCCATGACCTTGATGGCTGTGGACCTCGACGGCCAGGGCAAGGCGAAGAAGTGGAAAGTGGAGAACAGCTGGGGCTCGGACAGCGGCGCAAACGGCTACATCATCATGACCGACGAATGGTTCCGCGAGTATATGTTCCGCATTGTGGCTAACCGTCGCTACTGCCCGGAATCGGTACTTGACCTGTTGAAGCAGAAGCCAGTCCGTCTGCCCGCTTGGGACCCAATGTTTAGTGAAGAAGATTGATATGGAAACAACAAGACAGAATAAGATAGCTCGTCTCATCCAGAAGGAACTGAGCGACATCTTCCAGAAGCAGACAAGTGCGATGAGAGGCGTTCTGGTGAGCGTGAGCACTTGCCGCATCAGTCCCGACTTGAGTGTGTGCCGCGTCTATCTCAGCGTCTTTCCAAGCGAGAAAGCCGAGGAGATAGTGCAGAACATCAACACCAATCAGAAGCAGGTCCGCTTCGAGCTGGGCACTCGCGTAGGCAAGCAACTCCGCATCATCCCCGAACTCAAGTTCTTTGTGGACGACAGCCTCGACTATGTGGAACACATCGACGAGTTGCTGAAAGCCTCCTCTGGCCCCTCCAAAGGAGAGGAAAACTAAACTGGCAAGCGGATGAAAACTGGAAGCGGTTCGCCCCTCTTTTGGAGGGGATGGGGGAGGCTCGAACTCTTTATAGCCCGTCGTTATCTCTTTGCCAAGAAGAGTCATCATGCCATTAACATCATCAGTGGCATTTCTGTGCTTGGTGTGGCCGTAGCTACGATGGCTATGGTGGTCACGCTGAGCGTCTTCAACGGCTTCCAAGACCTTGTGGCCGACCTCTTCACAGCTTTCGACCCCGAATTGCTGGTCACGCCAAAGGACGGGCAGACCATCGATGCGAAGGACAAAGACCTTTTGTGGCTCAAGAAGAGCGATGTGGTGGAGGTCTACACGCCAGTCCTGGAAGGGCAGGCCCTCGTTGTGGAAGGTGGCAAGCAGCAAGTCGTGACCATCAAAGGTGTGACCGACAATGTCACGAAGCAGGGCCACATCGAGGACATCCTTTATGGTGAGGGGCATTTCTGCCTGCATGCCGACATCTTGGAGTACGGCATCCTGGGTATCCAACTGGCTCAGCAACTCGGTCTTCCTGCCTTCTTCGAGAACCCGCTTCAAGTGTATGCTCCAAAACCGGGAGAGCGCGTGAACATCGGCAATCCCATGTCCTCCTTCAATCACGACGAGCTTCAAAGTCCTGGCGTGGTCTTTATGGTTCGACAGGCCAAGTACGATGCGAACTACATCCTGACCAGCTTGCAGTTTGCCCAAAAGCTTTTCGACAGAGAGGGCAGGGTGTCGGCGGTCGAACTGAAACTCAAGGAAGGGCTCAAAGTGGATAAGGTCAAGGAGCAACTGCAGGCCCAGCTCGGCGAACGCTTTCAGGTGAAGGACCGCTACGAGCAGCAGAACGATGTCTTCCGGGTAATGCGCATCGAGAAACTCATTTCCTATCTCTTCCTTTCCTTCATTCTTTTGGTGGCCTGCTTCAACATCATCGGTTCGCTCTCGATGCTGATGATTGACAAGCGGCAAGACATCCAGATACTTCGCAGCCTTGGTGCAACCGACTCGCAGATTTGCACCATCTTCCGACTGGAAGGCCACATCATCAGTCTGGCTGGTGCTTTGCTCGGCTTGGTTCTGGGTGGTGTGCTCTGCTGGATTCAGCAGGAGTACGGCATCGTGAAGATGGGTGGCAGCGAAGGCAGTTTCATCATCGACACCTATCCCGTCAGTGTCTACTGGACCGACATCTTGCTTGTCCTCGTCACGGTTCTTGCCGTCGGTTGGCTTGCAATTTGGTATCCGGTTAAGTATCTTTCGAGCAAGATACTTAACTAACGATTAAAGATTAATGATTAAAGATTAAAGTTTTATACCTTAGTTCCTGAATAACGAGAAAGAAAAAGTCAGATTCCATTCAACTTCCCAATCAACAAAACCTTAATCCCTTAATCCTTAATCTTTAATCTTTAATCTCTAAACTCATGTCCACCGCCTATCCTTTTGCCCGTCCGCTTTATGTCATGGCAAAGCCTGCAGGTCCGATGTGTAATCTGCGTTGCCAGTATTGCTATTATTTGGAGAAGCAGCATCTCTCGGAAAAGCAAAAGGGCGGAATGACGGACAAGCTCCTCGAGCAATACATCCGCGACTATATCCAGGTTCAGCAGACTCCAGATGTGCTCTTCACTTGGCATGGTGGCGAACCGATGCTCAAGCCCCTCAGTTTCTACAAGCAGGCAGTCCGGCTGCAACGGTATTATGGCCGAGGCAAGCGCATCAGCAACAGTATTCAGACCAACGGACTCCATCTCACGCCAGAATGGTGCCAGTTCCTTCATGACGAGGGTTGGCTCGTGGGCATCAGTATTGACGGAACTAAGGAGCAGCACGATGCTTATCGGCTTGATGCTCAGGGTAATGGCACTTGGGAAAGAGTGGTGAAGAGCATCCGGATGCTCAATGATTATGGTGTCGAGTGGAATGCGATGGCGACTGCCAATCATTACAATGCCCAGGACCCGCTTGCCTTCTATCATTTTTTCCGCGATGAACTCAAGTGCAAGTTCCTGCAGATCAGTCCTGTTGTGGAACGCATCAAGGAGCATAGCGACGGTCGGCATCTTGCCCAACTCTTCGATGAGGATTGTCCCGTAGCTCCTTTCAGCATTCGTCCTGAAGAGTGGGGCAGGTTCATGTGCGCCATCTTCGATGAATGGGTGAAGCGGGATGTCGGCGAGGTCTTTGTGCAACTCTTCGATGCCACCCTGGCCGGTTGGATGGGAGCTGAACCTGGCGTTTGCGTTTATGCCGAGGAATGCGGTCATGCAGCCGTCATGGAGCAGAACGGCGATGTGTACAGTTGCGACCATTTTGTCTTTCCTCAATACAAGTTGGGAAACATTCGGACGAACGGCCTTCCACAGATGCTTTATGGAACGAAGCAGAACCGTTTCAGCCGCTTGAAGAAGGAGGCTTTGCCCCGCCAATGTCGCGAGTGCAAGTGGCTTAGGGCTTGTCATGGCGAATGTCCTCGTTTGCGTTTCCTGAAGACGGCCGATGGGGAGCCTGGGCTCAATTATCTTTGCGCGGGCTATCAGATTTACTTCCATCATGTTGCCCCCTACATGGACTATATGCGTCAGGAACTTCTTGCCGGTCGTCCTGCCAGTGGCGTGATGAAGCGCTTCTGATTCTTCTTTATTATTTTTTTATCCAAACTATTCTTTTTTTGTCCGAAACTTGTATTATTTGATAAAAAAGTGTAATTTTGTGGCGCGAAAAAGGATAAAAGCCAAAAACCGAAACTATTTTATTTATCGTAAAGCTTAACTAAAAACTATGACTGACAAAGTAATTACTGAGGTCACGCCATTGGGAGAGAAGGATTGCTTCCTGATGGTCGACCGTGACAAAGACGCGTTCACTTATCCTCTTCACAAACACGAAGAGATGGAGTTGAACTTCGTGGAACATTGCGATGGTGCCCGCCGTATTGTAGGCGACAGTATCGAAGTGCTTGGCAAGTACGACCTCGTGCTTGTTGGCAGCGGTCTCGAGCACATGTGGGACCAGTACGATTGCCAGAGCCATTCCATCCACGAAATCACCATTCAGTTTCCCCCCGACTTGCTTGGTGAGCAGTTCCTCCAGAAGAACCAGTTGAGCAGCCTTCGTGCCCTTTTCGAGAATGCCAAGCGAGGTGTTGCCTTCGAGTTGCCGGCCATTATGGAGTTGTATGGAAAGATAACGAACATCACTTCGGCTCAGCCCGGTTTCTATCGCATGCTTTCTCTGCTCGAGATTCTCTACGAGCTCTCTCTTCAGGATAACTACCATTTGTTGGCCAGCAAATCGTTTGCCAATGTCAAGAACACTCCCGAGAGCCGTCGCGTCCGTGCCGTCGAAGAGCATATCGACCAGAACTTCAAGAGGGAAATCCGACTGAAGACCCTTGCCGATATCGCAGGCATGACTCCCGCAGCTTTCTCGCGTTTCTTCCGTACAAGAACAGGAAAGACTGTCTCCGACTACATCATCGACATCCGTCTGGGTTATGCAGCCCGTTTGCTTGTCGACACACATACCAGCGTGGCAGAGATATGCTACAGTTGCGGTTTCAACAACATCAGCAACTTCAACCGCATCTTCAAGAAGAAGAAGGGTTGCTCGCCGACTGCTTTCCGCGACAACTACCACAAGAGCAAAATCATCATTTAGTTCATAATTCATAGTTCAAAGTTCAAAATGGAGAGTCGTATTGCTTACTTCCTAGCCATTGGCTGTTTGTTAGGCCTCTTTGCCTGTCAGGGAGAGAAGACCGTCGACAGAAAGACATTCGTTACGACCCGCGACGGCAAGTTCTATCGTGGCGACAAAGAGTACAAGTTCATCGGCACAAACTTCTGGTATGGAGCCGTTCTGGCCAGCGAAGGTCAGGGTGGTGACCGTGACAGACTGCAGAAAGAGCTCGATTTGATGCAGGAAGTGGGCATCACAAATGTGCGTGTCCTCGTTGGTGGCGAAGGTCCCGATACGGTGGCTTCCCATGTCGTTCCTGTTCTCCAGCCCGAACCGGGTGTCTATAACGACACTATTCTCCAGGGCCTCGACTACCTGATTGCAGAGCTCGAGAAGCGCGAAATGACGGCCGTTCTCTTCCTGAACAACTCTTGGGAATGGAGTGGGGGATATGGTGCCTATCTGGAATGGGCGGGATGCGGTCCTGTGCCCGACTGGTCGGACTGGACCATCGCTCAGAACTACCATTGCCAATTCGTCAAGAACGATAGTGCAAAGGCAATGGCCGAGCGTCATGTACGCCACATTGTCTCCCGCACCAATACCGTTACGGGGAAGCCCTATTCGGAGTCTCCGGCCATCATGGCTTGGGAGCTTGCCAACGAGCCTCGTGCTTTTGCCCGCGACTCTGTGACGAAGGCATGTTTTGCAGAATGGGTTGAGGCACAGGCCAAGCTCATCAAGAGCCTCGACGGCAACCACTTGGTTACGACCGGCAGCGAAGGTCTGGAAGGTTGCGAGTACGACCCCGACCTCTTCCATCAGATCCATGCTTTCCCCGAGATTGATTACGTCTGCATCCACATCTGGCCCTACAATTGGCATTGGCTCGGCCCGGCAAGTGGTCCGCTCACGAATGGCCTTGCGAAGAACGGCGAGACCTCTGTCGTGGACAGTGTCCCCTATGCGGCCCGCAAGACGCGTGCCTATATGGAAACCTGCTGGGACATCGTGAAAGACCTGAAGAAACCGATGGTTCTGGAGGAGTTCGGCTATCCTCGCGACGGATATCGCATCGAGCCGGGCTCGCCCACTCAAGGTCGTGACATCTACTATGCCTATGTCTTCGGCCTGATGGACGAGGGCAAGTTGCAGGGCTGCTGTTTCTGGGCTTGGGGCGGTTATGCAGAGCCGAAACATGTCCGTTGGCAGCGCTGGGACGATTATGTGGGCGATCCTGCTCAAGAGGAACAGGGCCTCAATGCCGTCTTTGCAGCCGACACGATGACTCTCGACATTATCCAGTTGGTTTCATACCATTTAAAACAATAATTTATGCTATTCGACAAACAGACATATATCGAGCGTAGAAGGCTTCTGAAGGAGCGAATCGGCTCGGGCATCATCTTGTTGATGGGCAACAACGACTCGCCTGCCAACTATCCCAGCAATGTCTACCGTTTCCGTCAGGACAGTTCGTTCCTCTATTTCTTCGGACTTCATCGCGAGGGCTTGGCTGGCGTTATCGATGTGGATAACAACCAGGAGTACCTTGTGGGCGACGATATAGACATCGAGGATATCGTTTGGTTCGGTTCGGTGGACAGCGTGGCCGATATGGCAGCCGAATGTGGCGTGGCCAAGACTTTGCCGATGAAGGGCCTTTCCGACTTCATCAAGAAGGCAAAAGCAAGCGGTCAGCGCATCCATTTCCTGCCGCCTTACCGCCACGACACCATGATTCAGCTCATGGACATGCTGGGCATCCATCCCTCTCAGCAGAGAGAAGCTGCCAGCCTGGAACTCATCAAGGCCGTTGTGGACCAGAGAGCTGTGAAGAGCGCGGGCGAGATAGAAGAGATAGAGCGCGCTTGTGCCATCGGTTACAAGATGCACACCACGGCTCAGAAGATGTGCCGCCCAGGTGTGACGGAACAGGAGATTGCAGGCGTAATCAGCGGTATTGCCAGCAGCAAAGGCTGTATGGTCAGCTTCCCGCCAATCGTCACTCAGCATGGCGAAATCATGCACGGCTATCCCAGCCCTCGTCCGCTCGAAGCAGGACGCCTGTTCCTCTGCGATGCTGGAGCCGAGACGAACGAGAACTACAGTAGCGACAATACCCGCACCATGCCCGTCAGCGGCACTTTCACCCAACGGCAAAAGGAGCTTTACGACATCGTGAAGGAGTGTCACGACTATGCCCTGACGCTTGCCGCTCCTGGCGTGAAGTGGTGGGATGTGCACTTTGGCGTGTGCCGGCTCATGACCGAGCGACTCAAAGAACTCGGCCTGATGAAAGGCGATACCGACGAAGCCGTTCGGGCTGGCGCTCATGCCATGTTCATGCCTCACGGACTGGGACACATGATGGGCATGGATGTGCACGACATGGAGGGCTTGGGACAGACCTATGTCGGCTTCGACGACGAGGTGCGCCCCAACTTGGAGCAGTTCGGAACGAATTGCCTGCGTTGTGGCCGCCGCCTCCAGGAAGGCTTTGTCATGACCGACGAGCCCGGCATCTACTTCATTCCCGCCCTCATCGACGATTGGCGCTCCACGGGGCATTGTGCGGAGTTCCTCAACTTCGACCTGCTCGAGACCTACAAGGACTTCGGCGGCATTCGCATCGAGGACGACATCCTCATCACGAAGGACGGTTGCCGCTTCCTCGGGAAAGAAAGGATACCTTATTGACCCCCCAACCCCCTTTAGGGGGAGGACAATAGCCAGAATAGACATTTATAACAATAAAATAATAACATCAACTGCCCACGACCCTGCGAAGCAGTTCCCTCGCCCTAAAGGGAGAGGGTTAGGGAGAGGGTCTTCATTAATGAAAAAACTCATCGCACTTGCGGCAGCTGCCCTGCTCATCATGCCTGCAGCAGCTAAGGACAAGAAGGAGAAGAAGGACAACGACTCCCTCGTCTTCACCACCATCATCGAGCACCCCGTAACAAGCATCAAGAACCAGAACAGCTCGGGTACTTGCTGGGCTTATTCCTCTCTGGCTTTCCTGGAGAGCGAGGCCATCAAGAAGAACCCTGCCTTGAAGGACGACCTCGACCTCTGCGAATCGTTCCTCATCAGCAAGACCTATGTGGACCGTGCCGACAAGCACGTCCGCACCCATGGTGACGCCAGCTTCAGCCAAGGCGGTTCGTTCGAGGATGCCATCTACTGCATGGAGCACTACGGCCTCGTTCCCGAAGGCCTGATGCCCTATCCCATCACCGAATACGGCGACTCCCTCTTCAACTTCGGCCAGCTCTTCCCCCCGATGACGGCTTACCTGCAGAGCATCTCGAAGAGCGGAGCCAAGAAAATCTATCCGAAGGCTTGGAAAGGCGCCCTGCAGAGCATGCTCGACGGCTACTTCGGCAAGTGCCCCGACGAGTTCGAGTACAAAGGCGTGCGCTACACACCCCAGAGCTTCGTCAAGGATTACCTCAAGCTCGACCCCAACGATTACGTCAGCCTGACCAGCTACACGCACCATCCCTATTGGAGCAGCTTCATCCTCGAGATTGAGGACAACTGGCGCTGGGCAAGCAGCTACAACCTGCCCCTTGACGACTTCATGCGCGTCATGTTCGAGTCGGTCCGTAACGGTTGGACTTTCGCTTGGGGAGCAGACGTCAGCGAGGACGGATTCAGCCGTCGCAGCGGCAAGAACAAGAGCGTAGCCATGGTGCCCGACACCAAGTTCAAGGCAGGCGTGGGCAGCGACCAGGCACGCTGGACAGGCGAGCAGGTTTCCGAGAAAGTAGAAATCGTCAAGGCCAATGCCGAGAAGGAAATCACGCCCGAGATGCGTCAGGAGGCTTACGACAACTGGGAGACCACCGACGACCACGGCATGCAGATCTACGGCCTGGCCAAGGACCAGTTCGGCAAGGAATACTTCATGATGAAGAACTCGTGGGGCGAGAGCGGTCCCTATAAAGGCTTCTGGTACGTCAGCCCGGCCTATGTCGCCTACAAGACCATGAACATCGTCATCAACAAGAACGCCGTTCCCGCCGACATCCGCCAGAAACTCGGCTTCTAAACAAAGAGAACAGTAATACAAGAAGCCTCTCCCCAGCAAAAGGGAGGGGCTTTTTTAGTTGAGAGTGTAGAGTGTAGAGTTTAGAGTCAGTTGAGAAGTTGAGAGTTTTAATTCTTAATTCTTCACTCTTCACTTCCAAGGACTCGAGATTTACTCAAGTCCTTGGATGGTCTCTTCATTCCTGATCACTTCGATGGCTTCGGCCTGGGCCTTGCGACTGGGTACGAGGTTGAACTCGGCGACGCTGCGGAGGTTCTTGAACTCCAAG
>JAGCFN010000092.1 GCA_017650085.1 Bacteroidaceae bacterium | reverse complement strand
TTCCTCGTCTAGCTCGACTGGAGTGCAGAGTTCGAGCATTGCTGGGTCGCAACAGACCTGACGAACAAAGTTGTTGCTTATGTCGTCAGTGCCAGTTTGCGTAATGGCTATCTTGAGTTTTTCCATTTATGTGACTTGTTTTGTCGTGGTCTGTTATTTGGGTTATGCAGTTAAGTTTGTAAACGTGGCACGTTATGTTGACAAAGTTAACACGTTAAGTTGGCGAAGTTAACACGTTACGTTTGCAAAGATGGCGTGCTTAGTTTTTAGCCCCTCCCTTTGAAGTGGATTCGGATGGCGTTTGAGCTTTCTCTTCTTCCAGTCCTGTGTCGATGAGCGAGTATTGTTCTTGAGGAAGTTGCAGGGTGTAGAGCGAACCCTCGAGTCTGCGAATGAGGCCGCGTTTCATCTTCTCTGGAGCATAGACGAAGCCTTCGGCGACTACGACGCGATTTGTCTCAATGTCAACACGAGAGTGGCTCACGAAGGGACCTCCCATGCAATCATTCTCCATATACCAGAGGCCTCGCATCTCCATCGCGTAACTATTGTGTACATTAATAGGCTTGACGATTGTGCAGAGCGAGTCTGTCTTCATGAACATGCCTTTCTTCTCGCCTGGAAGGTTCACTTTCATTACTGAGTCGCGCTTGGCAGTCATGTATTCCTTGTTGAATGTCTCAGGTCCTTCATAAGGGTAACTATACATGCAAATGTTTTCCAATCCGCTTGCCGTATTGTTGCTTGTCCAGAAGAAATGGTCGCCTTTCTTGTAGCTGGTCAGTTCCTTTGGAGCATGGAAACGACAGGCAAAGATTTGCCAAGCAAGGTCGTAGGTCACTTTCGAATATTTCTTTTCCAGTTCCTTGATGAGTCGATTCATTTCTGTGCGAGTCAGAAAGTCTATGACTTCTTGTTTGTGGTCGATGCAGAATTGTTTGAAGTCTTCCTCGCTAGGGCTGTTGATGGTGAGCACAATCTGGTCCATCGCATACTTGTTACGCATGAAACGCATGCCAGTACGGGAATACTGCGTCTTGTCGATGTTGACCTGAATGATATTGCGGAAGATACTGAAGTTCGCACTAAGGTCTTTTGGCTCAATCTGTGTGATGTGGAAAGAGCGCTCACTCTGCGGCAAGCAAGGTACGTCAGTATCGAGAATGTCGAACAGGGCGCGTCCTGCAGGAGCCTCCCAAGTCTTGTTGTCCAGCACGACAAGCACCTCATATGGACGTCCGCTAGCTTGAGGAAAGAATTGTTCCTTCTTGCAACTAACTAAGAGAAGCAGGCAGCAAAGTGCTGACAGAGAAAGAATGTAGTGTCTCATATTTCTATATAGTTATCATTGTTTCATCATTTCGGTTTTGCTTTTTGCATGCAGCAGCCCGCAAGCTGCAAAGATGTCTTGCCCACGACTGGCGCGAATGGTGGTCGTTACGCCATGTTTTGTCAGATAGTCGCGCAACCAGATCATCTTTTCTTCCGAAGCGCCTTTGTAGGGAGTGTCTGGTATCTCGTGGAAACGAATCAGGTTGACTCTGCATTCCATTGGCGAGAGCAGACGAACCAATTCTTTTGCATGCCTTTCGGAATCGTTGAGGCCTCCAAAGACGATGTACTCGAAACTGAGTCTGCGCTGGTGGCTCCAGTCTTGCTTGCTGAGTAGTTCGAGAAGTTCACGAGTGTCGTTAGCCTTCTCTGCAGGCATCATTGCCAAACGTTCCTCGTGAAAAGGATTGTGGAGGCTTATGGCGAGGTGGCAGTCACTCTCACTCAAGAAGCGTTCCACACCTTTCCTGATGCCGACCGTCGAGACCGTGATGCGCTTCGGACTCCAACCCCAGCCATTAGCATCTGTGAGCAGTTGGGTGGCTTTGAGCACAGCATCGAGGTTGTCAAGAGGTTCTCCTTGTCCCATGAAAACGATGTTTGTGAGCAGTTCGCTTCCTGGCACAGAATAGACTTGATTCAGGATATCTGTGACTGAAAGATTGCCTCCGAAGCCTTGCCTGCCTGTCATGCAGAAACGGCAGCCCATACGGCATCCGACTTGACTGCTGACACAAAGCGTGGCTCTGTCGTCATCAGGGATGAAGACGCACTCGACCTTTTGCCCGCTTTCTGTGGGGAAGAGGTATTTCGCAGTCCCATCGATGCTTTGTTGGCTGTCGCAAGGAGGCACACAACCTATCTCATAATGGTCTGCGAGGGCCGACCTTCCTTTGAGGGAAAGGTTGGTCATCTCGTCAATGCTCCTGACGTGTTTGCCGTAAATCCATTCCGCCATCTGCTTTCCTGCAAAGCTGGGCAGCCCCACCTCTGTGGCGACAGCCTTCAGCTCATCGAGAGTCATGCCAAGCAGTTTTTTCTTTTCCATGAGGCGCATATTACGGCACAAAGTTACATTATATTATGTAATATGTTGGCATGGGAGGAGAAAAAGTTGTCTTTTTTCACTTCTTTTACATGAAAAGAGCATGAGATTAGGAAACTTTTACTATCTTTGCGCAGTAAAAGTACTAAAACTAATTGGAACCATGAACATCAAACATTTCTCTGCCGTTCTTTTTGCGGCAATTCTTTTCAGTGTCACATCTTTGGCACAAAGCCTCAGTCCCAGCACCAAATATCATTGGGACAAGGGAACCCTCGTTGTTGACACACCGACTCGGCCTGCAGGTCAGCAACATGTGCTTGGCTTGACTGCTCCCAAGATGGCAACTGTTCGCGTAGGCTTTGTTGGTCTTGGCATGCGTGGACCTGGTGCTGTGGCTCGTTTCACTCATATTCCTGGCACTCAGATTGTCGCACTTTGCGATTACGTAGAGGCTCGTGCAGAAGCTTGCCAGAAGTATCTTCGCGAGGCAGGACTTCCACCTGCTGCCATCTATAGTGGCGCGAAAGGTTACGAAGAACTTTGCAAGCGTCCTGATATCGATCTTGTTTATGTGGCTACGGACTGGGATCACCATTTCCCTGTTGCAAAGTGTGCCCTTGAGAATGGCAAGCACACGGCCATCGAAGTGCCCTCTGCTATGAACCTCGAACAATGTTGGGAACTCATCGAACTCTCTGAGAAGACACGCCTCCATTGCATGATTCTCGAGAACTGCTGCTACGACTGGTACGAACTCAACACACTCAATATGGCTCAGAATGGCGTCTTTGGCGAAGTGCTTCGTGGCGAGGGTGCATACATCCACAACCTTGACGATTTCTGGGATTACTATTGGAAGAATCCTGACGGCAGCGACCCAGATAAGCTTGGATGGCGTATGAAGTATAACATGGAGAATCGTGGTGACGTCTATGCCACTCACGGCCTCGGCCCTGTTGCTCTCGCCATGAACATCCATCGTGGAGACCGCTTCACGACTCTTGTTGCTATGGATACTAAGAGTGCTCGCGGCAAGGAATATGTCGAGAAGAAGACTGGCAAACCCTGCACAAACTATCGTAATGGCGACCAGACAACAACCCTTATGCGTACTGAGGAAGGCAAGGTTGTTGAGATTCAGCACAATGTGATGAATCCGCAGCCCTACAACCGTCTGTATAAACTGACTGGTACGAAGGGCTATGCCACCAAGTATCCTGAGCAACATTATGCTCTTGACAAGAGTCAGCTCACGGCTAGTGGTGTGGCTCCAAAGGTGGACGACCTCAGCAGTCACGGCTTCCTTCCCAAGGCCGAGCAAGATGCGCTTGTGGCCAAGTATCAGCACCCCATCATCAAGAAGTATGGTGAGATGGCTCAGAAAGTGGGCGGTCACGGTGGTATGGACTTCTTCATGGACGCTCGTCTGGTTTATTGTCTGCAGAACGGTCTGCCTCTCGACATGGATGTTTACGACCTTGCAGAGTGGTGCTGCCTTGCTGAACTGGGTACGCTTTCGATGGACAACAACTGCTGCTCTGTAGCATTCCCTGATTTCACTCGTGGTTATTGGAACACCCAGAAGGGCTTCCAGTTCGCATGGGCAAGTCCTGCTGACGAAGCCGCTGCAGAAGCTGCTGCCGTTGCCAGCACAGAGGCTCAGAAGGCACTTTGTGCAAAGAAGAAACTCTGGGAGAAGTACGACAAGGCAAAAGAAAAAGCCGCAAAGAAGGCTAAGAAATGACCAAAAGGGAACTGCGTCAACAGATAAGGACGCAGAAAAGAAGACTATCCGCTGTTGAGATGGCGGTTTTGTCTGAAGATATTTGCAGTAAGGTGCTTGCTCTTGCCTCTTGGCAGGAAGCAGGCACTCTGCTTTTGTATTACCCTTTGCCCGATGAGGTTGATGTGCGTATGCTGATAAAGGACGCTTTCGAGAGAGGTAAACGCGTTCTACTGCCAGTCGTGAAGGGTAATGAACTGGAGCTGCATCTCTATGAAGGCGAAGCGTCTTTGAAGGAAGGGGCTTTTGGCATTATGGAGCCGACGGGGCCTTTGTTTGCCCCCAAACATTATGACGAGATAGAGCTTGCCGTCATTCCTGGTATGGCATTCGATAGTGCAGGACATCGTTTGGGCCGTGGGAAAGGCTATTACGACCGATTGCTGCCCAACCTGAAAGCCGCAAAGTTAATAGGCATTTGCTTCTCCTTCCAGTTCCTCGATGAGGTTCCTGCAGAAGCCCACGACATCAGCGTTTGCAAAGTGATAAGCTGAGAAGCCAAACGTAACAGTATACGATTGCAAACATAACACGCCAGCTTTGCAAACTTAACACGTTATGTTTGCCAACTTAACACGTTAAGATGGACAACATCGCAGCCCACGTTTGCCATCTCTCCATGTTGTCTTTGAGCGATCGAAAAATGGCTGTCCAATTGTCCGACATTTTTGCCTTTGCTTCGTAATGTTATTGTTTCCTATTCGAAAAGGCAGTAATGTTCTTGTTTGTTTGCTTACTTATTTGTATATTTGCAAAACAATATGGTCATCTGCGTAATGAAAAGAATAAACATCATCCTGCTATCCATCTTGCTGATTCAGTTTTCTGAGGTTGGATCTGTCTCAGCACAAAACGTCTTTCCTGCAGTACCAGATACGGCAAAACTGCGAAGTGCGTTCTCAAAGAACGACCAAGCAGCTTTCCTCCAGCCAGACCGCATCTTCTACCCTGAGACTTGGTTCCACTTTCTCAACGGCAGCATCCGTCGGGAAGGCATTACTCGTGACCTCGAAGCCATAGCTGCATCGGGCATTCAAGGTGTGCAGTTTTTCCACGGACAAGTGGGAGATCCTGCGGATTGGCCAGGAACGGAGGAACATGTGGAGTGCCTGAGTCCGAAGTGGGAGTCGCTAGTCAAGCACACGGCCGAGGAGGCTCATCGTCTGGGGCTGCGCTTCAGCCTGCAAACCTGCCCTGGTTGGGCCATGAGTGGAGGCCCGTGGATTAAACCTGAACAAGCCATGCGACATCTGAGTTACTCAAGGACAGACATTACAGGAGGCAAGGAGGTTGATGTGGAACTGCCCGTTCCTCAGAAGGAAGACTGGCGCGATTGGAGGGACATCGCTGTACTGGCCTTTCCTGCTCCTGACGGTGATACAGGAGCATACTGCCAAGTCGAAAAGGTCGAGGCAGAGACGTATCAGGAGGAGTGGCAAAAACTCCTCAATGGAGAGCTGAATGCCGCCTTCACCTTGCAACCGACAGATGTACAGAAGCCCTATCGAATCCGTGTCAAGATGAAGGGTAGAGCCAAGGTTCGCTCCATAGAGTTCAATCCCATCGACCAATTTAATCATGAATTCTGTGTTCAGCCTGACATTCACCTGCGTGTCATGACTCCCAGCCAGACCATTCTTCTTGATACAGACTTCCCACGAGCAAACTGGCAGGATATTGACAAGACCATGACTTTTGCTCTGCCCGACCAGAAAGAGCAGGGTGAGTACATTCTCGAGATTACCAATAAGCATCCCATGCACATCTCGCGTCTTTGTTTCTCGACGGCAACTCGTGGCCACAATTGGGAGATGGAGGCGGCTTGGACTTCGCGTGAACTGTTGCCGCTTCCAAAGGACATGAGTGATGAGGGAGGTGGGTTCGTCAGACGAGCCGACATTCTCAATCTTACGGAGAAAATGACTTCCGAAGGTCGGCTTCGTTGGACGGCTCCTGCTGGGGGGTGGATAGTCCTTCGCATAGGCCATGTCAACACTGGTCGTCGCAACGGACCAGCCCCTGCCGAGGCAACGGGATGGGAGGTTAATAAACTCGACACGGCCTATGTTGGCTATCAGTTTCGCAGTTATATCGGGCGTCTCACAGACGGACCATTGAAGGGGCTAGTGAACAATATGCTAATGGACAGTTGGGAGTGTTCTTCGCAGACTTGGACGCGATACATGAGACAGGAGTTCCAAGAACGTCGGCAATACGATCTGCTCACTTGGCTTCCAGCCATCTTTGGGTGGGTAATAGACGGCCGTGAACAAACCAGCAAATTCCTTTCTGATTGGCGTCGCACCATTAACGAACTCTTTACGGACAACTTTTACGGATACATGAGTCGCCTTGCTCACGAGAAAGACATGACTGTTAGCTACGAAACGGCAGCAGGCGACATCTTTCCTGCCGACCCGATGGAATACTATAAGTATGCCGATGTGCCGATGTGCGAATACTGGCAACCCATTTCAGGATGGCTCGCAAACCACAACTACAAACCCATCCGTCCTACGGCTTCTGCGGCTCATTTATATGGCAAACCACGTGTTTCGGCAGAATCTTTTACCTCCTTCGACTTGACTTGGGACGAACACCTCAGGGAATTGCGTGAGGTGGCTAATCAGAACATGGTGGAGGGAGTCACTCATACAGTCTTCCACACATACACCCACAATCCCGATGCTGATAGCTTTTTCCCAGGTACTTCATTTGGCGGTGGCATCGGTACGCCATTTCTCAGGAAGCAAACTTGGTGGCCTTTCATGCGCCACTTCAATACATATTTGGCTCGATGTGCTTACATGTTGGAGAGAGGATTCCCTGTGAACAGCGTTCTTTGGTACATTGGCGACGAGATAGAACAAAAGCCCGATCAGTTCGCACCGTTCCCCAATGGTTATACGTACGACTATTGCAATACCGATGCCCTTCTGAATCGCATAAAGATACGTAACGGAAGTTGGACCACACCGGAAGGCATTTGCTACGATGTGCTTTGGATTCCAGACACGAAACGTCTTCTTCCTGAAACCATTAACAGATTGCAGGCAATGGAAGCACAAGGTGGTCGTGTCATCAGGGATGTTCCCATTGCACATCTGGAACAAGCCTTCGAAAGGCTAAGCTTGCAACCTGAAGTGAAGCCGACAGAACTGCGTTGGCTCCATCGTTGTGCCGACAAAGCCGATTGGTATATGATTTGCCCGCAAAAGGAACAAGCATTTAGTGGCGAGGTATCTTTCCGTCAGAAAGGTCGTGCTGAGCTTTGGAATCCTATGAACGGTAGCATTCAACTGGCCGATGCAGAGCCTGATGGCGAATATACTCGCGTGCGTCTTGACCTGCAGCGTGGAGAGATGCTCTTCCTAGTCTTTCGTCATGATGCACGTCCCCAAAGCATGAAGACCTTGAAGGCGACAGAGGTGATGCCCTTGGATAAGTGGACGCTAACCTTCCCCGAAGGTTGGGGCATAGACAAACCTCTTCTGCTGACAGAACTGAAGGCATGGAAAGACTTGCCACTCAGTGATGAAGGCCATGCTTTCTCAGGTACCGCTACCTACGAAACTTCCTTCCAAATCGACACAAAGAAGCGAGGCCAGCAGTACATGCTCCGTCTTGGCGAAGTGGAAGAGATAGCTGTTGTCAAGGTGAATGGAGAAGTCGTTGATACACTTTGGGCAGAACCCTATCAGACAGACATAACGCCCCATCTACGTCGTGGCAGCAACACCATAGTTATTGAGTTGACTAGTACTTGGTTCAACCGCTTGGCATATGATGCTGCACAGCCCAAGGAGCAACGTCGGACATGGGTCATCAACGGCCCATCTGCCAAGGAACCCTTACGCCCCTCAGGTCTATTAGGTCCTGTGGAGTTAGTGACGTATGATAGAAAAAAGCGATAATTGTTTGGTAAAAGAGAAAATATTCGTAACTTTGCAACAGAAAAGAGAATATTTGTTCAGTATTAACCTAAACTTTTTGCATTATGAACGAAGAATTCAAGACTGGAATGGTTATCGACGAGACGATGAAAGCTGACCTGCTGAGCTCAGCAAAGTGGGCAAAGTTCCTCCTCGTCCTACAAACTATCGGTGTGGTAATTGTCCTTGTCATGGGCATTGCCATGATTGCATTGGGCGGCAAGTTCCCAGGTATGATGCCTGCAGAAACTGCTCCCTTCGTTGGAGGCGTAGGAATCGCAGTAGGCATCATCTATGTGCTTCTTGCCCTCATCCTGATTTATCCTCTTTGCAAGGGCTTCCAGTTCGCTAATGGCGTGAAGGCTGCTTGCAAGACTGGCAGTGAGGCTCAGCTGGCTCGCGGCTTCGCAGGAATGCGTAGTTTCCTGAAGTTCTATGGCATCTTTGCCATTATCTGTCTGGTTCTCTACGCAATCATCGCCATTTTAGGCATCATTGGCTTCTGCGCAATGCAAGGCTCTTGCCCGGCATAAAGCAGCCGTTACTTTATTTTCTCCAATAGCTTCTCCAAGAGGCGTGGAAGGGCATAGCGGTCGAGGGAATTTTCCTCGACCCATTGCCCTTTTTTGTTTTCAATGGCATTGGGTATGGTGAGGCTATAGAAGTCGGCGTGCAAGCGTTGATGAGTGAGCTGATGGAGGATGTTTTGAGCAACGAGTTCAACCTTAACGTTACCGCTAACCTTAACCAATGATGAGTGAATAAACTCGTCAACTTGTTTACTCGTCAACTTGTTAACTGATTCAATCATTGGGAACTCGAAGAGTCCTTGCCATATGTCGCCGCTGCCTCTGCGATGGAGGAGAACTTTTCCATCTTCTGTGCGCGTATAAATATAGGTAAGGTAACGGTCGCGAATGGCAGTTTTCTTCGATTTCATCGGCAGTTTGTCGACAAGATGCTTCTTTAGTGCCTCGCAAGTCTCGGCAAGTGGGCAAGTCTCACAAAACGGCGAAGCTGGCTTGCATTGAAGTGCGCCGAAGTCCATGATGGCTTGGTTGTAGAGGGCAGGATGCTGGCGGTCGAGCATTTCGTCGGCAAGGGCACGAAGCAATTTCTTTCCCTGAGTGGTATCAACTGGCTCTTTAATGCCGAAATGACGAGCAAGAACCCTTTGCACATTACCATCGAGCACGGCATAAGGCTCTTCGAAAGCAAAACTCATAATGGCTGCTGCAGTATAGTCACCCACTCCTGGCAAAGCCCGAACAAAACTGTAATCTTTGGGGAAATGACCTGCTTCTGCAATCTTCTTTGCTGCGGCATGAAGGTGACGGGCACGACTGTAATAGCCTAATCCTTGCCAAAGCTTGAGCACCTCTTCCTCGCTTGCTTCCGCAAGGCTCTCTGCCGTTGGGAACCGCTCGGCAAAGCGCAGGTAGTAACTCATGCCTTGCACAATTTGCGTCTGCTGCAAGATGAACTCCGAAAGCATGATGAGGTATGGGTCGCTCGTTCTTCGCCAAGGAAGGTCGCGGCCAAAAGTCTCGTACCATTGCTCTAATTGCGTGCCAAATGATGATATCATGATGCAAAAGTACTGCTTTTTCGGCATGAAACACATCAAACAGCAACTTTTTTTCAACAAAATGGCATAAAACCTTTTGCCTTTCAGAAAATAATTGTACCTTTGCAGTCCGAAATTATATATTTACACAAATAGTACTAACTGTTAACACCTAAAATTATGCCAAACGGAAAGAAGCATAAGAGGCACAAGATGTCTACGCACAAGCGTAAGAAGAGACTGAGAAAGAACAGACATAAGAGCAAGTAAAGTACTTCTCAGACCAAAAAGGTGGCAGGACAAAGCTCTGTCACTTTTTTTGTAATTGAATCAGATGGACGTAACAAGCGAACTTTACATCGACGTACAGCCGAAGAAAATCTCCATCGCGTTGACCGAGGACAAGCGACTGGCAGAGTATCAGGAGGAAGAGCAGAGTGTCTCTTACTCCGTGGGCAACGTGTATTTGGCGAAAATCAAGAAGCTCATGCCCGGACTGAATGCCTGCTTCGTTAATGTCGGTCACGAGCGTGATGCTTTTCTGCATTACCTCGACCTTGGCCTGCAGTTCGCTTCCTACACCAAGTACCTCAAGCAGGTACAGAGCGACCGCAAGAACCTCTATTCCTTCGAGAAGGCTTCCGTTCTGCCCGACCTCCCCAAGGACGGTAGTGTGCAGACCTCTCTACAACAGGGACAGGAGATACTTGTGCAAATCATCAAGGAACCCATCAGCACGAAAGGGCCGCGACTGACTTGTGACCTCTCATTCCCTGGTCGTTTCCTTGTCTTCACACCTTTCGGCGACAAGGTTTCCGTCTCCACGAAAATCAAGAGTAGTGCTGAGAGAGCACGCCTGAAGCAGGTCATCGAAAGCATCAAGCCTAAGAACTGCGGCATTATCGTCCGTACTGTGGCTGAAGGAAAGCGCACAAGCGAACTGGATGCCGAGATGAAGGTCCTTGTTGCCCGTTGGGAAGGTATACTTCGCAAAGTGCAACAAGCCAAGGAGTTGCCGACACTTGTTTATGAGGAAACGAGCCGAACGGTAGGTATGCTTCGCGACCTCTTCAACCCAAGCTATGAGAATATCTACGTCAACAATGCTGATGTCTACAAGGAGGTTCACGATTATGTCAGCCTGATCGCTCCTGATCGTGCTAGTGTGGTGAAGCTCTACAAAGGCAGTCTTCCCATCTTCGACAATTTCGACATAACGCGCCAGATCAAGTCTGGCTTTGGCAAGACGGTTTCGTACAAGCATGGAGCATACCTCATCATCGAGCATACGGAAGCCCTTCATGTCGTGGATGTCAATAGTGGCAACCGTACTCGCAACTCCGAGAATCAAGAGGCAAATGCCCTCTCTGTTAATCTGGGTGCGGCTGAAGAATTGGCGCGACAGCTTAGGTTGCGAGACATGGGCGGCATCATCGTGGTGGACTTCATTGATATGAAGTTGGCCGAGGATCGTCAGAAACTTTACGAGCACATGTGCGAGTTGATGAAACGCGACCGTGCTCGCCACAATATCCTGCCTCTCAGTAAGTTCTGCTTGATGCAAATCACCCGTCAGAGGGTGCGTCCAGTCATGGATGTGGCAGTCGAGGAGGCTTGCCCAACATGTCAGGGAACGGGTCAAATCAAGAGCAGTTTCCTCTTCCACAAGGTCTTGGAGGGCAAGATAAAGTTCCTCTATTATAGACTTGGCATGAAGAAATTCACCCTTCATGTGCATCCTTATGTTGCTGCTTACTTGAACGAAGGTATCTTCAGCCTGCGCAGAAAGTGGCAACTCCGATATGGTTTGGGCGTCAAAGTCATTCCAAGCCAGAAACTTGCCTTCCTTCAGTACGAGTTCTACGACAAGGACGGGCAGGAAATCGACGTGAAGGAAGAAATCGAAATCCGATGAAAAGAGCCATTCTTTACCTGTTTGTTGCACTTTTGGGGGCAGTTTCATCTTCCTCTTTGCAAGCAAAAAAGGTGCGAACTCTGCACCTTACATCTTATAATATACAGCATGGAGCAGGTCTCGACGGTAAGATTGACCATGCGAGACAAGCTCAAATTTTGCGTAAAGCACATGCCGATGTTGCTGCCATTCAAGAGGTTGACAGCATGACAAAACGTAATGGACACCTTTTTTCGCTTGAGGAGATTGGACGGGAAGCCAAGATGTTCAGCACTTTCGCCCCTGCCATCAACTTCCAGGGAGGCAAGTACGGCATCGGTATCCTCAGCAAGAAGCAGCCGATAAGTGTTCATCGCATCCCTCTGCCAGGCAGAGAAGAACCACGAATGCTATTAGTGGCCGAGTTCAAACACTATGTTGTGGCTTGCACGCACCTCAGCCTGACCGACGCAGACCGCATGTCGAGCATCCCTCTTATTGTGGAAGAGGCACGCAAGTGGCAGAAGCCTTTTGTCCTGATGGGCGACCTGAACGACGAACCTGGCTCGCCTTTCTACAAGGAGATGCAGAAGCATTTCCTCTTCCTCAACCCGTCTTATGAAAAGACTTTCCCTGCTGATGAGCCCAACATCTGCATCGATCATGTGGCTCTCTTCAAGCCAACTCCAGATGCAACGATTTCCTACTATCATACTTGGGTAGGGGAAGAGACATTCTCAGACCATCGTCCTTTGCACGCAAGGCTCGGTCTTTACAAATGAACACAAAATGCACACGGCTTTTCTTGCATTAAGTCGTGAAAAAGTCATAACTTTGCAGCAGAAACCTTAATTCGAGAAGTTATGAATAATCTGATTGTTGATGCTTGGCCCGTTTGGGGAATGGTGATTGCCATTATGACTGTCGTTTACCTTCTTTGGCCGTCAAAGCTTATGAAGAAGAGCGAGTATGTGATGTTTTTCCTCATTTCTTTCAGCATTTATTGGCTGCTGATGTCGCTCCTACATATTTATTTAGGGGGCTTCCAGCACAAGACTCCTTTGACGGGCACGATGTTTATGGTGTGCCTAATCCCTTGGATAACAATAACTCACCTCTTCTTTCCCTTCAAACATACTAAGCGAAATCCGCAATTTACCTTCCTTTCAGTGGCTTTCACGAGCATCATGATTCTCCTTCTTGCCGTTGTATGGATACTCGTGCAGTTCAGCAATATGTGAAGAGACTGCTTCTTGCAGTCTTTCTTTGTTGTTGTGCAGGCTGCTACGCTGAGGTTCCATTTGCAGCGGACAGCAGTAGGGAAACCTCTGCGCCGACTTCCGTCTCCCAACTTTTACAGAAGCAAGAGGATAGCTTCAGAGCATCTCAGCGCCGTGCTAACCATTTCGTGGCGACAATCGTAGCCGTTCTTATTGCCCTCCTTCTCGTGTCGTTGGCATTCATCCTTCGTCTCGTCTTGCGTCAGAAGGATATTGAACTCGACCAACAAAAGCAGAACCTTTTCCACAAAAAGAGCGTTCACAGAATTGCCGTCTCGTCCGAAACACTGGCTTTACAAAGGCGATGTGCGGCTTTGGAAGCACCTTCGGAAGACGAGTGGCAACAGTTCCAGAAGATGATTGACCGCAATTGTGACGGGTTCTCGCAACGTCTCTCGTCCGTCTATACACTCAGCCAGCAGGAGCTTCGCGTCTGTCTCCTCATTAAAGCACGTTTCAAACCCTCCGAAATCGCCATCCTGACGGCTCATAGCAAAGAGGCGATCACCTCCACCAGACGCCGTTTGTATAAGAAGTTGACTGGCAAAGACGGAACCCCTGAAATGCTGGACGAACTCATACTCCACGCTTAGCTTCAAAACGTCACGTGTGTCATCCGCAATTGTCACGTTTGATGTTTGCAATCGTCACGTTTGATGTTGGGCAACGTCACACTAGTCATTTTGACTCGCGACTAGAGACAGGAAAAGTTCGTGGATTCGAGTATCGTCCGTTAGCTCAGGGTGGAAGGCTGTCACGAGCATGTTTTTCTGTCGAGCAGCAACGGCTTTCCCATCGACTCGGGCAAGAATCTCAACTTCCGGCCCTGCCTCCTCGATGTAGGGAGCGCGGATAAAAGTCATGGGAACGCGTCCGATTCCCTCGAAGTCGGCTTTCGTATTGAAACTTCCCAACTGCCTGCCATAAGCATTCCGTTTGGCGAGGATGTCCATCACGCCCAAGTGATTCCTGTCGAGCATAATGAGTCCTGCACAAGTTCCGAGTACTGGAAGCCCGTCAAGAATTGCCTGTCGGATAGGCTCGAAAAGTCCATCATCCCTCATAATCCGCATCATCGAAGTGCTTTCGCCACCAGGAATGATGAGACCAGAAGCGTCTTCCCAATGCTCTCTTATTAGCATTGTTTCAACCCCAAGCTGCCTAAGCATCTGCTCATGCTCAGCAAATGCTCCTTGTAAGGCCAAAATAGCTATCTTCATTTCCCTCTTTCTGCCATCAGTAGTTGAATCTCGCTTTCGTTGATGCCCACCATTGCCTCGCCGAGGTCCTCGCTGAGTGAAGCCAAGACGGCTGGATTGTCGTAGTTCGTGACGGCCTTCACAATGGCTTGAGCCCTTTTCTCAGGATTGCCACTCTTGAAGATGCCACTTCCTACGAACACGCCTTCTGCCCCGAGTTGCATCATCAGGGCCGCATCGGCAGGAGTGGCCACACCTCCAGCTGCAAAGTTCACAACGGGTAGTTTGCCGTTCTCGTGAACGTATTGCACGAGGTCGAAAGGTACTCTCAGTTGCTTGGCAGCCTCGTAGAGTTCGTCGTCATTGAGCGACACAAGTCGACGTATCTCGCTTTGCATCAGGCGCATATGGCGAACGGCCTGTATGATGTCGCCCGTTCCGGGTTCGCCCTTGGTGCGTATCATCGTGGCTCCCTCGTTGATGCGTCGTAACGCTTCGCCCAAGTCCTTTGCTCCACACACGAAAGGCACCTTGAACTTGCGTTTGTCGATGTGGTAGATGTCATCTGCTGGCGAAAGCACTTCGCTCTCATCGATGTAGTCAATCTCGATTGCTTCAAGTATCTGCGCCTCCGCAAAATGACCGATGCGGCACTTCGCCATCACGGGAATCGTCACGGCCTCCTGTATGCCTCGTATCATCTTAGGGTCACTCATGCGACTTACACCCCCAGCAGCCCTGATGTCAGCGGGAATGCGTTCCAATGCCATTACTGCACAAGCCCCGGCAGCCTCGGCAATACGAGCTTGTTCTGGGGTTGTCACATCCATAATCACGCCGCCCTTCAGCATCTGTGCCAACTGGCGGTTAAGAGTAGTACGGTCTTCCATCTTATTCTCCATTTTTCTGGTAAAACTGGTGCAAATGTAAGGCAAGAAAAAGGAACGGACAATCATCCGTTCCCATTTGGTAAAGAGAAACTCCGAGTTTGGAAAAGGTCACCTTGAAATATGGCTTGGTTAAATGCCAAACTTAACGTGGAGTGTTGGGCAACTTAACGTTGTGTGTTTGCCATCACAACGTGTTGTGTTTCCTCAGATGTAAGGGAAACTTTTCCGCCATTCCTTTTGTTCGCACAGAATAATTCACTAACTTTGCATCAGAATTAATAAAGACAGAATCCTATGCGCAGAATAATCCTAAGTTTTGTGGCTTTGCTCTTTGTGACCTTAGCCTCAAGTCAGCAGCGAAAGGCTCCTGCTCCGATGTATCGCGACCCTATAACCGACGGCGCAGCTGACCCAGTAGTGTTTTGGAACAACGTGGAAAAATGCTGGTGGATGCTCTACACTCAGCGCCGTGCCAACCAGGAGAGCCCTGATGTGGCCTATTGTTACGGCAACCCGATAGGTATTGCTCAGTCCGATGATAATGGCGCCTCATGGTATTATCGAGGCACACTCGACCTTGAGTTTGAACGTGGGCACAACACATTCTGGGCTCCTGAAGTCGTCTACGACAAGGGCGTCTATCACCTCTTCACGGCATACATCAAGGGTGTCCATAATCATTGGTCGGGTAGAGCACGTTTGGTGCATTTCACGAGCAAGAATCTGTGGGATTGGAAGTATCGGGGACGTGTGGATGTGGGCAGCGAGAATGCAATCGACATAACCCTTTTCAAGAAACCTGACGGAACATGGCGAGCGTGGTATAAGGACGAGACGGCTGGCTCTCACACCTTCATCAGCGATTCTCGCGACCTTTTCCATTGGTCAAAAGGTCAGGAGGCTATTGGAGGCGTGTCCTGCGAGGGAGCAAAGGTGTTTCGCTTCCACGATTATTATTGGATGATAACCGACGAGTGGCACGGGTTTCGCCTGTATCGTTCTGATGATTTGAACACGTGGGAACGTCATGGACTGCTTGTCGCTGAGGCCAGCGAAAGACCTCTTGACCGACCGAGTGGAGCGCATGGTGATGTGGTGGTTGTCGGCGACAAAGCCTACATTATTTATTTCACGCATCCCAATCGCACTACGCACGGAGCGGTCCATATGGATGAATTGGGTAGGTACAGTTATGCCGAGAGGATGTCTGTCATACAATGTGGCGAACTGTTGTACGAGGCTGGCACGTTAGTATGCAAACACGGCAATGATTTCGATTTCTTCTTACCCGATTTGTAGTTTGCGCACAACTATCAGTTACCTCTTCTCGTATACCTTTATCCAGTCTATGCGCAGTTCCGAAGGCAGTTGTTCGGGCTTGCTTATCGGGCCGACCCATTGGCCTCCGAGCTGGTTGGAGAGGATGATGTAGAAGGGACAGTCTGCCCACGGGAACTGATATTCCTTTTCTTGTAGGCGGGGATAGGTGAATGTCTTGCGGTCGTTGACGAAGAAACAGATGCTATCCTCGTGTACCTCGGCCGCATATGTGTTCCAGTCGTCAGCCTTAAACTCGGCCTTGATGCTTTGGGGCAAGGTCTTCTCCTTGTCGAGATGGAGAGTGAAGTGTGAGTGAACAGTCTGATGCACGATACTTTCGAAGTTGACGTGCTCCATGATGTCAATCTCTGCGTAGTTCGGACTTTGCAGAGGAGCGTCGGGCATGAGCCAAAGGGCAGGCCAGAAACCTTGCGCGTGGTTGAACTTGGCGCGTATTTCGAAGCGAGCCAGTCGGAAGGACTTCTTGCCGGCATTACAGATGCCGCCGGTGACGAAGGATGTGCTGTCTGCCTTGCCTAAAAGCACCAACTGCCCTTTCTCTACGTAAGCAAGGTCGGGCCGCAGGGACATCATGTCGTTCCAGTCCGACTGTCCCTTTGGTACTCTTGACCACGCGCTTTCGTCGATTGTCTTTCCCTTAAAATCCTCTTTCCATACCAGTTTCCATTTCGGTCTGCCCCAAGCGGGAGAGATTATTGCGGGCAGGCATAATAGCAGCAGCCACACAGTCAGATTAAAGCGTTTCATAGTTCTTTGTTTTATTCTTTCTTGCCACAAAGTTACGAATAAGTGAGCGAAATGCAAAAGGAAAGAAGCATTTCTTTTCTTTTTGTTTCCGAGCGGGAGTAATTTCTACGAAGTCAAAGTTATGAATAAGTGAGCGAAATGCAAAAGGAAGGAAGTATTTTTTTTCTGCGCCAGAGCTCCGATAGATTGCTTCTGGAAAAGAGAGACGCCAAGTATGGCAAGGAAAGTCCTGAAACGACGCGTAGCTAGTTGCCAAACTTAACGTGCTTAGTTGTCAAACTTAACGTTGTGTGTTGGGCAACTTAACGTTGTGTGTTTGCGAACCTGTCGTGCTATGTCGAGAAACGTTGCGTGCGGCGTTTAAACTTCCCGTTTGCAACGTTTTTCTTCGAGAGATTGTTATAATTGCCAGAAAAAGCAGTATCTTTGCAAAGGCAAGGGCAGAAGTTGCTCCTTTCCGAGTGGAAAATTGAATTAAATAAAAGTATATGAAACGTTTTCTAATTTATCTTCTTGTCGCCTTCGTGACGATTGGTGCAAACGCTCAGGCAGTTGTTGATCATCCCTGGAAAGGCAAGCGCGTGGCTTACTTCGGTGACTCCATAACCGACCCGAACAACGAAGGCTCGAAATTCAAGTATTGGCATTACCTTCAGGACTGGCTCTCCATCACGCCATACGTTTATGGCGTTAGCGGTTGGCAATGGAACAGCATCCAGCGACAGGCCGACAAGTTAAAGGCAGAGCATGGCGATGAAGTGGACGCTATCCTCATTTTCATTGGTACAAACGACTATAACGCAGGTGTGCCCATCGGCGAGTGGTTCACCGAACGCCCGGAGCGTGTGATGGCAGGCATCGGTGAGCCGAAACACTTGGTGGACCGCCGCCACCGCTTCCCTGTGATGTGCGACTCGACCTATCGTGGACGCATCAACAAAGCACTCGATTATGTAAAGCGTCTTTACTCGACCAAACAGCTTGTGCTGCTCACGCCCATTCATCGCTCGGACTTCCACGCTGGCGACCGCAATTGGCAGCCGCGTGAGGACTTCACCAACAAGTGCGGCGAGTACCTTGATGCCTACATCCAGTCAGTGAAGGAAGCCGGTAACATTTGGGCAGTGCCTGTGATTGACTTGGCCGCCCTTTGTGGCCTGTATCCTCTGATGGACGAGCACGCCCAGTTCTTCAAGGACGCGAACGACGACCGCCTCCATCCCAACGACGAAGGCCATCGCCGCATGGCACTCGTCCTCAAGCAGCAACTCTTGACGCTGCCGATTTACTGATTACGTTTTTAGCTTGTTTGCTTGCTGCGGTATTCGCTAGGGGAAGTCTTCTCCTGCGACTTGAAGAACTTGCAGAAGAGGGCCTGCGAGGAGAAGCCGAGGCGGTCGGCAATCTCCTGGATTGTGAGGCGCGTGGTGTCGAGATAAGTCTTGGCTTCGCTCAGCAGATAGTCCGCCATGATTTGCTTGGGCGACTTGCCGACGACTCTGTCCGTAATCTGCGAGAGATAGCGTGTCGTGATGCACAGACGGTCGGCATAGAACTTGACATCGTGAGCCTCGCGATAATGCTGGGCAACGAGCGAGACGAAACTGTTGTATATGTCGATGGCGCGCCCACCTGTCTCGTCGGGTTTCGCATAAACGACCTGCGAGTGGATGAAGTCGTGGGCATTGCGAATGGCAGTCGGGACATCATCGCCCATTCCGAGCCGCGTAGCAATGGCGGCTGAGAGCGCTCCTGCAACACCATGTTTTTGCCAGCCCTCCGTATTATAAGAAAAGAAAAACTGCGTTTTGTCTTGACCATAGAGTAGGGCTATGAGGCGACCTTTGATGTGACGGGCTCCACGAAGGAGCACCCATTCGGCTCCCATCTCGTGCAGTCTTTTGGCTGCCTCAATCATCTCGTCGTCGGTCTTGATGGAGATGCCGAGTAACTTCTCAGCGTCTCTGCAACGGAGCATCAAGAGAAGGGCTTCGGGAACGAGATAGCGGGCAATGGCTTCGATGACGTCATCGCTGACCATTTGCCTGCCATCGGAATCAAAGATGCCAGGTGCAATGACGAGTTGTCGGCAGGCAATGACCTCATCACGCAACAGCCGGACCGTCTTGCTGTCCGTTACAAGCCCGACCTTAATGGCCTTGGGGTGAAAGGTGGAGATGACTCCTTCGACCTGCTTCAATACAACTTCAGAAGGCAAGGCGTAATCTTTCACACAAGTTATTGCGGTTAGTGCGTGCCCTCCCAAGGCAGCGATAGTTTGAATATCGGCCCCGATGCCTGACTGACCAGTGCTATCGGAGCCGTTAATACTAAATATATAAGGTACTGTCCTCACTTCTTTTTCGCAGGTTCTTTCTTTGTTGCAGGCTTTGCCTTTGGTTCAGCCTTTTTCTTTGGTTCAACTTTTTTAGCAGGTGTTTTCTTTGCAGCAGGCTTTGTTTTTGCCTCAGCCTTCTTGGCAGGAGCTTTCTTAGGAGTGGGTTTCTTCTCTGCTTTTGGAGCCTCTTCCTTAGGTGCTGGAGCCTCTTCTTCTGAGCCCAACTTCTTAAGGCGGGCACGGAGGCGGCTTATTTCGTTGTCCTTGACGTTGAGTTCCTCTCCCATGTTGGCAATCTGCGTGTAGAGGCTGTTCAGCTCGTCATTCTCGACAGAATCGGGGAACATGTCCTTGACGCGCTTGAGGAAGTCGCCGAGGATGTTCATGTAGTTCGTGAACGCGTCGTACTCGCTGTCGTAGATGCCGCGGTTGGTGCCCATGCCATTGTTCTTGGTGGTCATGAAGCGGAAGTTGTCAGTTGCCTGCAGACGGTCCCAGTCTTGCTGAATGCGACGGTCGCGAGAAGCGAGGATGCGGCCCACAATGTTCTCGTCATAGAGTTTGTTGAAAGCTTCGCGCTGCATGCCATTTCCGAGCATGCTGCTGGTGTCGCGCTCCTCGTCGTTCCAGCTGACGGGATAGATGACCTCGAGCGGGCTGACGGGTTTGTTCTTCGCCAATACTTCGGAAGGTGTGGCGAACTGAATACCCATTTTACCTGCAAGTTGAGGAAGGGCACGGAGGAAGTCGAGGATGTGGCTGCCAAGTGGCTGATAATAACCAAGAGCAGCGAGCTCCATCATGATACCGACTACGTTTTCACCTTCAGGGAGGCCTGCAATCCAGCTAAGCCACTTGTCTGCCATGAGTGGGTACTCCGACCAAGAAGCGTCGTTGAAGCGAAGTCCGATGTCATCACTCAGCTTGTAGTCGCGCAAAATGAGCGACAGGCGAGAGTCTTGAGCGCAGGAATAGATGTAGTGGGGGCTCTTCCAGCCGAGGATGTGCTTCGCGCCTTCCACCATCACGCCCTTGAATCCCATGTCTGCCACCATGGCTCCAATCTCGTCGTCGTAGATGAGCGAACTGTTGCGGAAGACCTTCGGGCTTTGTCCGAAGAGTTGTTTGATCTTCTTTGCCTGACGCTTTGTCTCGGCGATGAAGTTGTCGACATTGCCAAGAGAAGAGAGCCCGTGACTGTATGGTTCTGCAAGGAACTCCACGCAACCCGTTGCAGCCAAACGGCCGAGGAGGTCGAGCATTTCTGGAGCGTATTGTTCGATGAGTTCTAGGGAAACGCCACTAATGCTGAAAGCGACTTTGAAAGCCTTTCCGTTCTCGGCAATCATGTCGAGCATGGTCTGCAGGGCCGGCTTGTAGCTCTTCTCGAAGAGTTCGCTGATGACACGCTCGTTCTCGTAGTCATCGTAATAATAGTGGTCTGTACCAATGTCGAAGAAACGATAGCGCTTGAGATGAATCGGCTGGTGTATCTCGAAGTATAAGCAAATAGTTTTCATCTTTTCTATATTATTTATTATACATTATCTATTATATATTACGAACTGCATTGAGGTATTCCCCGTTGTCGAACCATCCACGACCAGTAAGCTGGTTGTAACACTCGCGGATGCGAAGTCCGACTTTCTCCCAAGTGATTTGGTCAACCTCCTTCATGCCCTCTTCTGCCAAGTAGTCGTGCAGAGCGTCGTACTGACAGATACTATAGATGGCGTCGGCCATTGCATCGATGTCCCAATAGTCGACCTTGATGACGTTGCGGAGTATCTCGCCGCAGCCACTCTGCTTCGAGATGATGGATGGGCAACCACACTGCATGGCTTCGAGGGGAGCGATACCAAATGGTTCACTGACGGAGGGCATCACGAAGACATCGCTATTCTTGTAGCATTCATAGACTTGCTTGCCGCGTTGGAAACCAGGGAAGTGGCAACGGTCGGCAATTCCGTAACTGGCAGCCAACTCTATCATGGCGTTCATCATGTCGCCACTTCCTGCAAAGCAGAAACGGATGTTACGGCTGCGCTCGAGCACTCTCTTAGCAGCCTCGAGGAAATACTCTGGGCCTTTCTGCATCGTGATACGTCCCAGGTATGTCACCACCTTCTCGCCTTTTTTCTTCTGAGGTACGATGGCTTGAATCTCCTCGCTAAGCGGATAGACGGCATTATGCATGGCAACACATTTGCGAGGGTCTTGGTGGTACTGGTTGATGACGGTCTGGCGGGTCAGTTCGCTCACGCACATGATGCAGTCTGCATGGTCCATGCCGTTTTTCTCGATGCTGTAAACGGTGGGGTTCACCTTGCCGCGGGAACGGTCGAAGTCCGTTGCATGAACATGGATGCAGAGAGGCTTGCCGCTCACCATCTTGGCGTGAACGCCAGCAGGATATGTCAGCCAGTCGTGAGCGTGAATAAGGTCGAAGTGCTCGCTTCTTGCCAGCACGCCTGCTATGATGGAGAAGTTGTTGATCTCCTCGTGCAGGTTGCCAGGATAGCCTCCTGCAAAGCCGATGCAACCCATGTCGTCGAGCCCTTGCAGGTAGTTGAAGTCGGCATAGAGGTGGTCGCGGAAGCGGTAGTAGTCCTCGGCTGTATGACCTACGAAGCGGTCCTTGATGTTGTCGTACCAGACATCTCGCCAAACGACGGGCACTTGACTCATGTTCACAATCTTGAGGAATTTCTCCTCTTTCCCTGTAGGCTTGGGCATACAGAAGGTCGTCTCGACATCTCCCTGCAGGCTCAGCCCCTTGGTGATGCCGTAACTTGCAACTGCAAGACCGCCGTATATCTTGGGAGGGAACTCCCATCCGAACATTAGAACTTTCATTACTGATTCTTATTTAAACGTGTTGATTCTCTCCATCTACTGTTGCATCTGAAAACGTATAGTGTTACGATGGCAAACGTATAGTGTTATGATTGCAAACATAACGTGTGACGTTGGCGAACGTAACGTGCCACGTTTCCGAGATGTCTGTGGATAGTCATGGGAATTAACTCGTCTTAGTTCTTTTTATGTTTCTTAATGTCATTCTTCATTGTACTTGTCGAGCAGTTTCACGATTCGCATGATGCCTGAGACATTCATGGCGAAACTGATGGCGCCTCGTCCGTGGAAGGGCGGATTGCCGTCGAAGAGTTCTGGAATCGTGCCGATGCAATGGTAGAAGAGTTCCTCTTCGTAACCCACCAGCAAGCGGTCCACATAGCTCAACTTGCTATACTTGAATATCTTCAGGCAAGCCTCCATGTAGAATGCTGCGAGCCAAGGCCAAGCGGTTCCCTGATGATAGGCGTAGTCGCGCTGAATTTGCGGACCCACATACATAGGATTGTAGCCGTGACTCTTTGGCGAAAGCGAACGCATTCCCTTCGGAGTGATGAGCTCCTTTGTGCAATAGTCTAGCACACTCTTCTGCTGAACTCTGTCAAGAGGTGAGTAGTCGAGAGCAATTGCGAAGACCATATTGGGGCGCACATCATAGTCGCGATAGCCGTCCACGCAGTAGTCGCAGAGATAGCCGTACTCGTTGTAGAACATCGGGGCGAAGTTCTTCTGGCAAAGTTGGGCAGCAGCCTCAAGTTGCTTGACGAACTTCTTGTCCTTCATGATGCGACAAACTTCAGCAGAGAACATCAAGGCGTTGTACCACAAAGCGTTAATCTCGACGATGAAGCCAGTTCTGGGAACAATAGGACGACCGCCGACAGAACTGTTCATCCAAGTGACAGCCTTGTCTCTGCCTTCGCAACTGACCAGTCCGTTCTTCTCGACATTGAAGTTCGGATGACCTCCAGCCCTGAGCCATTCCATGATGTCCCAAAGCAAGCGACCATACTTCTCGATACATTTCTCCATCGAGACGAAGTTCGCATATTGTTGGATGCACCATACTGCCCAAAGCAATACATCTGGATGCTCTATCTCAGTCACGCTGACAGTCAACTTCTTGCCTTCGATGAACTCGCGGATTGCCTTTTCAGCAGTCTTCATCACTGCCTCGAACTTGTCAGTCTCGTTGTTGGTCAAAGTCAGTCCTGGCAGAGAGACGAACATGTCGCGAGCCCTGCACTTGAACCAAGGATAGCCGGCCAAGACGTAGTCCTCGTGTTCACGATGAACGATAAACTGGTGAGCGCTATTGACGAGCGTATTGTAGAAATTGTCGCGAGGCGTACGAACGCTCACTTCGAAGTCTGCAAGTTCAGCCAGCGTGTTCGTGTCAATCTCTTCTAATCCGGCTGCAAAGACCACGCTCTCGCCTTTCTTGATATTGAACTCGAAGTAGCCAGGCACATAAAGGTCTTCGTTCGAAGCATAGCCTCGTTCCTGCTCTTTCGGATATTCCAAGCCGCGATACCAGTCGGGACGGAACACGAACTCATTCTCCTTGTTGATTTGCATGAAGAGGGTGGGATAGCCCTTGTACATGCAAGTGGAAATGCCGTTCTGAACCACGTTGTAATTGCGATTTACCCCAGCATTCTCGTGTGTGAACTCGCGAACACTTCGGAAAGCAAGGAAGGGCTGCAGACGTAGCGTGGTCTCGCTATGAGCATCCACCAGCGTGTAGCGGATGATGACGCGGTTCTCGAAGTGCTGGAACATCATCTCGCGCTTCAGGATGACACCTCCCACACGATAGATGGTCG
>JAGCFN010000091.1 GCA_017650085.1 Bacteroidaceae bacterium | reverse complement strand
TTAACAAGAATGACACACACCTCGCCACGATAATCTGCATCGATTGTGCCGGGAGTGTTGAGCACAGTTATGCCGTGCTTGATGGCCAAACCACTTCGAGGACGAACTTGTGCCTCGTAACCTGGAGGCAAAGCCATAAAGATACCTGTTGGCACAAGACGGCGTTCCATGGGCCGCAGCTCGATAGGAGCTTCGATATTGGCACGGAGATCAACTCCTGCAGACTGTGGCGTTGCATATTGCGGAAGTTGATGATGACTACGATTGATTATTTGGACTTTCATAGACTTTAGGGTTTTTATCTTTTACTATACGTCGGGCAGACTCATTCCATTTATCTTCCGGTAAAGATCGATTGCAAAGACATCGGTCATTCCCGAGATATAATCCAACACAGCCATGATTCTTTCATATAATGTGGGTGCCAGAATGTCGTATTGTGTGCTGACACGATTGATAAGCAACTGCGAGAAAGCACGGTCGGAATGCGTTGCCGCCTGTACCATCAAGTCGGTAAGTGTGGTGATTACCTTGTAGCCGGCAATCTCTATGTCTACCACATCCTTGCAATTATAAATTTTCTTGTAGGCGATTCGCTCGCATTGTTCGTATGCTTTACGCGGGAGTTCCTCCATATGCTCTATTAGAGAGCCCTCGAAGGTGCCGCTCAAAATGGCTTGTTCATTCTCGATGAAGACACGGACACACTGCTGTTCCAAACAATTGATGACGCAGGAACGGAGATAGACGACCTGCTCGTTGACATCATCCACAAGCTGATTCATGCGCTCCTTGATGTGCTTCTGCTGTTCTTTGGAAAAGTATGCGAGGAAGAGCCGCTTTGTCTCTTCGGTCGTCAGAAGTTTGAGCTTGTGCGCATCCTCGATGTCCATCACTTCATAACAGATGTCGTCTGCAGCCTCAACAAGGTAGACGAGAGGATGACGTGCATAACAAATCGAACCTTTCGGAGAGGGACGCTTCAAAATGCCAAGTTCCTTGGCGATACGTTCATAATCCTCCACTTCGCTACGGAAGAAGCCGAACTTGCGTTTGTCGCCTGCCAAGTCGGACGAGAAGGGATACTTGACGATGCTCGCCAACGTGCTGTAAGTCATCACGAAGCCGCCTTTACGACGTCCCTTGAAATGGTGCGTAAGCAAACGAAATGCGTTGGCATTGCCCTCGAAGTGTATGATGTCTTCCCACTCCTGCGGCGAAAGTCCGTCACCTGTCTCGGGACATATGTAATCCTTCAGGAACTGTCCGTTTCCTTCACTAAAGTAAGTTCCTATCGCTTTCTCGCCGCTATGACCGAAAGGAGGGTTTCCCAAGTCGTGAGCGAGGCAGGCTGCAGAGACGATATTGCCTAGTTCGGTAAAGTGTGTGCTGTAGAGTTCGGGGTGTTTTTGCAGGATAAGGCGACTGATGTCGTTGCCCAGACTTCGTCCCACACTACTCACTTCGAGGCTATGAGTCAGGCGGTTATGCACGAATATGCTGCCTGGCAGAGGGAAAACCTGCGTTTTGTTTTGCAGACGTCGGAAGGGAGCAGAGAAGATCAGGCGGTCATAATCGCGCTGAAACTCTGTACGGTCGTCGCTTCTCTTTTGCATATCCTCTTGTCCGAGGCGTTTGCTCGAAAGCAACTTTTCCCATTTCATCATCTCTTCCATCATGGTGAGTGCCTCTACTTGTCTGCAGGTTTATAGAAGATACGGTTGGCACCACTCGTTATTTTCACCAGTTCGGGATGCTCTGCAGCAAAGGTGTCGATGTGTCGCATGCGTTTTTCCTGAAGGATTTCATCTACTGCGATGAGTATTCCGGTTTCCTCCACATCGCCGAATCCGTCGTTGATGGCGGTGCCGAAGAGTTTCATGGTGGGACTCAATCCCATGTACGCGTTCACGAGAGGCGGTATGTTGTAACCCAAAGCACGCACTTCGTGATTGAGGATGCGATAGTCCGCCTTGAAGTCATCCTCGGTGAAGAGCGTCTTGAACTGTTCCGGATCGTGCCAGAACTTGAGGGGCTTCATGGGATATATCAGGTTGTCCGGATCGGGGAAGTGTTTGTTCAGGAAGTAGAGAATCATGTCTCTTGCCATCCGATCATAGCTGGGATACATCGTGAACTTGCCGAAGAGGTATCGTATGGTTGGTTCTATGACTACGATTGCGCCGAGTCCGTCCCAAAGATTATCAAGTGCGAAGATGCCTTTCCTGCCTCGAAGTGTGCTCTGGTACTCGACTGTGACGAAGCTGCGGCCCAGTTCGATAGTCCAAGGAGCGTAGTCTTTCATGAAACGTTCCGAGAAGCGGAACATATGACTGGTAGCCAGGATGGGCTGACCGTCAGGGGCTATCTTCCAGTCTTTGCCGAGAATGTAGCGGTAGCCGCCTACGATCTCTTCCGTTTCGGGGTCCCATACAAGGATTTGCTTGTAGCAGTTGTCGCAGGTGTCGAACTCGTCGAGGTCGAAACTCTTTCCCGTTCCGCCTCCTGCAGCCCGGAATGCTATTTCGCGAAGACGTCCTATCTCGCGTACGACATGCGGGGCGTCGTGCCAAGTTACGACATAGACTTCGTTGCCGCTCTTGTTTGTCATGCGCAAACGTTTGTCCAGCGTGAGCTCCGACTTCAGCACTTCTGCTGGGATTGGGGCTGCTATGGGCTCCATTTTCTTGTTTTCTTCCATTGACTTCCTTGTATTCCGTTAGGTTTCATATACTCTGTCTTGTACCCATCTGCCCCATTCGATTGGTGTTTTCGACGAATCGAATGTTTGCCAGGGAATGGGTTTCCCGATGCGAACGACGTAGTGACTGCCTCGACTTCGGTACATTTCGTCTGGCAGGAGGGCCATCGCGAAGTTGGGCAGATGCAGCCGTTTGCACCATCGTGCCACGTTGTAGAAGCGATTGCTGTTCTGTCCTTCGAAGTGGATGGGCACGATGTCGCGCTGATGTTGCACGCTTTTCGTGACGAATGCCTTGTTCCAGGGCAGGTCGCGAATGGTTCCGTCGTCTTGTTTCCTGCTGCAAAGTCCTGCTGGGAACATGATGACGTGGCAATCGCTGGCAAAGGTCTGCTCCACCATGGCTGGGAACGAGCGTGCCTGCTTGCCTATCTTGTTGATGGGGACGCATAGTGGCGCCAGTCCTTCGAGGTTCATGAGGAGGTCGTTCACCAGGTATTTTATCTTGCCGTCGTAGTGTTCGCCGATGATCCAGCCGAGTGTGACGCCGTCGACTGCCCCAAGGGGATGGTTGCTGACGAAGGTGTATTTTCGTCCGTCATCGGGAAGGTTCTCCTTTCCCACAACGTCTACTGTGACGCCGACATAGTCTGGAACGCCTCGACAGAAGTCGACCCCCACCCTTCCCTGGCGCAGATAAGCGTTGATGAAGTCTTGGTGGATGACTCGCGCAAGCAGCCTTGTGAGCCATTTTGGGATGTATTTGGCCCGCTTGCCTGCTCGTTCTCTGACGATTTGGTCAATGTCGATTTCCCTGATTACCTTATCCATCAGTTGATAGTTATCGGCCTGTTATTGATGAAGTAACGTCCTCGAGGCAGTCCTCCAAGCCAGTTCTTGCCTTTGTTGAGGCGTGCCGTGAGATAGAGAACACCGTTCTGGTTGTAGATGGGCAAGAGCTGATTACGGTCGCTCTGTATCTGCACGACTCTTCCCGTAACAGTTATCTGTACGGGGAAAGCCGAGGTGCTCATCTTCCTGGAGGCACGCATTTCTGGCGAAGGGGTTGCCACCACCAGCGAATCCGGATTGCGGGAGAGCCGTACTTTGCGTTTCCGCATAGCTCCCTCGGCTGGCCAGCACAAAGCGAGAGCCAGGGCAATCAAACATATTCGGCGTGATGTGATACTTCTCATAAAAGCCTTTTCCTCTTACAAGCGACAAAAGTACAAATTTTCAAGGAAAAGGACAAATAATTGCAAAACATTTTTTCTCAAAATACGCAGGCAGGGATGTTTACAAACTCTACCAGCCATGTTTGTAAACGACTACAGTGACGATTGCAAACGTATAGTGTTATGATTGCGATCGTATAGTGTTACGATTGCAAACATAAAGTGCCACGTTTGCGATTTGACTGTGCTACGATTTCAAGGGGTTCCAACCTTGAGCCTTGAGCTCATGTTCTCCACCGTCTCTGGAGATGAGGGCCAGACCCTTCTCCGGCTCCGTAATATAGCCGATCACACGAATGTCTTCGAGGGCCGAAACTGCATCATTCATGGCGAGAGGAACTGTGAAAAGCAACTCGTAGTCTTCTCCTCCGTTGAGGGCACAAGTGCTGACGTTCATGTTCAGCTCTTCAGCCATCGCGGCAGTCTGATAGTCGAGGGGCAGTCTCTCCTCGTAGATGCGGCAACCAGTCTGGCTTTGCTTGCAGATATGCATCAGTTCGCTACTCAACCCGTCACTGATGTCCATCATACTTGTAGGGTGGATTCCGGCCTTCTGGAGCGCCTCGATGATGTCCCCTCTTGCCTCGGGTTTGAGTTGTCGCTCGAGAATGTATTCTCTTCCGCTAAAGTCGGGTTGGGCTTCGCGCAGAGCCTCCATCTGTTCCTTGCTGCCACTCTTTCTGGCTTCCTCAACTTGCTCGTTATAGATAATCTTCTCCCTTTCCAAGAGTTGCAGGCCCATATAAGCCGCACCCAAGTTTCCGCTAACACAGATCAGGTCTGTCGGCTTCGCTCCACTACGGAGAACCAAGTCCTCGCTTCGAGCCTCACCTATCGCCGTAATACTGATGGCGAGGCCTGTCAGGCTGGCAGTCGTGTCTCCACCAACAATATCAACACCCCACTTCTCACAAGCCAAACGCATTCCAGCATAGAGTTCTTCGATATCTTCCACTTGGAACTTGCCCGAGATAGCGAGACTAACGGTCACTTGTTTCGGTTTTGCATTCATGGCGAAGATGTCGCTGAGATTCACCATAACTGCCTTATAACCAAGGTGTCGCAAGGGAACATAGGTGAGGTCGAAGTGCACACCCTCCATCAGAAGGTCGGTCGTGACGACGGTTCGCATCCCTTCTGTTGGAGAGAGGATGGCACAATCGTCTCCGATACCCTTGATGGTGGACTCGTTCTTCGTTTTTATGTCTTTTGCGAGGCGTTCGATAAGGCCGAATTCGCCCAGTTCCGATATCTCCATAACCCTTCTTCTCTAAACTCTCAACTTTAAACTCTAAACTGTCTTCACCATTTCCTCCATGATGGTTGCCATGAGAGGTTGGACGGCTTGAGCAGCCTTCTGCACTTCTTCATGCGTCACTTTCTCAGGAATGTCTGTGCCTCCCAAGTCAGTTATAATGCTCATGCCGAACACTTTGATGCCGCAATGATTGGCGACTATCACTTCAGGAACGGTACTCATACCTACTGCATCGGCTCCCCAACGAGCAAACATGCGGTATTCCGACGGCGTTTCGAAGGTGGGACCTTGTGTTGCCAGATAGACTCCATGCTGGACCTTTATGCCATGCTTAGCGGCAATCTCGTCGGCTTTGGCAATAAGGTCGAGACTGTAAGCCTCGCTCATGTCTGGGAAACGAGGGCCTGGCGGGACATTTGGACCATGCAGAGGATTCTCCGGCATATAGTTGATGTGGTCAGTTATAATCATAAGATCACCAATCTTGAAGCCCGGATTAGTTCCTCCAGCAGCATTACTTACAAAAAGCGTCTTGATGCCAAGCTCGTACATCACTCGAACGGGGAACGTTACTTGCTGCATCGTATACCCTTCATAGTAATGGAAACGGCCCTCCATCGCCATTACATCAACACCACCAAGACGTCCGAAGATGAGTTGTCCTGCGTGTCCTTCGACAGTCGATACAGGGAAGTTAGGAATCTCACTATATGGAATGCACAGAAGCTTCTCGATGCGTTCTGCCAATTGCCCAAGGCCTGTGCCAAGCACGATAGCAGTTTTGGGTGCATTCGGCATCCTATTGCGGAGCCATTCAGCTGTTTCTTTTATTTTCTCGTACATAGTCTTTGATTGTTTTATCTAACTTTTCCTTTTCATTCCGCATAATGCTTATCCCGATTGGGAGCACATAAGTACTCTTCTTCACCTCTTCCGTCAGACCTTGCAAGTGCAGAAGTCGGGCCGCATCCTTCTCCGTCGTGATGATTATATGCGGTTGTGGAAGGTCCTTCAACGCTTGGTTGATGGTCTCCACATCTCGCTGAGAGAAGTAATGATGGTCGGGGAAAGTGAGAGGAGAGATGTGTTGGACGTACCTCCTGACGTCCTGTTCCATCTGACGAGGGTTACCTATTCCGGTCAGGAGGAGTACATGGGTGTTGTCCTTCCTCAGCGTATCTGGTTCGAGCGAGCCGTCACCCCACAACCGATACATCGTCTCGTAAGTGAAAGTGCTGAAGAACAGTTGCTGATAAGGCCTGACATTCAGCGACGAAAGGATGACCCGGAAGCCCATCGCATTGATGTGTTGAGGACATTTCGTCACAATTATGGTCGAAGCTCGGGTGCTCGAAGAAGCCCTTTCGCGCAGTCTTCCTGCAGGAAGGAGGCAGTCGTCGGAAATGATGCGATGATAGTCGACGAGCAAGATGTTGTGTCCTGCCTTCACATATCTGTGCTGATAGGCGTCGTCGAGGAGTATGACCTCCACATCTTTTGTAGCCTCATCCGTCATCAGACGCTCTATTCCCCTTCTTCTGTTGGCATCTACGGCAACATAGATATCAGGAAACTTTTGCTTTATCTGCCAAGGTTCATCGCCTATTTCCTCCATCGTGGAAGCCTTTGTGGAAAGGATGTAGCCCTTCGTCCTGCGCTTGTAACCTCTGCTGAGGACTGCCACACGATATTGGCCGGCAAGCAGTCGGATGAGGTATTCCACTGTTGGAGTCTTTCCTGTGCCGCCAACAGTGATGTTTCCGACATTGATAATTGGAATGTCATACGACACAGAAGGCAGCACACCCATGTCGAAGAGGGCGTTTCTGGTGTCCACCCCCAGCCCGTATAGCCAGCTGAGGGGCTTCAACCACCTGCGTATCTGTGTCATATCACCTTCCATAGTTTTGCCGAGAAGCTTACTTTATGTTCGGATCAAACGGCATACGGGCCTGAACTGGGTTCATCTTTCCAATTCGGCGAACGAGGGCAAACGCGGGATAATACTCGCCAAGAGCGGCTCTGATCTGTCCCTCGAGATAGTCGTTCTTACCCTTGTCGAGCAAAGACATATACCAAGGTTCTGGACTTGGGTAGTTTCCAACAGTATAGTCCTTCAGTTCTGCGAGTTCGGAAGCTGCTTTGACTGCGTCGTCGAGGTTGCCCAAATTATCTACAAGACCTATCTTCAGAGCCTGTTCACCTGTCCATACACGACCTTCTGCAATTGTCTTAACGCTGTCTTGCTCCATTCCACGACCACCTGCAACTCTGCTTGTAAAGAGTTCGTAACCGTTGTTTATGTAGTTCTGCATCTTGGCTGCTTCGTTTGCGTTAAAGGGACGAGTCAGCGATCCGAAGTCGCTCATAGCATTGGTTTTCACTACGTCGAAGGTAAGGCCAAGCTTTTGAGTAAGCAGTTCGCTTGCGTCAGGAATC
>JAGCFN010000001.1 GCA_017650085.1 Bacteroidaceae bacterium | reverse complement strand
TACAACTAAGAAGAGCAAGAGAAAGAAGAAACGGGAACCTCCAAGCCATTCTCTTTGAAAAAAGCAACTTTTCCATAATCTGATAAGTTAGGTAGTTTTGTTATGATTGTTGAAACAAAGTAATGGAGAATTTTTGAAAGCAGCACAGAGAAAATGTATAAAAAGGTCGCGCGCGAACTTTATTTAACGTTTATTCGTAGTAATGCAACGTTTATTTGTAGTTATCGAAAAGGAATGATTTGTGGTGAGCCTAAACATGTCTCAAAACATAACGTGGGTAAATTCCAAACTTAACGTGTGACGATGGCAATCGTATAGTGTGTCGTTGCCAATCGTATAGTGTGACGATGCCAATCGTATAGTGTGTCGTTGGTAATCGTATAGTGTGTCGTTTTGCGACTAAGCTTGTTGACGTTCGTCTTGCCACGTAAAGAAGCCTGCCAGCAGAGTGCCTGAGATGCTGTGGTAGGCACAAGAAATGGCGCAGGGAATGACGGCGAGGGCAGCCATGGGGTTCGTCGCAATCATAGCTGGGGAAGCAAAGAAGTTGCGTGCCAGCACGGTCGCCATGCCTGCATTCTGCATGCCGACTTCGATACTTAAGGTGCGACGCTTGGCTGTGTTGAAGCCGAAGGCCTCGCCCACAAAGTAGCCAAGCAGGTAACCTATGCCGTTGTGGAGGGTGACGACGGCAAGGGTGAGAGCTATCAAACGCAACCCGTTTGCCTGGAGTTGCGGGTGAACCGTGAAGATGACGCCACCCACGATGCACGCCAGACAGAGTACGCTTATGCCTGGCATGATGCCCTGTATGGTCTGGAAGTCTTTCCTCTTGCCCAGAAAATAGTTAAATGCCACTCCAAGCGTCACGGGTAAAAGCGTCACGAGCAAGATGTTCTGGAACATTCCCCAAGCATCCACGTCAATCTCTGCCCCTGCAAGCCAAAGTACGAGAAGTGGCGTCACGATGGGCGAAAGACAGGTGCTGACGGTTGTCATGCCGACACTGTAAGCCACATCGCCTTTGCAGAGGAAACTCATGATGTTGCTGCTTACCCCTCCAGGACAGCAGCCAACGAGTATGATGCCTGCCGTCATGAACGTATCGAGGTGGAAGATCCGAGCCAAAGTCCACGCCACAAGCGGCATGATGGTGTACTGTGCGACGCTGCCTATCAGTATGTCGATGGGTCTGGAAAGCAGGATGCGGAAGTCCTCAGCCGAGAGTGTGCAGCCCATGGTCAGCATGATGAGACCGAGAATGACGGATGCCCTTTGCCCCTGCTGCACCCAAGCGAATGTCTGAGGAAAGATGAAACTGACGACTGCAATCAGTATGATGAACAGGCTCGTGTAGCGGGCGAGCCAACGGCTTGCGGAAAGGAGGATGTTCATAAAGCGATCTCCAGCATCGTAAACGAATAGGGCGGCAGTTCCAAGTCTGCCTTGCTCTTTGCCTTGAAAGGTTCTGTGACGGGAGCTATCGGTTGGGAATCAAAGTTGTTCTTGTCTTCCGCCTGTCCGCAAAGCAATGTCTTCGTGCCGGACTTCAGGCTGCCAAAGCGACTTAGGTTGAGGTGAGCCAGTTTCTTCCCGTTCGTGGCATTGCAGAGCTTCACATAAAGGCGGCGCGTCTTTGCGTTCAGGACGACCGACTGGCCGTAGTGACTGTTCTCGACAGGCTGTACAACACCGGCCTTGTCGCCTTCGAAGCGAACGCAGTCACCATAATAATACTGTCCCGCCGACTGCCCAAACATCTGCTGAACATAGTAGCTGCAGGTCAGGTAGGGGCGTTCGTTGTCGAAATAGATCAGGTCGGGATTCCATGAGGTGTTGTTCTTGCGTGCAAAGAGCGGCGCATAGCTCGTCATGCAAACCACATCGGCATTGCGCTCCACATGCAGCAGATAGAGTCCTTCGGCAAGTGCGTCGATGAGTTTCGAGTCTTTGGCTGCATATTCGCCAAGGTAGACTTTTGTCTTCTTGCCACGCGGATAGCTGTCGTACTGGCGGTTGTTGAGGAAATAGTCGCGAGGCTCGTAGTAATGCTCGTCAGCCAAGGGAATGCCCAGCTCGTCGCAAAGTTTCCATCCGTTGTCGTAGTCGCTGTTGCCCGGATGCGAGCCTGGGCCGACAGTTCCCACGATGACTATTTCGGGATGGGCTTTCGTGACGCGCTCGTACATGTATTTGAAACGTTCGCAAAATTCGGGAGAAATGCGTTCCTCATTGCCCAAGCCGAGATATTTCAGGTGGAACGGCTCGGGATGTCCCTGTTCGGCACGCTTCTTGCCCCACTTGGTTGTGACGTCGCCATTTGCCCATTCGATGAGGTCGAGCGCGTCTTGCGTCCATTCGTCCATCTCCGACATGGGTGCCGCATCCTGTGCCTGCCCGGGCATACCCCAGCCACCATTTGTCCCTTGGCACGATACACCGCAAGGAAGGATGGGAACGGGCTCCATTCCGAGGTCTTCACAAAGCTGGAAATACTCGTAGTAACCGAGTCCCATCGACTGATGGTAGCCCCAAGTGTTCTTCAGAGGTTTGCGCTCGTGACGCGGTCCGAGGGTCGTCTTCCAACGATAGGTTCCCCAGAATCCGTCGCCGCCTCCATGCACGACACAGCCGCCGGGAAAGCGCATGAACTTAGGCTTCAGGTCGGCAAGCGCTTGAATCAGGTCCTTGCGAAGTCCGTGACCCTTGTAAGTATCCTGAGGCATGAGCGAAACCTGGTCGATATCGATGGCTCCCTTGCCCAAGACAAGGAGTTGCAGGACGGCTCGGGAGCTGCTCTCCGAAGGCGTGAGCGTCGTCGGGATTTGCTGCCAAGCGTTCAAAGACGCCACGATTGTCTGGTCGGCAAGAATCTTTGCGGGACGTCCCGGCTCAACCAGAACGACACGAATATCCTTGTTTCCTCCCTCCACATTACGTAGGAAGGCAGAGAAGTTGTAGGTCTGTCCAGCCTTCACCGAAATGCCGTCAAAACCGCTGTTCTCCAGGCCGACACCCGTCCAGCCGTCAAAGTCGGGGTAATGTCCCACACGTTCGATGTAAACACGCATGTATGTGGGATTGTTGGGATGCAGGGGATTGTCCATGCGAGGCTCTATCCTTCCTAGTGAGTGACCGGGCCGGACGAACCGCCACGATGTGCCAGGCCCCCATCCGTCGCGCTCTGTGGGATTATATTCGAACGAGCCGTTCTGCACGAGTTCGGCAAAGATGCCACCGTCGGCAGCATAGCTGATGTCCTCGAAGAAGATGCCAAGCAGTTCGTCACTAATCGGTTTGCCGCCTTTCGGAGCTTTCATAGGCTGTGCAGATTCGATGTTAAGGGAGGCAGCCAAAGCAATGACTGCAAAAGTCAAAATGCGTTTCATGATTTCAAATGTTTTGTTGTTTCGCCCACAAAGATACGAAATAATTCTCAATTCTTCTTTCTCAATTCTCAATTTCTTTGTATCTTTGCAGAGCATATTCCACATAATAATGAATAACGTAATGGAAAGGATGACAATGAAGAGCATTATACGGATGGCATTGGCGCTTGTCGTCTGCGTCATCGCAACGAGTTGCAACGAAAAGAAAGTGGAGACAAAGTCCGTCTTAGGCACTATCGAAGGGGCTTTCGGACTTGAGTCGGCTTCGCAGGAAGTGCGTGATGCGATGGCTTCCGTCACACTCGACGACCGCTATGAGAACACGTTTGAGGACCAGACGAAAGGTATCGCTGTTTGGAGTCTGATGCGTTTGAGCGAGCAGCAATCTTCGGAAGGCATGGGCATTGTGGTTGTGAAGGATGGCAAGATGACTGCCTTCCCCGATATCCGTCACGGCAATAGGCCTTCTGCCAGATACGATGCCGAGAGTCAGACGTTGTGGCTCGCTTGCGGAGAAATGGAGGGAACGGGCATCTATGTGGAGCGTCTCTATCAAATGCATATTAACGACGACGGCTCTGCCAACATCGTACAGAGCATCGACCCATACGACATGCAACAGGCTTTGCTTCAGCGACTTGGCTACACCATCGATGGGCAAAATATCACTTTCTACGACGAGAACCGTCTGCTTTGCTGCGTCACAGATACTGTCAGCGATATGGGAGGCTTCGACGAAGAGCCCGTCTGGATTGGCGAACAGTTAAGCTATGACCTTTCCGGCGAGCCTATCCGCGTGCTTTGCATGCCTGGATTGAAGTACGTCACAGGTCTTGTCCTCAATTATGACGTGATGCCGACCATCGAGGCCGACATTGAAATGAGTCCGGAATCGTCGTTCACAATCAGTAACCTTAAAATAAAAGAATAAGGAATATGGCACAAGAAGCGCTGACTCCGATGATGAAACAGTTCTACGACCTCAAGGCGAAACATCCTGAGGCGTTGCTGCTGTTCCGTTGCGGCGACTTCTACGAGACGTATGCCGACGATGCAGTAATTGCTTCGGAGATTCTCGGCATCACGCTTACGCATCGAAACAACGGCAAATCGGGAGCCATGCTAAGCATCGCGATGGCCGGCTTCCCCTATCATGCCCTCGACACTTATCTGCCGAAACTCGTCAGGGCTGGCAAGAGGGTTGCCATTTGCGACCAGCTCGAAGACCCGAAAATGACGAAGACACTCGTCAAGCGAGGCATCACAGAACTGGTCACGCCTGGGGTCACGATGGCGGATACGGTGCTCAACCACAAGGAAAACAACTTCCTTTGCGCGATACACTTCGGCAAACAGGCTTGCGGAATGTCCCTTTTGGACATCAGTACGGGCGAGTTTCTCGTGACAGAAGGCACGACGGACTACGTCGACAAACTCATGGCCTCGTTTGCTCCGAAGGAAGTTCTCTACGAACGAGGCAAAAAGATGATGTTCGAGGGAAGTTTCGGCACACGTTATGTTACCTTCGAACTCGATGATTGGGCCTTCACAGAGCAGTCGGCAAAGGAAAAGCTGTTGCGCCATTTCGAGGTGAAGAACCTGAAAGGTTTTGGCGTGGAGCACTTGAAGAGTGGCGTCATCGCAGCCGGCGTTATCCTGCAATACATGGAGATGACGCAACACCAACTGCTTGGCCACATCACGGCTTTGCGTCGTATCGAAGAAGATAGGTTTGTGCGTCTTGACAAATTCACGGTCAGGAACCTCGAGTTGGTGGGCAGCATGAACGAAGGCGGCATTTCGCTCCTCGACGTCATCGACAAGACCGTCACTCCGATGGGAGCCCGCATGTTGCATCGATGGATGCTTTTCCCCCTGAAAGACCCTGCTCAAATCGCTAAGCGACAAGATGTTGTGGAGAGTTTCTTCCGCAATCCCGATACGAGAGAGGCTGTCTTGGAACCCTTGCAAACAGTAGGCGACCTGGAACGCATCATCTCGAAAGTGAGTGTTCGGCGTGTTTCGCCTCGCGATGTTGTGCAGTTAAGAGTGGCTTTGCAGGCAGTTGAATCGATAAAGTTAACGTGTCAGAATGCCGAAGATGGCACTTTAAGAGAGATAGCACAACAGCTCGACCTTTGTGCCGAGATACGTGACCGGATCGCTCGCGAAGTGCGTCCTGACTGCCCTCTGCTGGTAGCGAATGGCGGGGTCATCATGGATGGTGTGGACGCAGAACTCGATGAGTTGCGCAAGATAGCGTTCCAAGGCAAGGGCTACTTGCTGGAGATGCAGCAAAGAGAAATCGAGGCGACGGGCATCCAGAGCTTGAAAATCGGCTACAACAACGTGTTTGGCTACTACCTCGAGGTACGCAACACGTACAAGGATCAAGTTCCTTCCGACTGGATTCGCAAGCAGACCTTGACTCAAGCAGAACGTTACATCACCCAGGAACTCAAGGAATACGAGGACAAGATAATGGGTGCGGAGGAACGCATCCTTGCTCTTGAGGCACAACTCTTCGACCGTCTCATCACGGCTTTGGCAGCCTATGTCGCTCCCATCCAGAAGGACGCTTCGCTTCTTGCCCAGCTCGACTGCCTGCTTTCCTTCGCTCAGAGTGCCCAGGAGAACCGTTACATCCGTCCGATTGTCGATGATAGCGACGTGATAGACATTCATGGAGGCCGTCATCCAGTTATTGAAAAGCAGCTTCCAGTCGGGGAACGTTACATCGCGAACGATGTCTTCCTTGATACCCAAACGCAGCAAATCATCATCATTACAGGTCCGAATATGGCTGGTAAGAGTGCTTTGCTCAGGCAGACAGCACTCATCACGCTTCTCGCTCAAATGGGTAGTTTCGTGCCAGCCGAAAGTGCGCGAATCGGTTATGTTGACAAGATTTTCACACGAGTCGGGGCAAGCGACAACATCAGTATCGGTGAAAGTACTTTCATGGTTGAGATGAACGAGGCTGCAGGCATCCTGAACAACCTCTCGGAACGCAGTCTGGTGCTCTTCGACGAATTGGGCAGAGGCACGAGCACCTACGATGGAATCTCAATTGCATGGGCCATCGTCGAGTACATACACGAGAATAACAGAGGCCATGCCCGCACTCTCTTTGCCACACACTATCATGAGTTGAACGAGATGGAACGCTCCTTCTCGCGCATCAAAAACTTTAATGTGAGCGTGAAGGAAGTCGACGGGAAGGTTATCTTCCTTCGCAAGCTCGAACGAGGCGGGTCGGAACATAGCTTTGGCATTCATGTAGCGAAGCTCGCGGGCATGCCCAGAGCCATTGTTGCGAGGGCAAATGTCATCCTGAAGGAGCTCGAGGGAGCTGTCAACCACCAACAACTGGGGACAACAGACAAGCGACAACGGACAACAGACAGTGGGGTGCAGATGAACTTCTTCCAGCTCGACGACCCGGTTCTCTGCCAAATCCGCGACGAGATACTCGGCTTGGACATCAACAACCTGACCCCTTTCGAGGCGCTCAGCAAGTTGAACGACATAAAGAAACTGGTGAAAGGAACCAATTAAACACGTCAAGTTCATTGCACATACATGTAGATGCAATTGCACGTACATGTAGATGCAATTGCACGTACATGTAAATGCAAACAATATGACTCAAGAAATTGACTTGGAAGACCGCATTCAGAGGGCAGTAGAGCTGTTCATGCAGGGTTACGGATGCTGCCAAAGCGTAGTTTGTGCCTTTTCGGATCTCTACGGATTGGACGAAGAGATGGCGCTCAGGATTAGTGCCGGATTCGGTGGAGGCGTGGGACGGATGCGGTTGATGTGCGGCACATGCTCGGCTATGGTGATTCTGGCGGGCTTGGAGAAAGGCCAGACTCGTGGCGAAGACCGTGAGGGAAAGGCCGCTTGCTATCAGCTCGTCCGTGAATTTCTCGAGACTTTCCGACAGAGGAACGGCAGCATCAATTGTGCCGAATTGTTACAGATGGGTGGCGTCAAAGCGGAGACAAATACGGCTCAGCCAGATGAACGGAATGCCGAATACTATCGCATCCGTCCTTGTGCCCGCAAGGTCGAGAGCGCGGCCCGTGTCTTCGCAGAATATCTGGATAGTCAGAACACATAATATAATAAGGTATATGAAAAAACATCTAATTTTAGCAAGCCTGATGTTTAGTACTCTTGCTTGCAACGCACAACAGACAGTCGGCAAACTCGTCGAGTATCATTTGGGCAAGCCGTGGAACGAATCGGTTTGGATAAGCGCCAAAGATGCGCAGGTTGTAACGGGAAAAGTCGTCGATGGCACGCGTGCAGCCGATGGCGCAAGCTGGTTCGTCAGCAATCCCCGAAATGCGAAGAAGGTGAAGAGGGCCATCTGGAAGACCACCGCCCTGGGCACCTACGATCTTTACATCAATGGTCAGTTGGTCGGCAACGAGGTCTTGAAGCCCGGCTTCACGCACTTCGAGAAGACGAAGTACAGCTTTACTTACGACATCACGAAGGCCTTCTACAAAGGCGCAGGACAGGAAAACTTCCTCGCCGTGCAGGTCGTACCGGGCTGGTGGGCTGATAAGATTATAACGCCAGGCGGTCACGATGGCATGATAGGCAAGAAGGTGGCTTTCCGAGGCGTGCTTATGTTGACCTACACAGACGGCACCGAGGAGTATTTCCCCACGAACCTGAAGGACTGGAAGGCTGGTGTGGGAGGTCCTGTCACGCATGCCGCCATCTTCGACGGCGAGGACTATGACGAACGTCAGCCGGATGGATGGAACCTTGCAGAAAGCTTCTCGACCCCGGAAATCAATGAGGAATTCCCCGGGAAGGTGTGGCCGACCGATGGCGCAGAGATATATCATCGTTGGGACCTCGCTTTGTCTCCCGTCAAGGCCTACACTTGGAAGGGCACGACAGGTGCAACCGACGACCAGTACGGCAAGGTCAACATCGTCGAGGAGTTCACTCCGGGTAAGCCCATGACGGTTCGTCCGGGCGAGACACTCGTGGTGGATTTCGGCCAGAATGCTTCCGCAGTACCTGCCTTCGAGTTCAAGGCAAAAGCCGGCACCGTGCTGACTTGCCTGCCGAGCGAGCTTCTGAACGACGGCAACGGCGCAAAGAGTCGCGGCATGGACGGTCCGGAAGGCAGCACGCATCGTCTCAACCTCCGCATCCCGGACACAGGCATGCTGCTCTACTACACGTTTGGACATCGTGACGGCACTTGTTTGGCCAAAGACGGCTTCGTCTCGTTTATCCCTCGCAGCACCTTCTTCGGCTATCGCTATGTGTCGATAACCGCCACGGACGAGGTCACGATCCGCAGCATCAAGTCCATCCCCGTCTCTTCCATCACGAAGGAGATGGAGACAGGCACTATCGTGACGGGCAGCGAGGACATCAACAAGCTCATCTCCAACACGCTTTGGGGCCAGCGCTCCAACTATCTCTCAGTCACGACAGACTGTCCCCAGCGCAACGAACGCCTTGGTTGGACGGCCGACACGCAGGTCTTCACCGAGACCGGAACGTTCTTCGCCAACACAGACCGCTTCTTCCATAAGTGGATGAGGGACATGAGGGACACGCAGTCGCCTACCGGCGCTTTCCCGGGCGTCGCGCCTCTCGCTCAATATGGGGCAGGCGACGGCAAGGGCAACGGCGACATGATGAGGTTGGGCTGGGCAGATGCCGGCATCATTGTGCCTTGGACGGTGTGGAAGCAATTTGGCGACAAAGACATTGTCGACGAGAACTGGGAGGCGATGAACCTCTTTATGGACCACATCTACGAGACCAAGTACGAGCATACCGTCATGACGGGCGAGAACGGCAACTACCAATGGGCGGACTGGTTGAGCTATGAACCTTTGGAGAGCTGCAGCGGTCGCAGCCACGAGAACGGACAGCCGAAGCCCGAAACCATCGTCTATTGGAACTACCTCAGCGCGTCGTACTGGGCCATCGATGCCGGCATGATGGCCGACATGGCGCGTGCCACAGGTCGCAACGCCTCGCTCTACGACAAGATGCAGGCTGAGGCAAAAGCCTACATCCTTGATAAGTTCCTCAATGACGACGGTACGTTCAAGCTCGAAATTCTCAACACGATGCAGACACCGGCACTTTTCGCCCTCAAGAACAATCTGCTCGAAGGCCAGGCAAAGGCAAACATGATTGCCCGCCTCCGCAAGAACTTCGAGGAACATGACAACTGTCTTCAGACAGGATTCCTCGGCACGAGCATCCTCATGCAAACCCTCACCGAGAACGGCATGCAGGATATCGCCTACGAACTCCTCTTCCAACACAAGAACCCGTCGTGGCTCTACTCCGTCGATAACGGCGCAACGACCATTTGGGAGCGTTGG
>JAGCFN010000090.1 GCA_017650085.1 Bacteroidaceae bacterium | reverse complement strand
TCGACCAACCAATCACGCTAGAAATCGACAGAATCCCAGTTTTCCCGGTGTACGGTGAACGTTTCTGGGACGGTGACAACGTTGTGTGGCAAGGTATCGTAAGGAAAGGCCGTTCTATTCAAAAACTGATAAATTATGCTTTCACCCAACTTTGTGAAAGACTCGCGATGGCTCCGAAGAACATCTTCATAACTGAACCGGAAGCAATCGAGGGTTACGTCGACGGTTATCGCAACTTCAACAAGAACAACAACCCGATCCTTCTGTACAACCGCTGGTCTCCAGACCACAAGATTGAATACAACGCGCCAATCAAGTCAGATAACCGCGTGGCTTTCGACGACATCACGAGCATCATCGGAAGCAATCTTGAGTTGCTGTCGTCGATAACCGGAGTTGACAGCAAGGGAATCCTCCTCGGCGAAACTCCGCAAAAGACGGCAACCGAAGTGCTCTCTTCTGAGCGACAGACACAGTGCACCATCCGCCATTACTACGCGAACCTTCGCGACACTTTCAAGGCTGTCGGCGAGACAGTTATGCAACTCTTGGGTAAAGGAAAAGTTGTCCTTGACGTTATCCAAGGCCCGGAAAACGGTATGGAGCTTCAAGTGGCTCGTCAGGAGTTGATGACTCTCATGTCCGTTGTCCCTGAGGACAAGCGAATGAGCCTGGTTAACGGTATCTTCCTAACGCATCCGGACAATGCCGTCATGAAGAACGTGTTCGGCGCAATCAACATGAATCCGGGCCCATCTCCGATGGAACAGCAAGCCTTCGCTACTATTGAGCAGATGAAGGACGCTATCGGACAAAAGAACATGCAGATCCAGGAACTTGAAGAACAGATTAAGCGCTACGAACTGTTCCAGGACAACAAGGACAAGGACATCCGCGCAGAGTTCGCTAAGATGGATATGCAACACCAGTACGACATGGAAAACACTATCCTGAAGGCTCAGCTTGACAACGGGCTCGACGCTGACAGGGCTGCACTGGACGTGCAGAAGAGTCAGATGGAGCTTGAGAAGCAAGCCATCCAGCTGGACACGGCAAAGGTGAAGGCCAACGCTGACATGGCGAAGGCTATCGGAGGAATCTATGAAGATAAGCTACAGTAACAACCAGCTCTTCGACGCGGTCGGTTTCCCTCTGGTAAACGGACGCGTCTCGTTCTATCTTCACGACTCCGACACGCTCGCGACCATCTATACTCTCGAAGGACAGGATTTCGTACAGGCTACGAACCCTGTCATCCTCGACAACTCCGGCGCATTTCCGTCGACCGTGTTCATGGAAGCCGCAATCTATGACGTCGTAGTCGAGCGTTACGAGAACGGGGCCTATGTCAGCATGTACGACACCGAGTACGGATTTACTGCTCCGGACTCTAAAAACGACACTGTCGTCTTCGGTATCGAGGGTCTTCAGGAAGCCAATACTTCTTTGAGCTACGTAACGGTTGTCGGTTACGACGACATCGCGTACGCGGGACCACGCATGTACATCTGGGACGAACACTGCACGGAAGCTGCAGACGGAGGTTGCATCATAGAGAGCAACGTTTCGAGCAGAGGCCGTTGGTTGCTGCTATCCGACTTGAGGGAAATGCCGAGCACTTACTACGGCGTGATTCCCGGAAACGAAGCTAACTTGTCAGCATTCATCACGTATCAGCCTGTCGTAGGAACGTACGGCATCTACATGCCGCCAATTCCTCGCTTTATCTCTGGTGTGTACTCATCCGAAGGAACGTTCAGCACGACAAAGACGCTGTCTTTCGACAGCGGAGCACAGTTTTCCATTGCTTCAATCGTATGCCGGTCTGTTGAGATTACTGCAAATACCGGCTTCGTTGCTGACTTTATATTCAACTACCGTGAAGTTGTCGCGCATTCTTCGTGGTTCAGGAGCATTGAAAGCTTCTTAACTTGCGGCGCCAATACTCTTGTAGTTGACAATGCCGACAACTTTTTGTACAAGACTTTGAGTTTACCGACCAACGTATCCAACGCGACTATCGTATTCTCTTCGAATACTAGACTGCCGATAACCTACATGAACACTGGTCGGCTCGGCCTCAGCCGTGTGAACCTTGTCGGTTCGGCGATGTTCAACGATACTGACAAGATCGCGTTCTCGTACATGGACATACATGACGAATGGTGGCAGAGTCCGACTTCCGTTGACTGGTTGAACAAGGTCTCGGCAAGGTCTACATCGAACAACGTGCTTCGTCTGTCCAATTTCCGTTATGTCCATGCCTACATCGACGCCGTGAAGGCCAATGGTGAGACTTCTCTTGACCTTTCTGGACGTTACGTGTCTTCGTTTACGGACACGTCCTTCACAGACCTTCGCAATATCTCGTGCGGACGCCTTGAAATAAACATGTCCGGCCAAGACGTATACATGCACAATGTAAAGTCCGAGAACTGCGAAGTGCTTTGCCATTTCCTTGTATGTGACGACAACTGCGACATCCGTTTTGCCGAGGCCGAACCAGTCGTGAACGCTGCTTGGTTTACGGACAGCAGCATCCACGGCGGCACTACATGGTTCCAGAATACCTATTACGAGTTCAAGCGCTGCGCGGTCTCCGTGACATTCCACCGTGTTTCCAACAACGAGGACGGCGAGAACGGCCTATTTTTCGAAGACTGCCAGCTCTTGGAGAACTGCGTAATCGAATCCAAGGCGCTGACAATGAAGCACTGTACGACGCTGAACAACACTATCAAAATTTATCCGTACTATGACAGCGACAAGTCCATGTACCGCATGAGTGTGACTCTCGAAGGAAACTTGTTCACCAATGCCAACCCTATCGAGTTCACCCGCGTAGAGACTGACGAAAGATGCACGGATATCCGCGTGAACTGGTACATTGTAGGCAATACCTTTGCTGGCAACAACGAAGGTCTGCGTTGTCGTTACTGGCAGAATCGTTTAGGCACCAATCCGAACAGTGTATTCATCTACCGTGGCGACTACAACGAATCTTCTGTTACGTACAAGGGAAACCTCGGCCTCTGCCCGTCCTGCAGCGGCGTTGGTCTCCATTGCAACGACTTGGCTATATCCGAATGGTACATCCACACGGTTGGAGACACCAAGTACAGTTACTTTATCGCTAACTGGGGTTTCCAAAGGCTCATGCCGAACGTAAGGGAAGCCGGTTTTGGATATTCCTTGTTCTACTTAGGAACGAAGTCCGTCGACGACGACGAATTCGGCGTAAAGACGTTCGACGGCGCTGATAAGAGAATTGAGCGTGCCACCTTGTATATGTATCCTCAGTCATCTCTAGTAGACAGCGACAGCAACGGTGATTTCTTCAAACACTCGCTTTGCATGATAGAGGAGATTACGCAAGCCGCGCCAAACGATGTCCACCAGTGGAGATACTTGACCTAAGCCAACCCTATTTTATCTAGGAAAAGAGGTTTAAAATGATTGTGACATATAAAAGGCTGTGGGATCCCGTTAACCAGTTCCAGACGAAGAACGGAGCCATCAACGTTGCTGGCCGCGTATTTGTCCGTCTCGAATCTACTGACGACCTTGCGAAGGTGTACGATGAAAACGGCAGCCTGATGGCTCAGCCAATCATCCTAGACAACAACGGTCGCGCTCGCGGAGTGTTCGTAGACCCTGCCAAGACTTACTGGATCGATGTCCAAGACCGTTACGGCATGTCTTTGTTCACAATTCGCAAGATGAGTCCTACCGGCTCGTCCGGCGGAATCGACATAGATATCTCGGTTCCTTTCTTCAAGGGGAAAGGAGTTGACGACCTTTGGTACAACTACGAAGGAGGCCAAGTCGAGATGAACGCTTTCGACATCGTGACCATGTCGACAGCTTTCCCTGACGGAACCTTCGGAACTGTGCCAGCGTGCAACGATTCCGACACTTTCAAGGTCGAGACTATCAGCGGACAACCACGGCTTATGTTGTACAAACCGGGCGTTTTTGTTGTACGGGCTCTCATCAATTTCAACTGGCAAGGCACTCCGATTGCCGAGTTCGCGAAGGTCGACGGTCGTCCTTTCGACCTTTCCTACCAGCACTCCGACTCACACGAGAAACAAGCGAACATCATCAACAACGGGCGAGACACTCCAATCATGTGTTCGCTCATCCTAGCGGCCAACTCGTTCGTGGACGTTCCGGAATCGGGTTTGTCCGTCCGTTGTCCATCCATAACCATCGAAAGGCTCGGCGACTATGTCGAACCGTCCGTAGGAGAATAATATGCACAGTCCTTATGTAACAACCTTGCCACAAACTTACTTCACCGAAGAGCAGAAGGCTCAGGCGCGTGAAAATATCGACGTGCAGAAGGCTCTCACGGCTGGTTCCAATATACAGATTAACGGTTCGACTATCAGTGCGACGGACACCAAGTACACCGCCGGAACTAACGTCCAAATCAGTCAGCAGAATGTCATCAGCGCTACAGACACGACATACACGGCTGGAACTGGACTCACTCTGAACGGAACGGAATTTTCGGCTGATACGACTGTTCTGCAGCCGAAACTTACCGCTGGCGACAACGTCCAAATCAACAACAACGTCATCAGTGCCACCGATACAAAGTACACTGCTGGTTCCAACGTACAAATCAATTCTAGCAACGTAATCTCTGCTACTGATACAAAGTATACGGCTGGCTCTAACATCTCGATCGATGCCAACAACGTAATCAGTGCTTCGATACCTACAGTTAATGACGGTGACTTGAAGTTTCAACTTGGGAGCGCTACCGCCACCAAGGTATTCTCGGCAAACCAGTCAGGTGAAAGCACGATTGTTGTGCCTAACCGCACATACACTGTGAACGGGTCCACGACCACGTACGGGGCGGGATTACCGACTCTCGAAGACATGCAAGCAATCTACTCACAGTCCGACTGGAACCAGAGCGACAGCACAAAGGTTGATTTCATCAAGAATAAACCTTCGATACCCGCTGCCGCGAATGACGGAACGCTTACGATTACACATGGGTCTACTACGCTCGGAACGTTCACTGCAAACCAGTCTGGCAACAGCACCATTGCAATTCCTGTACCACCTCGCGTTCCGGTTCAATATTATGATTTTGCGAACTTTGTGACGTTTCCGATTACGTCGAACACGTCATATTCAACCTACAGGTATAATTACCCTGTCGCTCTTGACAAGACAAAAGACTACATAGTTACGTTCTCTATAAACATTTCGCAGCCGAGTGGCCAAACGTGGTCTTTAAACAACGCCGACATACCCTATCATTTCAACATCGACACGACCGGGTCGTTCTCGGTTGCTGATACAACATGTGTTATGACTAATCTTGGCGGACGTAGTCTTTATGCTTCGTCGTTGTCGTTCGTAGTACGAATTCCCAAGACTTACATGTCAGGAGAGGATCTTAACTTCTTGCTCTATTTTCCGCCAAACACGTTAACAACGTCAAACTCTGTCGAATTGGGCTACAGGATTTACTATCAGGAGTACTTATCATGACAACCGAACTGTGGACAATACTGATAACCGCCGTGGCCTTGTTGCTAACAAATGCTGCTGGGCTTATCAAGGTCTGGACAGACCTTGCAGCCGTGCGGCGCAGTCGCTTGGAGACCTCTGAGGCTCGAAATAAAGACAGTCAGGACCTTCACGACAAAGTCCTTAAGCTTGAGTTTGCGACGCAACAGCTCAAGGATTCGCAACAGCTGACATCTCAAGTGGTTGATGACCTACGAGACCAGTGCTCGACGCTCAACACTAACATCGTTAAGCTTGACATGGCCGTGGCAAATTTGACTGAAGCAATCAAGGAACTCAAACAATGAGCACCTTGCTCTTCGTAATCATCGTGGTCGCTCTGGGGTTCATTTTCTTCGACCCCGGCGACTGGAAAAGGTGAGCAAGCCACCTATTTTATACTTGAAAAAAGAAGAATTTATAGGAGCCGCACATGGCAGTTCGCAAAATTATCAATTCTGACAAGCAATACACGCCTGTCGTGATGGACAAGATTGTCCTCGACACTGTGCCGACGGTTGGGTCTTTCAACTCTGTCACTTCTGACGCAGTGGCTAGAGCAATTACTGAAGCTGGCAACGTTCCGGCTCCGGAAGCCAGCGACGCTGGTAAGGTTCTCGGCGTTCTCAACAGTTCTGGCGACATCGGCTGGGTCGAAGACCAGAGTGGAACATTGACTCAAGTTCAGTCAAATTGGGCGGAAAGCGACAACACTCAGGTTAGCTATATCCAGAATAAGCCTGACCTCAGCGTATATGCCGAAGCTTCCGCCGTCGAGACGGCTCTTGCAACAAAGCAAGACGTAATCAGCGACCTTGCCACAATCCGCAGCGGTGCTGCAGCTGGCGCAAGCGCCGTGCAACCAGCAAGCCTTGCGACCGTGGCAACGACTGGCGCTTATTATGATTTGTCTGGTAAGCCGGACTTGAGTGGGTTTGCGACAACCCAGGCCATGAACACGGCACTTGCTGGTAAGCAAGACACTATCGAAGACCTCTCCAGCATCCGTACTGGAGCCGGACTCGGTGCGACCGCTGTCCAGCCGAGCTCCTTAGCTGCCGTTGCGACGACTGGTGACTACGATGACTTGACAAACAAGCCTACCATCCCAGCCGCACAGGTACAATCAGATTGGAACGAAAGTGACACAAGTTCGAAATCATTTATCCGCAATAAGCCTGTAATCCCAGCCGGGGTTATCGTTGACCAGACTTATGACGCATCGTCTGCCAATGCTCAGAGCGGTACTGCCGTTGCTTCGGCCATTTCGACCAAGCAAGACATCATCAGCGACCTTGCGACTATTCGCAGCGGTGCCGCAGACGGCGCTACCGCCGTCCAGCCGGGAAATCTCGCGACTGTCGCGACTACTGGCGCCTATTCTGATTTGTCTGGAACTCCGACGATTCCTGTCGTAGACCAGTCTTATTCTTCTTCGTCTGTCAACGCCCAGAGCGGTGTGGCTGTCGCTGGTGCAATCGCTGGCAAACAAGATACTATTGCAGACCTTGCGACCATCCGCGCTAATGCGCTCCTTGGATCGACCGCCGTGCAACCTGGCGACCTTGCGACGGTTGCGACGACTGGGGATTACGATGACTTGACCAACAAGCCTTCCCTTGCTACGGTCGCCACTTCCGGTTCTTATACCGACTTGAGCAACAAGCCGAGTATCCCTGCTGCACAAGTTAATTCTGACTGGAATGCAGCAAGCGGTGTAGCACAGATCTTGAACAAGCCGAATCTCGCCACTGTCGCAACTACTGGCGATTATGACGATTTGCTCAACAAGCCTACGATTCCGGCGGCGGTTACCGTTGACCAGACGTACAATGCATCAAGTTCAAATCCGCAGTCTGGTACTGCTGTTGCCGAGGCTGTAGCTGCTATAAGTGTAGACGAGGTTCCGACTGTTACAAGCTCGGACGATGGCAAGGTTCTCAAGGCTACGTATTCGGGCGGCACTGGCAGTTACGATTGGGAATCTCCACCGACCGAGAAAAATCTCGTGGCTGGTTCAAACGTGTCAATCACTTCTTCTGGTGACAACGTAACGATTGCGGCCACTAACACTACATACACGTTCTCTACGGGTCTCACAAATTCCAGTGGAACCGTTACAGTAACGAATCCACTTCCGTCTTCCACTTCTTCCGATGAGGACAAAGTCTTAACAGTGGACTCCACTGGTGCTCCGGTGTGGGCCGCTTCCCAGGGTGGTGGCAACGAGGTTCCTTCCGTTACATCGAACGACGACGGTAAAATCTTGAAGGCCGCTTATTCGGGCGGAACCGGTTCCTACTCGTGGCAAGCCGATGCCAAGAAGCCTGTCGTTGCTGGTACTGGGATTTCCATAACCAACAACACGAACGATGTTACTATTGCTGCTACTACTCCAGTCCCGGCTGTGACTAGCTCTGACGATGGTAAGGTTCTCAAGGCCACTTACAGCGGTGGAACTGGTTCTTACGCATGGGCAGCTGCACAAGGCGGAACTACATATACGGCTGGCGACGGCATCGACATCAGCAACGACACAATCTCCGCCGATGTCGACGGAACGACCATCGGTATTGATTCGACAACGAAAAAGATTAAGCTGTTGTCTGCAATTCCTACTGTCGACCAGACGTATAACGCATCTTCAGCTAACGCACAGTCTGGTGTTGCTGTTGCTGGTGCAATCGCTGCTATATCTGTCGATGAAGTTCCGGCTGTGACAAGCTCTGATGACGGTAAAATATTAAAGGCGACATACAGCGGTGGTGTTGGTTCTTACGCATGGGCAGCTGCATCTGGCGGAACTACTTATACTGCCGGAGATGGTATCTACATTGATCCAAATTACAACTATATCAGCGTAGACACTGATGGTAGTCTTGGAGGTATATCTGTCTCATCGTTCGGTGTTGGTGCCAAGTACGATGGTACTACTATCAATGTCAACTCAGACAGTGAGCTACAAGTCGTTAATCCATTACCAACATCTAATTCAGCGGACTCTACGAAGGTATTGACTGTCAACTCTAGCGGTGCTCCGGTATGGGCTGCTGCTCAAGGCGGTACGACTTACAGCGCTGGCGACGGTATCGCGATCAGCAACGACACTATTGCCGCAGACGTTGACGGAACGACAATCGGTATTGATTCGACAACGAAAAAGATTAAGCTGTTGTCTGCAATTCCGACGGTCGACCAGACCTACAACGCGTCTTCGACTAACGCCCAGTCTGGTACAGCCGTGGCTGGCGCCTTGGCAGCTGTGCCGACTAAGCCTATCGTTGCTGGTAGTAACATCACCATCACAGAGAACACGAACGACATCACTCTCGCAGCGACTATGCCGACGGTTGACCAGACTTACTCAGCTGTTAGCACAAATGCCCAGAGTGGTGTTGCTGTGGCATCTGCAATCTCAACTGCTATCGGGCCTATCGAAACCGCCCTTTCTAACTTGTAAGGAGGCTTTTAATGTCTGTTACTAGTGAAATCACCCGTCTCTATGGTGTCCGCAGTGACATCTTCACGGCCATTACAAACAAGGGTGTGACTGTTCCGAGCGGCTCTCAGCTGGACGACTGTCCTACACTTATCGGACAGATTTCTGGAGGTTCCCCTGCACCGTCGCTTCCGGCTAAAACGCTTCGCCTTCGGTTTGTTGACGGAATTACACCTACGTTTTCTTACGGCACTGGTGTGCAAGTCACCAGTTCTCCGAACGTATGGGACTGGACTTATAATTCTTCCAGCTGGGACTCAGCGTTTAGAAGAATGAATGGGTTGATCGCAGTTGAAGCCGCTGGAGACACATCCGGAGTTACAGACATGCAGTACATGTTTGAATCTTGTAAAACATTAAGTTCTGTTTGTCTGTTCGATACAAGCAATGTAACTAGTATGAATTATATGTTTAGTTCATGTACATCGCTAGCTACTCTACCAGCACTTGATACATCGTCGGCGACAAATATGGCATTTATGTTTGACGGGTGTATAAATTTATATACAATCCCTGCGTTTTCTACTGGTTCTGTTACTACTATGAGAGGTATGTTTTCTAGCTGCCAGAATTTACACAGCATACCCCTTATAAATACATCTTCCGTTACTGATATGGCTTACATGTTTGGTAGCTGTTACTCTTTACAAAGCGTGCCGCAATTGGTAACCAGCAATGTTACGAATATGAGTTATATGTTCAATGATTGTAATCATCTTACAACTCTTCCGTTATTCAATACTTCGTCTGTAACCAATATGGAAGGCTTCTGTGGCGGATGTTCCATATTAACGGCCTTACCGTTGTTTGATACGTCTTCTGTTGAGCAAATGACCTATGCGTTCGCAGCTTGTTATGATGTACAATCTGGTGCATTGGCATTATACCAGCAAGCAAGTACACAAACAACTCCACCTACATACTACTCTGGAGCGTTTTGGGATTGTGGAGTTAATACGCAGACAGGTTCAGCTGAGTTGGCGCAGATTCCGTCGAGCTGGGGCGGCTTAGCGGAATAAGGAGTTTATATGCCATCACCATATCTTACATACAACGGTGTTCGGGTTTCTTTCGGAGGTTCCACAGTCGTGGCTCCTCCTCCTCAGACGGGTACAGTTATTGGGGGTAAGACATATCCAACCGTTACGTTGCCCGATGGCCACGAATGGCTTGCAGTCAATCTGGACTATGCTTGGACTGGCTTGTCGGTTCCGACAAGTGGAGCGTCTAAGGTAACGACTCCTCAAGCAATGTACTATAACTACGACGAAGCTACCTATGGCTGGGACGGCCTAAAACGTGGTCTGCTCTACAATCACTACGCCGTTTCCTACCTAGAAACGAACAAAGCAACGCTTTGCCCCGGCTGGCACGTTCCGACAATGGATGAATTCGGCGCACTCATTACCGCACTAGGTGGTAGTATATATGGCTACAAACTAAAATCTACCACAGGATGGGATGCCGACGGTAACGGAACCGATGACTATGGTTTTGATGGAGTCCCAAGCGGGTCTTATAACGTATCGTTTAAGGATATAACCAAAACTTTAGGTTTATGGTCGCAAACAACGTCTTCGTCAACTAACGCGCAGGGTATAACACTAACCTCATCATCGAATTCGGTATCCAATCTGACTTCTGTCCTCGGACGCCAGTATAGTGTTCGCCTAATCAAGGATTACTAATTCTGACATAGTCAACTACGCACCGTCTACCTACTACACTGGATTATAAGGAGGTTATATGGCAGACAAACTAACATTCAGTGGTTTCGGCCTGACATTCGCAGGGTTCGACCTAGAACTCGAAAACGGAATGTCAACCGTAACCATCGGTGGCCGTGTATATCCTACAGTGAAGATTGGCAACCAGGAATGGCTTGCCGAAAATCTTGACTACAAGTTCACCGCTTGCACCATAGGTGCAAGCACTAAAAGCTCGTCGATTGCACAGGCAAACTATTACAATAACGACGAGACCACATACGGAGTCAACGGCAATAAGTACGGTCTACTTTACAACGGCGTTGCTGTAGACTACATGGAAGCGAACAAGTCTTCGTTGTTTCCAGGGTGGCATGTCGCTACACGTGACGACTTTGACACTTTGATTACTTATGCTGGTGGCTCGTCTGTTGCTGGCAAGAAGCTTAAATCAACCGACGGATGGAACAACCAAGGCTGGGCTGGAACTGACGACTATGGTTTCGATGGTAAACCTGCTGGTCACGGATTGACGTTCGAATGGGTTGGCAAATATTGTGAATTCTGGACATCGACATCTACTTCCGATCCAGCATATAAATGGTACAAACAAATTTACGGTCTCTACGACGGAGTTTATGAACACAATACGGTATTGTCCGCAGAATACTCGGTTCGTCTTGTAAAGGATACGGAACAGGCTGTCACTCCAGTAGAACCGGAAGTGCAATACTGCCCGAACTGCAATGAGCCGTGGGACGGTTCAAATTGTTCAAGTTGCGGATATCCAAATGTGCCTGTATACGAAACTTGTCCTAACTGCAGCGAAAATACCTATGACGGTTCTTACTGCTCGAACTGTGGTTACCAAGCTCCAGCATATGAACCTTGTCCGAACTGCGGCGAAAATTCCTATGACGGTGTCTACTGCTGGAACTGTGGTTATGGAGATCTTCCACCAGATACGGGCGACCAATACTGTCCTAACTGCGGTGAGTGGTGGGACGGGGTTTATTGCGGCAATTGCGACTACCCGCCTCATGAGGAGCCGCCCGAAGAACCGCCTCCGGAAGAAGAAGAATACTACGAATAAGGTGAGGATATATATATATGAAAGCGATATTAAAATTCAACGGTTCTTACCTTAAAGCTGGTGGCGGTGTACTGACAAAGCAGATCGGTACAGGCACGGCAGTAATAGGTGGAAAGGAATATCCTACGGTGGTAATCGGTAACCAAGAATGGCTTGCCGAGAACCTAGACTATGCCTTCGAGGAAACAAATCCTGAGAGCTACTACACGTATTACGATAATAGCGATACGTATAAAGACCGAGGATTACTCTATAACCACTACGCTGCTATGGATCTCCATCAGAACCGTGCGACACTTTGCCCAGGCTGGCATCTGCCGACAGTGGCGGAGTTCGAAGCGCTGATTGCATACATAGGCGCCGATGCCGGCAAAAAGCTCAAATCGACGACTGGATGGTCTAACGATGGCAACGGTACCGACAACTACGGATTCAACGGTAAGCCAGCAGGGTTGTACGCATACGGCGGAGTTGGATACACTGCGCTCGATATTCAAGCCTGGTATTGGACTCAGAACTCGTACAGCAATGTCGAACGCTACACACGCGTACTGACGTCCAGCAACGACTCGTTTGTCTCCGGACTTGCTGACAAGCTAAGTCGGTGTTCCATCCGTTTAATCAAGGATTCTGCTTAGTGTCACATTCTGACATGAAATGACCTAATTTAAACCTCGGAGAACATCCGAGGTTTTTTATGTCAAACGGTAACCGACGCTGGAAAATAGATCCTAACATGACGGCGATGGAAAATCTTTACGACGCCGCCAACACTGCATGTCGTTACATGTTGTCAAAGAGCACAGTGCAGCTACGGTCTAAAGATGAGCGCAAGGAGCTGCTCGATCTCTGCATATACAAGGGCGCGGAGCAGTTTCTTGAGCACTACATACACGGCGAAAAAAAGTACAACCGTGCTTTCACCTTTTTCGAGAACGTCTATGGCGCGTGCCGGTCGTGTTTCGGCCATGTGATAGATTACTATCTACGAGAAATACGACGTCGGATATCGACAACCGACCACATGGAAACTCTGGCCTACAACCAAGATAAACATCCGTTGCGTGCTGACATCAAGCATCACTATTACACAGAGATTACCGAGGTCGAGCGCAAATCGCTCGACTACTGTAAAATGTCGCCAATGGTGGCAGAAGACGCTCTCAAGTACATCTGGGCTTGCGAAGACGAGGCCAATGAGTATGACCACAAGACAATCGACTACGCAGCAACGCATGAGCATCGTGCTCAAGTGCTAAAGCGAGTGCGCGACATGGTTAACGGAAACCACTCGAAAGAGTTCCTCAAGCGCCGAGAATACAATCGCAAGTATCATCGCAAGAGACGAGCTAAAGCTGCTGCGCTGCGTCAATCTCGTCTTCCGGGCCCAAGTCCCAGTCCTCGTCGCTGTCGGGATCGTGATAAATGACGTTGCGGCTTATTTCGGTTGGCGGCTTGAGACCGTCCTTGATGCAGTGGCGAATGTAGATAACCGATACGGTAATAGCAAAAATAGACAGTATGTATCTCATACTGTCTAAATTAGTACATATATTTCAATACACGCCGATTGGCGAAAAGTGCGGAAGGCGGCAACAACAAAAAACATAGGGAAACCCCGCCTTCCGCACCGAATCATTTAATCATCCTATTTACAAATAGGTTTTGTTTAGATCTGTTATAATTGCTGGAAGACAACAAAATAAAATCATCGTCAGTGACGGAAGTAATACATTGTCATTTTTATAATAATATGCAAAACTCTCCCCAAGCTCGCTGAAAATTGATGGCAATCCGCCCCAAAGACAACCTACTCCTATCACTAATGCTATTGCGCCACAATAACCAAGAATCAAAATATAAATTGCAATTTTTACATAAATTAGCATCTTAAGGCACAATGTCTTTATCATTTAATCATCCTCGCCATTTCGACACGGCGAATGCTTTTCATAAGGTTCTCGTCGATCTGAACCTTTTCCAAGCACTGCTCGATGTACCGGGTGAGACCGCCAGTGTACTTGAGATACAGGATGGCGTCGTCGTACTTTGGCGACACATAAAGCGTGATGTTTCTCGATTTAAGACGCTTCTTAGCCATTTCGCCTCCTTTGTTTTGTCAGCTTAAAACAGTTTGTTGACCACACGATCGCAGACAGCATCAATGTCTATAGCTTTGCGGTCAGTCACGAGTTCGGCGCAATCTGCATAAGTGTTGACGGCGTCTTGTACAAGACGCATTATAATAGCTTCGAAGTCAACATCAGACATTTTACCGAGTCTGTTGAGGCGATGCGTCCCCATACCCGTGTCTAAGAGATTTGCGATGAGACCGCGCTTGATTTCATCGTTGAGCGTATCGAGTTCGTCGTCAGTGAGCTGGTTTGCGCTCCAGTATGTTGCTTCGACAGCGTTAATTGCGTTGATAACGGTTTCTCTTGTCATTGTCATAGTGTTTCCTTTGTTATTTGTTGTTGTTTGATTCAAATATAGCTCTTTTCAGCCCGTGTGTCAGGGTGCCTGTACACTTTTTTACGTAAAAAGAATTTTACAGAAAGGAAAGGAGCCCCGGAATGGGACTCCTTGTTACTTATCTATAAGGAAACGGGGCTCCGCCCCAGAAGACGCAAGGGGTAAAACAGTGTATTTATTGATGAAAGGTGAACCCTTGCGCCTTCTGGGACGCTCTCACTTCGGAGAGACGCCCAGTTACTTGCGACCAAGACGTCGCTTGATCTGATTGTCGGCGACCAAGTGAAGATAGTCTTCGTCGAAGTCCTCTCCTTCCTTGCAAGTAGCGAAGTATGAGCAGAGCTTGTCGACTTCGTCTGCCGTCAGCGACCTTCCGAGGTCGTTGGACTTGTCGAGCCATCTGTGTGCAGTAAGCACGTTTCGTACGTTAATCATGATATACCTACTTATTTGTTTTTCGATAACAAATCTAACAGGATTTGTCAAATGTGTTTTGTACTATATACTCATATAGACAGGACTTGAGGTGCCAGTTCGACTATGTCAAATTTTGACACTAATCGTCATCGACGTAGAACTCCGACTGCTCAAGCATGTCTATATAAGCTTGGTCGAGCATCTCGGCGGTGACTTGCGGCCTCTTCTCGCGCTTGATGTCCAGCCATGTCCAGCGGACAAAGTAGACAAACGCTGCGGCAGTCGCCGCTAGAATAACGTTCTCAATTACCTTCGACATTCATCCACTCCTCGTCCACGTACAAGTTCTCAGTATCGGGCCTGTCGTCGTCGGAAACCGTAAGGTACTGGTTGAACAAGGCGTAGTATTTCTTCACCTTCTTCTTGAAGTTACCTTGTTCATACTCCTCACGGCTACAGAAACCGCTGTGACAGTTCGGAACTCCGTGGAACGTGACTTCCGGTTCGCCGACACCAATCTTTCGACCGAGGCATTCCCCCGCGGCATCTTCCATGCACTTGGTAACAACAGCCGCAGTCTCTCTCCATGTAGACTCGTCAGCGAGAAACACCACTGCGTCATGGACTGGTGCCACGAGCTCCACGCCCGCCTTCCACAGCTTGAACAGCATCCGCCTAAGTATGGCGGCTCCGACGCCTTGGAACGGCCAGTTGATTAGCGTCGTGGCCTTTCCGGGGTGCTTCTTGTCGTACTGTACGCGCCATCCGTCGGAGAATGCGACGTAGCCGTACTTCTGACAAGTCTTGATGCAGTCTGCGTCGAAGTCCCAATACGTGGAGAACGTCTCCTTAAGCGTGTCGAGAGTGTCCTCGCAGAAGTCCAGGTCCTTCTTCGACACGTCAGCAAGCTTCTTCGCACCGCAACCGTAGTTGGACATCAATGCGATTATCTTGTACGTGTCACGCTCGTCCTTTGTAGCGCCGAACACGTCTACTGCAAGCGTAGTGTAGTAGTCGTTATCGACACGCGGATGGTCGTACATCTCGGCCATCGTGTCATCCCCGCTGAGATAAGCCTGACAAGCTATCTCTTCGCTATGATAGTCAAGCTCTACGAGCACACGGCCTTCTGGCGGATCTATGAGACCACGAAACGGTTTGCCCATTGTGAATATAAACCCGCTGCTCGTCTGGCTTCCGCATCGTCCAGTTATAGACGATAGTAAGTTTATACGTGGACGTACAACGCATTCGTTCGGAAGGAAATGTCCGAGCCAGTTCTTTTCACGGTCAGCCTTGGTGAAGCTGGCCAAGGCGCGGCAGTGCTTGTCGAGTTCGTGGTAGTCCCACAAAAATCCTCCGACGCCTTCGTACTCCTTCGTGAACTTGGACGCAAGCGACACCTCTCCGGACTGCGTGTAGTGAGCGTTCTCGCCGTACTGCTCAGCCGCATACTCGCGGCACTTCTTTACGTTCTTTGAGAGCTTTCCCTTGTTGAGCCGGAACGACCCAGGGTACTTGCGCTCGAATCCCTTCTGCAAGTAGGCAACTGCGTGCGCTGCGTTGCTTACTAGCTTGTTCACACGGTCTCTGGACAGAGGTATTCCGCGCCATCCGCATTCTGACATGTACGCAGAAAGGAAGCCGAACCAAGCCGAACGTCTCGAAGGTGCCAGAATCTTCGCATGGTCGAGCACCTGGTCTTCGTCGAACGGTTCGGACACGAGCTCGTCGAGTGCACTGTCTAGTGCTAACAAGTCAGCAGTATCCTTCAAGCAGTACTCAAGCAAGTGTTCCTTGTTGAGGTCGAGAACAAGAAGGTGGTCTTCCCACGTTATCTTGTTCGGCTTGTAGATACATATTGACTGGTCGGCCTTCTTCTCCGCATGGTCACGGTAGGCGATGTCTTCGCGTTCGAGACAGTCCGCCAAGCCGTGCTTTAGCTTCATGCGGTCTGTGCAGTAGTTGTGTGCGGCACGGCTCATGAGAAGAGTGTCGTGCCACTTGAACAACGTGGGTCTGAACCCTAGAGACTGAAAGAGATAGCCTTCGGCAGTCTCAACGTTGTGAGCGACCCATGTATCGGACTTGTGTTCGACAATGTACGCCTTGAGGTCGTCAAGCTGGTCATACCACCAAGTACGCTGTGTTCCGTCCTCTTGCGTGACGGCGACGCAAACTGCGAAGAACTCGCAGCCGTCGTCAAAACTGAATTCGGAGTCGATAGCTATTCTCATTTTTTAAGCACCTCTGTCGGGTCGACCAAGTTCGAAATTACTTCATTTCGGTAAAGGAAATACGCCATCGGCCTCTTGTTCTTCATACGGACGCGGTCTTTCTTGTTACGAGCGTCGACGTCGAGCACGAAGTCCGAAAGCCGCATCTGAAGGCCAGTCTTAGGGAATCTGTCTGTATCCTCGTAATCGGGATACATCTTTATCAAGCCTTCGTAAAGCTCGTCCGTCGGTACAATAACGCGTTCCTCGTCCGCATTCTTGCCTTCGAACAGAGACTTGTAATAGTACTTGAAGTCGGAATCCGGGTCTCCGGCGGAAGAGCCGAGAACTTGTCCGATATCCTCGTAGATGTTGTTGATGTTCAGCATGCCGCCGAGCTTGGCAATCTCCTCGTACGCAACCTTGCCAATGTGCATTAGCGTCGCGAAAGTGTCCTTGCGCATCTGCTCGTCGTCGAGAAGACCACGTTCTTCGTCAGTCAGCAATTCAAGGTAGGTGTTCTTCGCGGACGTGCGGATAACGAACATACGACGCATCATCGGTTCCTTCTCGTAGAAGCTCGTCCTCGTGTTGCGAGTCATATAGAACGGGACCGGGTCCGCAGTAACTGTGTACGGGTCGCCGTACAACGGTCTCACGTTCACTGTCGCCTTCTTGGCACCTGTCAGCGCCTTGAACTCTTCCCACATCTCGCGAGACGGCGACACCTCGTCGTAGAACACGAACAGGTAGTCAAGCAAAGTGCGCTTGCTCAAACCGTCAGTCTTTACGTGGTACTTTCTGTCTTTGTTGGCTAGCTGGTCGCGTTCGAGCTTGAAGTATACGTCCTTCTGGTCGCAACCCCAGTAGTCCGCAAGACCTTCACGGATAACGTCAACCGTACCGTTCTTGAGGTTGCCGCCCTGGTCGTTATGTAGCATGCTCGGTGTCTGCAAGTGGTTCGCCACGCAGTACCAGAACGCGCTGTACGCCTTTATCTGGTTCTTGCTCATTCCGTAGAAAGTGGCCTTGAGGAACGGGGACTCGTCCCATTTCTTAAGACGCTCACCGTATGGCTTCTTTCCGTCTTCGATAGTGAACACGCCTCCGAAACGTTGAGGGTTTTCAATTTGAGGAATGTAGTGCGTATAACCTAGCGCCCACTTGTAATACGATACGTCGTCCAACATGATTCCTTGCTTGGTGCGCATCTTGAAACCCGACGTCCACGAGCTCTTCGTCTCGCCTTCGGTCTTGGTGGACGTAACACGATACAGTTCGACGTAATGGAGCACCCACGGCAATACAGGTACGTTGTTCGCACGATAATGAGCTATCAGTGCGACGAGTACGGACTCCAAGTCAGTGTGGTACAGGGATTTGATTTCTGGCCACTTGTCCATGCCCTTCGCTTCAAGCACTCCCTTGATCTCGTCGGGGGTCATAGTCTGCATGGAGTTGTACGAGTTAGACAGTGCAGCGGTCATCGCATCGTAGGAGTTGTCGATATCCAGAGGATGCTTCTTCGCCATCGCCTTGGCTAGTGCGGACAAGTCCTTCATGTTGCTGTTGAACATGCCTAGGCTTTCGAGCTTTGTACGTCCGTCAACGTCTTCGTACTTGTAATATACTTCCATCATCGAGTCGTTGGACGTGATGCAGAAGTTGCTAAGGATTTCGATATCCATCCTGTTCGGACGGAGCGGCGACTCGTTCATCATGGTGAGAGTGTCGCCCATGGATCCGCTGACCTCTGCGGAACGGCGCACTTCCTCGTGCTGGGCGTGAGCCTTCTTGTTGCCCTTGGCAATCTGCAGCAAGATGTTCAGCACCTCTGTGGCCTCGGAAGAACCGTCCTTGAGGAGAACTGCGTCTGTGCTCTGCTCGTGTCCACTTGCGATGGCGTCCTTGTACGCGTCCTGGACATGCTGGAAGGCTTCCTTCGTCGAGAACACCTTGCCGTTGCACTTGAGCTTCTTGGAGCTCGGATTGCCCTGGTAGGAAACCGAACTAAAGGTCTTACGGATGAAACTGTCGAACTTCTCGTTGAGCATTAGTTCTCCTCCTTGATATTGAAGAGGTACTTGGAACGTCCGCGCAGAGAATCGTAATAGTTCTCTCTACGAGCCATGTTGTACGAAGAAGTGCGTATCTGCTCTATAGTAGGAAGCTCGTATATCGGCCTTTCCTCGTCTTTAATCCAGTATTCCGGCTTGTCCGGGAAGTTGTCCTTTATCTTCTTCTGGAACTCCTCGAACGTCTGCGCTTCAGGCTGCTTCTTGTCAAGCACTGCCGACGCGTCCGCGAGCTGCTTTTCGAGCCAGTCGACTCTGTCACGAAGTACAATGTTCTCGCGGAAGTCTTTGTCGGCTTCGGCGAAGTGGCGTGCGATTTCGGAGACGAGCTGTTCGTTGAGCACTCCTTTTACCGCTGTAAGAATTTCTTCTTGTTTCATAATTTTTCCCTCTGCACCTAATAAATGAGCGGTGCCAGCTGTTTTCTCGATGGGACAAGCACCGTGAAGCTGGCACCGCTGAGGGAAACAAATTCTATACAGTCCGCCCTAGCAGATAATCGCCTCTCACATCTTGTCCATGCGAGTCGTATGTTAATTAGTTTAGTAGGTGGCCAAAATTCTGTTTCCGATGGCCTCAAAACCTACATTGAAATGGCGTAAATTATTATCTAACTGTGTTCGAGCGGTACTCTCTTGTTAAGCTGAATACAAAATTAGTTTAATTAAATTTGAATTGCAACTCGACAAAAACGGCCAAAAATGCTATGTTTACGAAAATTTACAAAATGGCGAAATTTCGCTAAAATCGCCAAAAGTGGACAGACCTCCTCAAGGTCTGTCCAAGGTCTGTCCACCTGGAAGCCGCATAAATACTGGGCTGGACAGACCGGACGTACCGGACGTACCTTTCTTCTTTAAATATACTACGTATATTATAAAGGCACTCGCTTCGCGAGTGGCGGCAGAGCCGGAATTTTTCGCTTTCTAACTAGAAACAACTATTGCACAACGTTGCATACGCTGTTTCAGATTAGACCTTCCTCTATGAGCCTGTCCATAGGACCCGGTATTAAATTCTCTGACTCGTACGCTGCTTGCACTATGTTGCGAAGTTCGTCTGCCTGTCGGCTGGCCTGGTAGTATTTAAGAGCTGTCATCTCTTTATGGCCGAGGAGCTGCGCCGTAGCCTTGATGTCGTTCGTGGACTTGTACATAAGCATGGAGACCGAGTGACGAAACGTGTGCAAGGATCCGAACGGCATTTTGGACTTGGTTACCGCCTTTCGGAGCACGGCGTACCTTGCGGCCTGTGTAACAGTCGAAACGGGTCCGAACATCATTGCTCCGTCTCGCGGCAACCGAGCCAGCATGTCGGCGATACGCCAGTCGAGTGGCACACGTCGCGTCTCTCCGGACTTGGTCGTCTCGGCCCTGAATGTGAGACAACCGTCTCGAAAGTCTTCCCATCGTAAGTCGGCTGTCTCTTGCTGTCGCGACCCGACGGTGGCCATTACCCAGAAATAAGCCTTGTACAGTCTCTCGACCGCCTTGTCCGGATGCTCGACCGCCTCTATGATGTGGTACATCTGTTTCATAGTCCAGTAAGGACGTTCTGCAGTCTCGACCTTGACATAGTCGAAGCTGTCTAGTAAGTTACGGTCGATTCCGTATCGTTTAATGCAGTAGCGGACGAACTCACGTGTTGCGACCGAGTAGTGCTTCCTTGTAGCGGATTTGAGGTGGTCAAACTTGGATAGCCATAACCGGATGTTGTCCTCGTTGATATCGGTTACGAGCGCGTCCTTCGGAACGACATTCTTGAGAGCCCTGCTGTACACAGCGATGGTTCTCTCACGGCGTCCCACGCGTCTCAAATCTTGTTCCCAACCATCCAACCCTACGGTGACGATGTTTACGGCCTCAGAGGACGCTTTCTGTGCGATTACGAGGGGGCTGTTCCTACGGACTATCGACCTTTCGAGGTCGGCTGGCACCTTCTCGCCACATACAACGTACTGGTTGTAGCGCTTAACCTCGTCCCTACGCAGTGCCACCCATGACTCAGCAACGGCCTTGACCTTGGTGTGGAGGTCGATATCCATCACTGGCATTCCAGATTCGCGGACGCGTCCGTAGTAGTGCGCTGACGGCCTCTTTGGGTTCTTGATGTAGCAAGAGTAGCTGATTTTCAGTGTGTTGCGCATTGTGTGGCGCTCCTATGGCTTGTTTTGGTTATCGATTGCCGAAATTCGCTCAAAAACGGCATTCTAAATATAGTAATTATAACAACCGTTAACCAACTTGTCAATAGTTGCAAGAGTTATATCTGCATGTGTGACAACTGTGTTGCGTTTAGAACAGAAATGAACTAATTTATCGTGTACACAAGGAGTAATAATTATGTCAATAACCATACTAGTCATCACAATTCTCGCTTTCGTCGTCGGGATCTACCTCGGTTCGGTAATTTTCGGCAAGGAAATACCAGAAGGCGTGTTTTCCTCACAGAAAAAGGTCGAAGCGCTCGAACAGCAGTTAAGGGACGCTCCGATAGTCGACTCGATAGTGCTCGACAAGACTGTCACAAAAGATTTCTTGATACATGACGTATTAAATCCAAGATTTATTTCTTACTGGCATCACTTTGGTCTGCTGACGGATATCGAACACCAAGTCGAGTCAGAGAAGTTCAAGCAAGCTGTCAGTGACTATGCTGATAAAATCATGCAGTGGTACAATCAGGAATTCAATGAACTGCTATTGGTAGCGCATAGCGACGGTTGCGGCGGTTTCGACGTCGATTTCACGTGGAAAAAGCCGAAACAAAAGCCGAGTGTGTTTCTATGCCCTAGAGAAGCAGTCGAGGGGATGGAGAAGTATTACAACGACAACCCCATTGTTATCTATAAGCGGGAGGTGTAGTTATGGGTAAAAGCAATTTTGCCTCCTTGGGGACTCGGCTGATTAACTGGGCTTGTTGGATTTACGCTGCATTTTTGTTGCTTTTAACTGTTGCTTTCGTGGCCAGTGGGCTCCGGAGTAATGGCGAAGAATCATTTGCTTGGTTCGGTTTGTCGGCAATAACTTGCATTCAGGGGTTGGCTACAGGGATGTTACCCATAAGTAAGAAGGAGTAGTTATGTCCGAGATAACGATAACCGACAAGGAGCACGACCAGATTGTCTCTGCTGTATGGGATGAGTGCCAGCGTATCTACGACATCGACTACAAGGCAAACAACAATCTACCAATGTTCGACCTCCCTTGGAAAACTTGCACGACATGCGGTAAAAGGCACCGTTGCGTCGTCAGTATCGTGGACATGGCTGCCGAGTGCTGCGAGTGCCGCTTCAAGCGTCGCATGGCCGAAGAAGAGCAGAAGGTTATCGATAACAAGCTTGCCTACCGTAAAGAACAGTTGAAGGATTTTGCCAAAATTTGACACTTGGGAAGTTCCCTCGGTCGAGACCATCGGAGAAATCCGGTGGTCTTTTTGCGTCGTTACTGCGTCGATAATGCGTCGACTCGTTATAAAAGTGGCTCGTAGCCTACTTTATCGGTGTTACAAGGGGTTAAAATATGCCAAAAAATGACAAAAAACCACAAAAAGACACTAAAGCGAGCGTAGAGACAACTAGACAAACTGCAGAGGTTGTCGACATCCAGCCAGTAATAGCTGACAAGACATTCGTAAATCTCTTAAAGCCAGCCGACAAAGTAACGGTGGCTGACGTTAATGCCGAGATGTCCAAGGAATATGGATGGCTTGGCAACGATGTCGTGGGATCAATTAAGTGCGTATTGCGCGAACTTGTCCGTGCTCGTCTTGAGCGTGAAAAAGGAGGCAAGTAATGGCGGAAGAAAATACACAGAATGAAGCCGTTGAGCCATCAAAAACTCCAGAAAAGCCCAAAAAGAAGCTTCCGGGCATTCCTTTTACGTCTGAGACTGCGAAGGCTCTTAAAGCCAAGGCGGACGCTGCAAAAGCTATGCGCAAGAAGATTCGCGCAGAGATGCTTGCAACGTTGTGCACCAAGGCCGACCTCGGCATGGAACTGTACAAGGCGATGAAAAATGGCGACGAAAAGGCCATGAACGCCATCGAGAAGGCTATCAAGATCGTTGGACTTCATTTCGACCAGAGCGAAGACAGTATCACCAAGGTCGATGTCAAGAGCGACAACAAGGTTGACGCGAAGCTGAACGTGTCTGTAACTGGGCTTGATGGCTAACTTAAACATCGACCTCTCTGGTGACAAACTATTGCCGCACCAGAGAAAGCTCATAAAGAGCAAGTGCAAGAAGACGGCGTTGATTTGTGGGCGTGGTGCTGGAAAGTCCTACGCCTGTGCCGCGTTGATACTGCTTACGCTTTTGATAGGCAAAAACGTCCTTGTCGGTGGGCAGCGTTACGAAACATTGCAGACAACATTGTACGCGGATATCAAAAACCTTGCTCATGAATGGGGTCTATACGATTACATAACATGGCGCATGAGTCCTATGATGATGGTTATGGGCGACGCTCATGTGTGGTTTGGGTCTTACGAAAGTATTGATGCAGTCCGTGGTTACTCACGGGTGAGCCTTATTGTCCTAGACGAGATGTTTTTGGCACCGTGCAACATATTGTCTGTATGGGGCCCATGTATGCGAGCTACGCCGGACGGCAAGACTCGCATAGTTGGCGCAACGACGCCACGTGCTGGGAGCCTGTGGAACGTAATGTTCGCTGACCCTAAGAATGACTGGGAAGTCATCACCGCTGTCACTACTGACAACAAATACATAGCTGAAGAAGAATACAAGCTCATCTTGTCTGGAATTACTTCTGACGAGATGTATAAGCAAGAGATACTCGGATTAATCAATACAGACCTTGGTGGTGCCGCCATCATCAAGCTTGGGCAATTCCCTCAGTTCCCTGCTCCGACATCCGATAACCGTGTCATAGCTGGTCTCGACTGTGCGGAAGGCGTTGAGAGGGACTGTACAGCATTTGTCAAGCGACGCGGTAATGAGATACTGGAAATGTGGAAACTGTCAACCATCGACCACGAAGAAACCGTTAGAAGAATCCGTGAGAGCAATAGACGGTTAAAGATTGACACTCTGAACATGGACGCAGCGTTCTCAGATTATGAGTACAACATTCTCAAATATGAGATGAGTTGCGAACAGGTCAACTTCGCAAGAGCGGCCACTGAAGAGAACAAGGAAAAATATGCCAATGTACGTGCCGAGATGTACTTCAACCTTGCTTGGCATATCAAGCACGGATTATGTTGCGACGGTTTCGACCTTACTCCAGAACTGAAAAGACAGATGTGTGCGATTACGTGGTTACATAATAACCAAGGTCGGTTACTTCTAACCAAGAAAGAGGAATTGAGAGCAGCATTGAAGATGTCCACCGACATCGCGGACGCGCTCGCACTCACATGTCTCGACCGCTACACGGCTGACGACCCTCAAATGCAGCAAAAAACGGAAGACAACCACGCAAAGCATCGCGACTATGCTCGCAGACTTATGGGTTGATATAAACTGCTTGAAAAGGAAGTCTCAATGGGTTGGATTTGTACGAAATGTGGCAACTGTTGCCGACACGTGGGCGAAGTCCCAAGCATGGCCGGGTTTGCCAAGGAGGATGGTAGTTGCAAGTTCCTGGAGAACAACATCTGCACCATCTACGACAAGCGTCCGCCAATCTGCAACGTCGCTTGGGTATACGAGCATTTCTTCAAGGATGTACCAGAAGAAGAATTTTACGCTAAGACCGAAGAAGCGTGTGAAAAGTTGAGAATGGAGTAATTTACTTAGCAACAAGGCTGGGAGTAACACACATGGCCAGAAACGTTGAAATATTGAACAATGTCGAGTATGCGACAGCTTTGAAGGAGGCGATAATACTCAGACAGAAAGGCACGATACCAAGAGACATAGACGATATGCTTGGCGTGTTCGCCAACTCTATCACACACTGGGTCATCGTCGACGCCGTCAAGAACGGTAGGCTTTGGCTTGAGCACAGCAACGATGAGGATTTCCAGTGCAACGTGCGCTTGGGAATCCTGAAACAGCTCGACAAGGTTGACACTAACCGTCAACCGAAAGAAATCATCAAGTACTTGTTCCGCGTAGGAACGTCCGCGATACGCGACCAGCTCCTGTACCTTAACAGGGACAAGCGCAAGCACGAAGAAATTGAAATCGAGTCAGCAATAGTCACTACCGACATATACGGAAACCGACAAGGACTCGGATTCGAAGCAACTACAACAATGTAAGAGGAATAACACATGGGTTATTACGCAAACAAGCTCAGAGAAGAACTCGGCCTATCAGCCGAACAGCAGACGGAAACCGTCGAAACGCCGACAGAAACCGTCGAGACTCCTTCAGAACAGCCGGAACAGACTGAAACCGCTTCCGAAGAAGTGTCAACCGATAACCAAGAGAGCGAAGCTCCGGTTGACGGTGACCAGACTTCGGAAACCGATAACCAGCACGAAGAGACGAAGGACGAGACAAAGGATGAACCAGCCGAATCGACGGAACCTCCGTCCGAAAAGCCTGACCTGTCCAAGATTTCGAAAGAAGAAAAGGCCAGCCATGCTTTCCAACGTCAGTTATCCAAGATGAAGGAGAAGCACAAGGCCGAACTCGAAGAACAGCGCGAATCGCTCAAGAAGGAATTCCAAGCGCAGTTCGACGAGTTCAAGAAGTCGGTGACCGAGAAGAAGGAAGATGAGCCTGTCAAGACTCGCGAAGACTTTGGTGACGGCAAGGGTGGCGACGACGCTTACATTAGCTACTTGACTCAGCGTGGAGTTGACCAGCGCTTGGCCGAGATCGAGAAGCAGAAGGCCGAGCAGCAAGCAAAGGAAGCCGAGCAGAAACAGCGCGAAGCCGAAGAGCAAGCACAGCGCCAGCAAGTAGTCGATTACTTCAACGCTAATGCCAAGACCGAGTTCGGCGAAAGTTACGGAGAGTTCGAGACTCGTCTCAAGAAAGGTGTCAGTAATGGATTGGCGGAAGTGCTGGACGAAGCTCCGGCTGTCCGAGACTTCATTTTCAGTACTCCGGATGGCCCGTTGGTTCTCAACGAGATGCTGCAAGACCGCGAAACGTTTGTACGTGTCATGAGCCGTGGAAGCAATCCGACCCTTGCCATCATCGAGTGCCATGACCTCGCCCGTGAAATCCGTCAGAAGCGTTCGGCACCAGTCGAAACTGTTCCAAGGATGCCACGCATGGGCAAGCCCGGAGTCGGTGCGAGCACTCCGACTGCTCCGAACATTTACAACGACCCTGCGGCCATGCTTGACTGGGTTCACAAGCGTCGCAATCGGTAACAAATAACCGTATTAGAACAAAAGGCTGCCATTTTTTGGCAGCTTTTTTTGTCTTATCCTACTTTACTTATTGACAAGGGTTGGAATAGCTAACCAAACCTTTTCGCCAACTGGCGGCTCAGCCAGATATGCGTGACACAGTTCCGAACGCACGGAGCAAACAAAAGTTAAACCCGACATGGACATTCTGTCCTGTCACAATTTGTCACGCATTTCAAAACGTTATTCAGAGCGTGGCGAAAAGGAAAATTTAATATGGCAATTTACGGTCAAACTAGCACTCCGACCAACCAGTTCACTAACAACGTGAAGGTTCAGTGCATCGCTTCCAACGTTGCTGACGCCCGTGTGTTCACGAAAGCTTCTGTCAGCAAGATGTCTCAGGCCGACTTCGAACGCAAGAAGTACGGAAACAGCTACAAGCTCTACATTCCGGGCAAGCCGAAGCTTGTCAACGGTGTTGTCGCCGACCCGTCCAACGTGACCGAAGTCGAAACCGAAGTGTTCATCGACAACGACAACGTTTCTGAGGAACTCGGCCCGTTCCAGCGCCTTGGCGACCTCGAATCCTTCGACGACCAGATTGGTCAGCCGATGGCTGAAATCTTGGCACGTGGTCAGGAAAAGAAGATTGTTGAAAAGGAAATCTTCAAGGCTGCTCACGGTATCGTCGTTACGAAGACTTCCGCAGCTCTTGACGGTGCGGATTTCGGTAACCTTTCTGCCGCTACGGCAAAGCTCCGCAAGCTCGCTCTCGGTTCGAAGCTCATCGGCTTCCTTGATCCGGACGTAGAAGCTGTGATTACTGGCAAGGGTCTGAACAAGTTCCAGATGCCGTCCGAGGACTTCAAGCGTGTCTATGGTGAGAACGCTGTGGGTCGTTTCGGTACTGCAAAGTGGGTCGAATCTCCGGACTTGCCGACCATCCACATCGGCTCTGCTTACACTGGTTCTATCACTCTCGGTGATGCTGTCCTCGATGCTGACAACGTTGCTCAGGGCTTCGCTGAAATCAAGGAAATCACTGGTACGAACTTGGTGAAGGGTGCTATGTTCACTGTCGCTGGTCTCAAGATCGTCGACGAATCTGGTATCCAGACTCAGGTGCCGTTCCACATCATCGTGAACGAAGTGTCCAACGGTGGTACGAAGGGTAAGATTTCCCCGCTCCGCATCACTCTCGATGGCAAGGCTTTCGGTAACCCGAATGCTTGGGTACCGACTGGCACGACCACGCTCACGCTCGCGGCTGCTCTGACCGCCAACACTGATTACGTTATCGGTGAAGTCCGCTCTGAGGACTGCCTCGCCTATGACACTTATCAGTTCGACGTGCTTCCGGGCTCTACGGACGAAATGGTCTCCACGGTTGGTGGCTCCAGCATCAAGATGCGTATTTTCGGCGACGGTACGAACCTCAACAAGCTCTATCGCCTCGACTCTACGTACGCTGCTGCGCTGTACGAACCGCGTGAAGCTGTGGTTCTCTACTTCGAGGCTTAATCGACAAGAGAATAATAGTGTTACTCCTTGGGAGAGCCGGGCGAAAGCTCGGCTTTCTTGTTTTCACGCCTACTTTATTGAAGAAAAGTGAGGTTTTTAATGCTCAGCGTAAACCAATTAATCCAAGATGCCTATGAATCAATCGGAATGGCCGGACTGGGCGAATCCGTCGGTGAGTCTGGCGACGACAATCTCAACGTTGTCGGTGTAAAGGAGCTCAACAGACTAATTACACAGCTCAACAATGAAGGCTACATCGCCATGTCACAGCAATTGGTGGACGGGCCGCAAGCGCGGGTTATCTATATCCGTAAGTTGCAAGACGGCGAGACTGCTCCGAACACGATAGACATGGAACCGCCGCAAAAGATTGAAAGTGTTGCCAGAGCAGTTGGCGACCGTTTCATCGTGTTGCGCAATTCCAACCTTATCGACCAGTCGTACAAGAATCCTGGAACGACTGCGCTCTCATGGACATACAATACCGAAGTCGAGACCCAGACTATGTCAGACCACGGACAGCGTCGCCTCGTCGGCATCCTTACGCTCGATGGCGACCCTCGCAATAAGGTGCGCATCTGGTACAATTCCAAGCTACCGTCTTACACTCTCGAAGACACGATTTACTTGTCAGACCTTTATAACGAAGTTCTCATGGCTGGGCTGTGCAACCGTCTTGCGAACTACTTCGAGCTTTCCGAAGAGAAGAAGGCTTCGACGGCTTCCGACTTCCTTGCAGCCAAGTCGATGATTAAGCGCAACAACATCACGCAGAGAATGGTACAGACGTCGAAACTCGGTTCCGACTGGCGTGACAGCTACAACATCGGTCTCAACGGTTCTTGGATCTAAGGAGGACTCATGTCCAAGACGACAGTCTCAAACTATCTGATTTCACCGGGTACGAACAAGGGAAAGCATCCGGCCACGATGGGCTCTTCGTGGTCTTGTAACATGTTTCTTGACGTGAACCAAGAGAACCAATATCTCGCGTCGCTTCCTGGACTGGAATTTATTCGAAAGATTGGTAGCGGTAGGTGCCGAGGAGCGTACGTTTCAAGCGTGGGTCTGGCAAGCCAGACCCAGCAAGAAAACGCTTTCGTCGTGTTCGGCAAGTCCTTGTATCTGCTTGACTATGTCGGCAACTGCACTAAGATTGGCGATGTCGCCAGCGGAACCAGCCGGGTTCACTTCGCCGAGACTGGCGGAATCAATCCTTACTTGCTCGTGGCTGACGGTTCAGACCTCTGGGCTTACAACTTGATTGACGGCGGTAATTTACGCAGAATAACTCTTCCGGAGCGTGTGACCGGAGAAGGCGGTCAAATTAATCCAAGCCACGTAGCTGTCGTGGGAGGCAGCGTGGTTATCAATGACCGTACTAGCGGGTTCTTGTACTACAGTATTCCGTATCCTTTGAACAGCGATACACGCGAGGTATTCCAGACACAAATAGTCTCTGGTCAGAGGCAACCAGTCTACGACCCAAACAACGCATACAAGGTATTGACAAAGACGGTCGACGCGTTCGAGTGGATGTTCTTGGATTCTTACGGAGTCCAGCAATTCTTCAACGCGGAGAGCTCTTCGGACAACGTGCGTGCAATAGCCGCCATCGGTGCGAACCTTTACCTCTTCGGGTACAAGTCGGTCGAGATCTGGCAACGAGGCGCATCGGAAGACGCTACTTGGCAGAGGCAGTCATACACTGCGAACATGTCCAACGGTCTGCAAGCTCCTAACAGCGTCGCCATCTGTGGAAGCAATCTGTACTACCTCGGTTCTGGTGAGAGTTATGCAAAGGCTGTGCTCATGGTCTCAGGACAGAGCTATACCAAAATTTCCGAGGATTGGCTAGACGACAAGTTGTTGCAAGAGACTGGCGACACGGCTTACGCGTTCGCTTACGCACAAGGTAGCCACAATTTCTACGTGTTGCACCTCGGCAATCTGCAAGAGACCTGGTGTTACGATACCGAGACTAAGGAATGGCACCAGAGAACGTCACGAGTCCTAGACTCCGGCGACGAGACTCGCTGGAGAGCGTCAGACATGGTCTGGTTCAAGGGTGAGTTCATCGCGTTTGCCAACGACGGTTGCGAATACCGTCACAGCGATTCTTACTGGTGGGAAGACTACGGTGACCGAATCGTTGACGGCAAGCCTGAACGGCTTCCGATGATTCGTCACAGACAAGGTGCGGTTATCGTTAACGACGAAAAGCCGTTTGTCTTCAACGAGTTGGCCGTAGAGACAAATGTAGGAACTTGGGAGGACTACGAACTCCAACCAGAGCTTTTGCTGGAAGTGTCCAGAGATGGCGGTAACACGTTCGGACACATCCGAACGGCTAAGCTCGGTAAAACTGGTAACTATGGTCATAGAGTACGTTTTCACAATCTTGGGTATAATCGTTTATGTGTGCTTAGATTGACATACTCTCATCCGACTGCGTTGGAACTCACTGGATGCAGCCAGAGAATTTCTCCGACGACTAGCGTCATCTAGGAGGCTGTATGTATAGCGGAACCATCAACAAGACATCGCCTATAATCGACCTCAACACGGTCTTGACTGGTACTTGGGACGAGCGTACGGTCAACAGCTGGCACATAGTCATGAGTCCGTTCTTCACTGCTTTCGACGCTGTGGCAGACGCGGGCAGTCTTGCCCTGCCTTTCACTGTGACGAGACCAGTCCCGGCGATGCTCTTCGGCAACAGTGGGAACGTTTCGGCTCTGGTGGTAAAGCCGGGAGACACCGCCATCGTGTTGCCGGAGTCCGGAGTAGTACAAGTGCAAGTGTTCGGAGCGGCTACGCAGCTTAAAGCCGTCAGATGACCCTACTTTATCAAAGAAAGAGGAATTTTGTTATGGAAAACAAGGACATTCTCGCAAAGCTTAAAGCTCTCACGTCTGCGATGGAGGACTATCTCGACAAGATGGACATGGACGAGGCCGATGAAGAGCAGAAACCAGTAAAGAAGTCGGTGAAGAAGCCGGGTAAGGAGGACTAATATGTGGCCAGTTATAGCGGGTCTCGGAGCAGCATCAGCACTAGGCAGTTACCTTGGCAATAAGTCCGACGCTGAACGAGCTTCTGAAGCTTATGACAGGATTGCTGGACTTGCCAAGGAAGCCGGTGCCATGAACGAGGCGGACATCAGATCGTTCAGTAACTTTGTCAACAACACATACGGACAAGGTGCACAGAAATACAACTCAGCGCTTGACAATTTCCTTTCCAGTCCTGTCTACCAGAATGATTCTTTCGCTTATGACAAGGGTGTCGAAAGTTTCATGGATCCGTATGCGAACCAGCGAGCTGCAGCGGCGATGCAAGCAATCGAGAACAGTGCAGCATCCGGTGGAAATCGGTTCAGCTCGGATTTCATCAACCGTGTCGGTGCAAAGCAGCAAGCTCTCGCCAGCGAAGAATGGGAGAAGGCTTATAACAAGTTAATGCAAGACCGTCAGATGGCTCTCAGCGAATACAATACCAACTCTCAGAACAACTGGAACAATTACAACGCTCGTAATGACCGTGCCAGATACGAAGTCGATGCCTACGGAAAGGATCGTGATTCGTACTTCAACGGTCTCAGCGATGCTATGTCTGCTGGAATCCAAAATCGCAATGCGGTGTTGCAGACTCAAGCCAATGCCATTGCTGGAACGGCCAAGGCTAATCAAGGCACTTCACCTTGGGATTTGGTGGGCGGTCTTGGAGGAAGTGGCTTGAACTTCTTGGCCAGTTACTATGGAGGTAAAAAATAATGGCTTTCACATTTAACTGGGCCGGGTTCGGAAATCCGGAAATCAAGGGTGGAGACAAGGAATACCTCAAGACGATGCGCGAAGATGGCTCGTCTAGCGGTAGCGCCTTGCTCGGTTACAAGATAGACAAGGCCAACAAAGAATACGCCGACATTCTCGACAGCAAGAACAAGATTGGTACGATCAGTGCAAGGATTTCCCAGCTTGAGCAACGTAATGCGGAACTCCGCATGAAGTTGCAACAGATGGGACAAGTTGCAGTCGCTCCAAATCCGGAATACGCGATGCCGACACGTGTTGGAAATGTGATTGCTCCGATGAATTACGAAGGTTATCCGGTATCCAACGCGTTCGGAGGAATCGACCAAGTTTAGGAGGACTAGCGTATGGCTGCGAACAAGGCAGATATAGCTAAGCAGTTGTTTAGTCTGATTCTTGGCATGGGTCTTGGCGGTGCCTCGCGAGGAGGCATCTCCTTGTCGTTTATTCCAAGTCGTAGCGACCTCGAAAGCAGACAACTTACTGCGAATGCTGATACTTTTGCTGCAAAGAACTATCCGACCGAATTCTCTCCGGACGCGTTCCACAATTATGACGTTTCATACCTCCCAGGACCTAACGCGAACTACAACAGTCTAGGCAAGGCTTATGCCGATACAATAGAAGCCGCTGGTAGAATGCAGACTATTGACGAGCATAACAGGGCTATCACGCGTTTCGTACGTCCGGGAATGAACGCCAAGCAGTTGAGGACTGCTCTGAACTTGGGTCTACAGACTGAAAAAGAGTTACCGGCATTCTGGAACGAATCATCTTCGAGAAGGCCGTTCAAGGTGTCATCTAGTGCCGTGTCCGGCATCCGTTTGACACCAGATGCGAGAATCGAGGTGCGTTGGGGCAATTCCCCTAAGTGGTACACGTTCAAGGAATATCCGAACACATACAAGGCTGCTGAAGCTGCGCAAGAATTGTTGAAGGCTCCGAGTATCGGAAGAGCGGTCTATCCGGTTGTCAGCCGTGGTATCGGTGTGCAGGGTGACTTAGGCAAGTGGAACTCCGAGAACTACGCAGTGGGATACGCCTAACCGACCCTACTTTATGGAAGAAAAGAGGTTTTAGATGGCATACGTTAACCAATATAGACAGTACTTTCCGACGCAGTTCGACATGCCGACAATTCGTCATCGCGGTCAAGCAGCTACTGACGCATACAACGCTGGAAAAGCCGAATACGAGAACTTCGCAGCACACGATGCCGAGATGGCCCGTGCTGGCTACGAGGCTGACCAGCAGCGACTTTCCGCACAGGCTGCGTGGCAAGCGCAACAGAACGCGGCGGTTGCCAATAACCAGGCTACGAGTGCCGGGGTTGCCGCAATCCAGCAAGAAATTGCCCAGAACGAGGCAGAAATCTCCAAACTGAAGCAAGAACTGTCCGAAATAACGACAAAGTATGGCGACGCCGATGCAATGGAGCGCCTACTTGCTGCCAACCGTGCCAGAATCGGCGACATGGGCAACAGTTTGGCACATCAGCAAGCCATCAACAACCGTTTCCAGTTCCAGTGGGCGAACAAGGACAAGATAAAGACCCAGACAAAGGCTCTTGAGAAGGACATCATCGACGCCTATCGTGAAATCGCTTGGGCAGAGGACGAAAAGAGCAAGGACGTGGCCAATTTCAACCTTCAGAACAAGCTCAAGGAATACAAGGAATTGACTGGCAAGGACTATGTCGGAAACCCGTTTGCAAACAAGACAGGTACTCCGAACGCTGGCGACACGGCCAACACTTTGGAACTCGCTGTCGGCAAGCTGCAGAAGAGTTTCGACAAGAAAGGACGTCCGAGCAAGGATGCTGTTGCCGAGTTCCTTAAGGACGCAGAAAAGCTTCCGTTCTCGCAAGAACTTATGAACAAGGTTCTCGAAGTCCAGAAGATGACGACTCAGGAAGGAGCCAAGCAAGGCTTCGAAGCAAGCAAGAAGGCTGTCGAGGATTCCTACTCGCAGTATACCGACGATGCTATAAGAACCGAGATGAACATTTCCAAGAAGGACTCCGTTACGAAGAAAGTAAACGGAAAGACAGTTACTTTCACGAAGGACGGAACTCGAATCAAGCGCTCCTCCGGCGGATTTAGCAAGTAAGGAGTTACTATGGCTGAGAAGAAGATAACGTACGATGATTACAGGGACATTATCATCAATAAGGCTGTAGAAGCTGCCAAGGCTCGTGCCGATTACAACAAGGAAATCTGGGGCGAACAGTGGTCTAAGAATATCGACGAGGATATTCTAAAGTACGCCAACCAATATAGAGAAGCTCTCTTCAAGAAGAAGCCGTACAAGGACATTACCGAGAAGGAACTTTCCGATATCGCAGAATTTCCTGCTGATTCTATGATGCAGTGGGTTGACGGTAACTTCCGTGGCGACAGTCCGTGGGATGTCGAGAAAAAGGTCGAAGCTTCCAAGATTCTGCCACTGTTGCTCGGAGAAGCAAAGGAAGGCAAGGATTGGTACAGTCGAACCCCTCTCGACTTGCGCGGAATCGGAAAGAAGGAGTTTGGATACGACACTTCGACTCCGGAAGGTTTCCAAGGATTTTTGAACAAGCTAGGTGAAGCTCAGCAACAGTACGACCGTGCTCAGATGTTGAAGGAAGGTCAGCAAGGAGCTGACTACTGGGTCAGCAAGTTGCTGTTTCCGTCCTACACGCAAGAAATCGAAAACGCAGTCCTTACTGGAGAAGGCGGTGACGATTCTACGCTTAAAAAGCTGAAGGCCATAGACGTGCTTGCAAATACTGCACAAGTTGTCGCTCCGTCTGTAGTTATTCCGAAAGCTAATCCGTTGCTTATGGGTTCTCTCGACGCAATTATCGGACAGGGAGGTGCAGAGGTCGCAAGACAGTATGCGAAGCAAGCCGCGTCAACGACCGGACAGGAAGCAGATCTCGAAGATGCCGTTCTCGCCGCATCGCTGGGCGCTACCCGCCCAGGCTTGGCTACGATGGCCGCTGGTGCAGTTAACCAGCTACCTACAAAGTTTGCAAAGGACGTTGCTAGAGGATTCCAGCGCGGTGCAAGGACTGGCGCTGGTGACGAACGTGTCGCTATCGAGAAGGCCGTGAACTTGTACAACAAGGATGTGGCAGGGAAGCGCTTGGGAGGTCGTATAGAAGTTGACGGACATAATTTCGGCCACGGTTTCCTTGTAGACTTTTCCGGACATAAGTACGACGAAGCAGTCAAGGTTCCTAGCATGGCAAAATTGTTCGGTATCAAACCTGATGCAAACGGAAAGTTTAGCGCCAAGAAGATTTTGGACTACTACGACGCTGACGTAAGAGCGCCGAAACTTGTCGATGCTGACATCAAAGGCGAGGTGTCTTTAGACTTAGCACCAAGCACAATATTGCCTAAGTCCGAGGACTTCAACCGTACACGGTTGCAGAAGGCTCTAGGTTTGCGTAAACCGGAGATATGGCTTGGAAGTGACAAATATTCGCAGTTCAGGACTTTGTTTCCTGAGAAATCTAGTGAAATAGACGTAAACAAGGCTGCTTACCTTCTTGGCCGACTCGGTGGCAACGCCGTCGCCAATGTTGGCTCGCGCATCGAACCAGTCGCAAAGGGCAACCCTCTGAAGTTGGTCAACGAGAACGGTGTGCAGAAGAGCTACACCGAGCGATACAAGGATCAGCCGTGGTTCAAGCAGCTTGACGCCGAGTCAAAGAAAATCTTGGAAGAGGTGCTGAAAGCGAAGTCCGAGGAATAGGACTAGTCAAGAAGGCTCGCCACTACGGCGAGCCTACTTTATAGGGGAAAAAGAGGTTTGCCAATGCTGAAAATTGACGAAGCTATAAAGGCGTGGAAGGATTTCGAAACACGCGCCAACGCAAAAAGAAGTACCCAGATTAGTAACATAAAGGAAGACCGCTCGTTCCTAAGCGGGGAACAGTGGGACAACGACGACCTCGCCGTCATCGACGCGACTCGTCCGACGAAGCGTACCGTCAACGTGCTTGGCAACAGCGTCAACAGCACGGTCAACGTGTACGCGTCTTATCCGTACAAGTATTATTCACCAATCGATGAAATCGACCAGGCTTGCGAAGCGTTTCTGAAGTCTGGCAGCAATGCCAGAGCTCCGTACGATGCTCTGTATAGCAACGTGGCGTTCGGCTTGGCATACATGGCCATCGGGTCAGAAACTGTCATGGATCCAGAGACTGGTGAGTCGGTTGACGTACCCGCTTTGTATAACATTGACAAGGTCGAGAACGTTTATTTTGACCCAGATTCGACCGAGATTGACGGACATGACGCGATGGAGGCCGGAATTGTCGAATACCGTTCGAAGGCGTGGGTGAAGGCGAAGTACGGCGAAGAATGGACTACTCCGAAAGGCGTTCGAGCAGTTGTCAACACTACAGACAACAAGTCGCCTGACACGATGGCGATTGTCACATATTATCGCATGAACAAGAACAAGTGCGAAGTGTACCGACTGCTCAACAACGACTTCATCGACCAACCAATCACGCTAGAAATCGACAGAATCCCAGTTTTCCCGGTGTACGGTGAACGTTTCTGGGACGGTGACAACGTTGTGTGGCAAGGTATCGTAAGGAAAGGCCGTTCTATTCAAAAACTGATAAATTATGCTT